>NZ_JAFCMA010000045.1:0-51277 GCF_018130125.1 Bradyrhizobium sp. AUGA SZCCT0177 | reverse complement strand
GCAATAGAGGCCGTCTCACCGGGGAGAGCGCGTTATAAGCCGTAAAGCCATTGCGCAGGGAATGTCGGATGTTCTCCACTGCCCTGTATGCTCATGTGCAGTGTTCTTTGCACTATTCGCACATGAGACCGCGGGTGCAGCGCGCATCCGGCATTCCCTGCTCCCTTGTTTTGGGGAGAAACAGCATCAACCACTCGGGCGCATCGCGCCGCGGGATCGCGAACTCGTATCTGGAATTTGGGCGCCGTCATTGCGAGCGAAGCGAAGCAATCCATCGCGCGGCATCAATAAAGCAAAGCATTGCTTCGCTGCGCTCGCAATGACGACCAAGCTGTTTGAAATTCAAATCACTGCATCGAGGCCGCAATCTTCTCCGCCGACATCAGGACCGGAAAATTGGTGTTGGCGCAGGGCACGACCGGGAAGATCGAGGCGTCGACCACGCGCAGGCCCTGCACGCCCTTGACGCGGCCCTCGGTGTCGACGACCGACATCGGGTCCTCCGGCCGGCCCATCCGGCACGAGCACGAGGCGTGCCACACGCCGATGGTCCCCTTGCGCACGAAGCTCTCCAGCGCCTCGTCGTCGTTGATCACGTCGTCGAACGAAAAACCTTCGACCACGAAATTGTCGATCATGTAATGGCGCAGCGCCGCCGGACCGTCCATCAGGGTGGCGGCGATCTTGGTGAGGATCCTGTTCTTGTTGTTGACCACGCCGATCTTGCGCACGCGGTCGGTATAGGAGGCAGGGAAGGGCTTGTCGGTGACCGCCCTGACGGCGTCACTCATTTGCACCGCCGCCATCTTGCGGAAACCGCTCATCAGGCGATCGAGGTCGCGCCGGTCGGACAACAGGTTGAACTCGACGATCGGTTCAGCCGCCGGGTCGCGCGAGGCGAGCTTGACCTGTCCGGTTTCGGAATAGGTCTTGTTGACGAAGGTCAGCGCCGAGCCGATTTGCTCGCCGACCGCATGCCAGGCCGATTTGCTGAGCACCACGACGAACATGTCGCCCTGCGGCACGCCGGGCAGTCCGGACGAATAACGCAAACCGACCTGCATGTGACGCCTGGTATGCCCGTTCATGCGCGCGCCGCGGCGGACAAAGGAGGATAGCGAAATCGAGGGATGATCCATCAGGCGCTGGCCGACACCTTCAAGCCCCATCAGCACGGGAATGCCCATGTCCTTGAGGTGACCGACCGGACCGATGCCGGCGCGCAGCAGATGCGCCGGCGAATGGATGGCGCCGCTGCAGAGAATGATCTCGCGGCCGCGGAATTCCTGCTCCTTGCCGTCGACGACGGCCTTGACGCCGACGCACTGCGTGCCTTCGAACAGCAATTCCCTGACCTGCGTGTTGGTGGAGATCGTGAGATTGGCGCGCTTGCGCGTTTCGCGGTCGAGGTAGCCCATCGCGGCCGAGACGCGTTGCTCGGCCTGATTGGAATGCGTCACCGGGAAATAGCCGTCGACGAACTCGCCGTTCTGGTCCGGCAGGAATTGATGGCCGGCCTGCTGGAAGGCGTCAGCGAAAGCCTGCGAATGCTTCGTCCAGTGCTCCCGCGGGATCCGGCGCACCGGGATACGACCATCCTTGCCATGGAACGGCCCGTCGAAATCAAGGTCGCGCTCGACCTTCTTGAAGTAGGGCAGCACGTCCTTCCAGTTCCAGCCGGTGGCGCCCCGCGCTTCCCATTCATCGTAGTCGGTCGGCGCGCCGCGGTTGGCCATCTGGCCGTTGATCGAGGAGCCGCCGCCCAGCACCCGCGCCTGCTCGTATTTGCGCAGGGGAGGCCGTCCCTCGTTGGGATTGTTGTGGCTGACGATCTGCGTCGTGACCTTGAGCTCGGTCCAGTGGAAGCGCGGATCGAAATAGGCGGTGCCGGGATAGCTATCCCGAATCTCGGCCGGCTCGTTGCCGGGCGGCGTGTCCTGGCCGGCCTCGCACAGCAAAACCTTGTTGGCGCTTTTGGCCGACAGCCGATGCGCCATGACCGAACCAGCCGAACCGCCGCCTACGATGATCGTGTCATACACTTTGGCATTTCCTCTTGTTGTTGATCTTGTTGCCGGGGAAGGTAGCGCAGCTCCGCGTCCGGGTCACGCCGGCTGTCGCCGCCGTCCACGAGAGAGCGAATCGTCACGGATGTTCGGACGGGCGGTCGGTCTCGTCATGCAAAATCCGCTCGGCGGCCCCCTCGAGATCGTCGTACTGCCCGTTTTTGAGCGACCACATGAAGGCCGCCAGTGCGGTCAGGCCGATCCCGAGCGCGATCGGTATCAGATAGAAATAATCCTTCATTCGGCCGCCTCCATCATGGCCTTGGCCGAAAGTTGTGCATCCGCACCAGCGCGTGGCGCGATCTTTCGCGCCCTCCTGAGGCGTAGCGCGTTGGCGACCACCAGCATCGACGATGCAGACATTGCCACGGCTGCGACCAGCGGCGTCACATAGCCCATGATGGCGACGGGGACCGCGACCAGATTATAGGCGATCGCCAGGGCGAAGTTTTGCCGAACGAGCCGTCTGGAATTGCGTGCGACGGAAATAGCCTGAGGCACGGCGGACAGGCTCTCGCGCAAGAACACCAGATCGGCTGCGTTACGTCCGATATCCGCCGCGGTAGCCGGCGCCATCGAGGCATGCGCGGCCACCAACGCCGGCGTATCGTTCAAGCCGTCACCGACCATGAGAGTCTTCCGGCCCGAGGCTTCAAGCGCTGCGATGTGCGCGATCTTTCCGGCGGGCAACACCGCAGCGAAGCAGGGAACATCGAGTTGTCGGGCCATTGGCGCTACCGCGGCTTCACGATCGCCGGAAACCACCTGGACCAGCATGCCGGCGTGCTTCAGTTCGGTCACCGCCGTCGATGCATCCGCGCGCAAAAAATCCTCGAAACGAAATTCGGCCAGGCGGGTTCCGTCTTTGGAAAGCACGACGGACTCATCACCTGACGTCCGCCCGGCGTTGTCCGGGCTCGCAACTGCCCATTCCGGCCGGCCGAGCCGGTAAGTGATAATGCCGGAGCGCGCCTCAAGACCGAATCCGGGGTGCTCGGAGACTTCGTCGAATACGATGCGAGACGGCGGAAGATCGGCGGCGGCTTCGACCAGCGCGCGCGAATAGGGGTGGCGGGAGTGACTGGCCAGTGCAGCCGCAATCCCGGTTGCCTGCCGGTCCATGCTGTCAGATCCGAGCAGGCGAGGACGGCCCAGCGTCAGCGTTCCGGTCTTGTCAAACACGACCGTGTCGATTTCGGCAAGGCGCTCAAGGGCGCCGCCGTCCTTCACCATGATGCCGCTCTCGAACAGCCGCCGGGCCGCGACGACCTGCACCATGGGTACCGCGAGGCCAAGCGCGCAAGGACAGGTAATGATCAGAACCGCAATGGCGATCGTCAGCGCGCGGTGGATATCGCCGGTTGCGAGGAGCCAGCCGGCAAGCGCGAACAGCGCCGTGAGATGGACGATCGGCGCGTACAGACTGGCGGCACGGTCGGCGATGCGGCGATAGGCCGAGCGACCCTGTTCGGCGGCCTCCATCATCCGCACCATCTCGCCCAGGAAGGAATTGTCCGGCGTCGCCGTCGCGACGATGGTCAGCGGCCCTGTCAGGTTCAAGGTGCCCGCGCGCAGCAGGGATCCAATTTTCGCCGGCTCCGGTGTCTGCTCTCCGGAGACCAGCGAAGCATCCAGTTCGGACGTTCCCTTGGTAACGGTTGCGTCGACCGGCACACGTTCGCCTGCCGCCAGCATGATGGTCATGCCGGTCTGGATTTCGTTCACCGGAAGATAGACCTGCTTGCCGTCCGCTTGCAGCACCCGCGCGCCACGTGCCGCGAGTTGCGCCAGTCCCTTCACGGCCAGCCGGGCCCGTTCGCGCATCATGTGATCGAGCGTGCGGCCGATCAGCAGGAAGAACAGCAGCGAGATTGACGCATCGAAATAGGCGTGCGGCCCATGCTGCGTGGTGTCGTAAAGGCTCATGCCGAAGGCGAGCAGCACACCGATGGAGATCGGTACATCCATATTGGTGCGCCGATGCCGTAGAGCCTGCCATGCGGAACGGAAAAATATCCGGCCGGAATATGCCAGCGCGGGTAGCGCGATGATGGCCGACAGCCAGTGAAACAGGTCGCGTGTCTCGGACTCAGCGCCCGACCAGACCGAGATGGAAAGCAACATGATGTTGCTGGCAGCGAATCCCGCGACCGCCAGCGCGCGGATCAATTCCGACAGCTCACCGTTCCCGTCATCCGACTCGATGTCGAACAAATGGGCTTCAAAACCGGCCTGCTTGAGCGTTTCGAGGAAAGGCGGCGGAGCGCTTTCGGAGTGCCATCTGACGGTCACGCGCCTGGTCGAGAGGTTGACGCGGGCGCTTTCCACGCCGGCAAGCCCGCCGAGTGCCTTTTCGATGGTCCGGATGCATGCCCCGCAATGCACCGTGGGCACCGACAGATCAGTCTGGCGCACGCCATCGGCCACGATGCGGCTCGCGAGCAGGACTTCCTCGTCGGTCCCGGCCGCATCCCGAGCAAGCAATGCCGATTCGGCTCCCGGTGCGCAGCAACCCATCGCAGGAACTCCAACCGTCTCGTTATGCTCGGGACCGCATCGTTCGATAGGCGTGCCAGCTTCCGTGTCCCAGCACCGGGAAAACGACGATCATTCCCAACAGGCCGGTGACGATGCCGACAAAAATCAACGCAAGCATGATCGCCGCCCAGGTCAGCATGACCGGAAGATTGTTCCAGACCAGCGCCATGCTGGTGCCCATGGCGGTCAGCGCATCGGTGCGCTCGCTCAGCAGCATCGGAATCGAGAAGGCGCTGATGGCGAATGCGAAGGCCGCAAACAGGCCGCCCACCGCGCCGCCGACCACCAGCATCGCCCAACCGATCTCCGTCGTGAACAGCATCGGGATGATATGGTCGAGGCCGGGAAAAGGACGCAGGCCGAAAAACAGCGCATAAAGGATGACCGCCGCGCGCATCCACAATAGCGTCAGCCCAAGAAGCAGCACGCCTGCGAACAGAATCTGACCGCCTGAATCCGGCCTGACGAAGATCATGTTCCACAGGCTGACGGGCCTGCCTTCCTCGATGCGCCGGCTCTTTTCGTAAAGTCCGATTCCAATGATCGGCCCAGCCACCATGAAGCCGGCAAACGCAGGAAGCAGGATATAGTCGAGGCGCAGGGCAAACAGGCCGACGACGGTGACGACCGACACCAGAAATACCAGCACCCCGTAACTGATGCTGGCCGCCGGATTGATCTTGAAATCGCGCCAGCCGGCCGAGAGCCAGCCCAAAGCGGCTGCGGGGGCGACGTTGCGCTTCCAGGTTTGCGCTTGCGGCAGCGGCGGAACAACGTCCGGGATCGAAATCATCGCCGATCTCCCTGCATTCTCACCGCGGTGTGCATGACGACTTTGCCGCGCTGAATTTTCCGTCCCCAGGGCTGCCTTCGCCCTGGCGGACATGCGCAACGCACTCCGGTTGCGATGTGACCGCCATATAGACCAGGTGCGAGTTGGCGATCAGCACCAATAGCAGCCCGGCACCGACCGCGGCCCAAACAACGGCCTTTGTCCTGAACTGCGCCGTCGCTGCGCCGCTGTCGCTCATCGCTGCTCCCGACGAAGATCGAACAGGTAAAGCGTGAGAATCTTGCGGTCGAGCGGCGAAAGTCTTCCCTCCCAGCCTGGCATCTGGCCTTGCCGGCCGCTCCACACCGTCGTGTAGATCGATTCCGCGTCGCCACCGTAGATCCAGAGCCGATCGGTCAGATCAGGTCCACCGAGATCAGCCTTGCCCTTGGCGTCGTCGCCGTGGCAGGCGACGCAATTGGCGGCGAAGACGGCCTTGCCGGCGTCGATCTTCGCCGCGGGCACGTCCTTTGCGACAGCCGGATCGGAAAGACTGCGCACATAGTTCACGACGTTTTCGACTTCGTCCTTTTTGAGCATCTGATCGCGCCCGAACGCCATCATTTGCGACGTCCTGGTCTGCGGATGTGTCGAATTGATACCGACGCGGATGGTTTCGGAGATGCTTTCGGGATCGCCGCCCCAAAGCCATGACGCCGTCGTCAGGTTCGGAAATCCGTGGCCGCCCCGTGCGTTCGATCCGTGGCACGGCGCGCAATTGTCGCCGAACAGCGTCCGGCCGGTCTGCCGCACCCGTTCCATCAATTGTGGATCGGCCTGGATCTCCTTGAAGCTTTCAGCCTCGACGCGCCTGGTCCAGGCGCCGCGTTCGATAGCGGCCTGCTTCACGCTCTCCGTGACGACGTTGCGCTGGTCAATGCCGAGCAGGCCCTTAGTGTAGGTCACACCGAGCGGCCACGCCGGCATCAGCACCCAGTAGCCGACGGCGAACAACGCCGTCACGATCAAAAAGAAATAGACCGGTCGCGGCACCGGCGTGTTCAATTCCTTGATGCCGTTCCACTCATGACCGGTCGTCATGTAGCCGGTGTATGGATCGCGTTCTTCTACCGCCATGGCTGATCCCTGTGCGGCTTGTCCTCATGGTCGAGGATCGATTGCGCGGCCTCGTCGAAATGCTTTTTGTTCGACGGCCAGAACGCATAGACCAGCACGCCGATCGAGAGCGCGATCAGATAGAACAGGCCGAACGATTTCGAGAACCAAACCACAAAGTCATTGTCCATGATCAACCTCCCGCCGCGGCGACCGGCTTATGCGCAGCATCGGTCAGCTTGCCGAGAATCTGCAGATAGGCGACCAGGGCATCGAGTTCGGTAAGATTGCCCGGTTTGCCGTCGAAGGCCCTTACATTCGTCGCCGCGCCATATCGCTTGGTGACCCCTTCCGCGTAAGGCGTATCGGGCGCCGCCTGACCGTAGGCATCCAACCTCGCATTGGCGATCATCTCGTCGGTATAGGGGACGCCGACCTTGCGCAATGCCGCCAGGTGCGCGCCGAGGTCATCGCTCCGCAGTTCTGTGCGCCCGAGCCATGAATAATGCGGCATTACTGATTGAGGAACCACGTCGCGCGGGTTGTTGAGATGCCGCACGTGCCATTCGTCCGAATATTTGTTGCCCATGCGCGCCAGGTCGGGACCGGTCCGCTTCGATCCCCAGAGCATCGGGTGATCATATTTGGATTCGACGGCGAGCGAATACGGGCCGTAGCGCTCAACCTCGTCGCGCAAGGTCCGGATCATCTGGGAATGGCAGGCATAACAGCCTTCGCGGATGTAGATGTTGCGGCCTGCGATTTCGAGCGGGGTGTAGACCCGCATGTTCGGCGCGTCCTCGACGGTCTGATGGATCGTGAACAGCGGAATGATCTCGACCGCGCCGCCGATGCTGGCCGCAACGATGATGGCGAGCAGAAAGCCGATGGTCTTGCGCTCAAGCCGGTAATGCAGGTTGAACATGTGCGTTCACTCCGCCGGTTGAGGCGCGGTAGCGCCTGCGAGCGCGGGAACGGGGCGATCGGCCAGCCTTTGGTCGGCCGGCTGATCCACGGTTCGTATGGTCATCCAGATGTTGTAGCAGGCGACCAGCGCGCCGATCAGGAAGAAGAGGCCGCCGATGGCGCGCGCGATATAGTAGGGATGCATCGCAACCACGGATTCGACGAAGGAATAGGCGAGCGTTCCGCTTTCATTGTAAGTCCGCCACATCAGCCCCTGGATGATGCCGGAATTCCACATCGCAAAGACGTAGATTACCGTACCAGCGAGTGCGAGCCAGAAGTGCACTTCCACCAGCCTGGCGGAATACATCCGCTCGCGCTTCCAGAGCCACGGCACCGAGGCATAGATGGCGCCGAACGTGATCATCGCGACCCAGCCGAGGGCGCCCACATGGACGTGCCCGACGGTCCAGTCCGTATAGTGCGACAGCGAGTTCACCGAACGGATGGCCATGAACGAGCCTTCAAAGGTGACCAATCCGTAAAACACCGCCGCGACCATCATGAAGCGCAAGGTCGCGTCGTCGCGGACCTTGTGCCAGGCACCGTTCAGCGTGAGCAGCGCGTTGCCGGCCGAGGCCCATGACGGCACCAGCAGCATGACCGAGAACGTCATGCCGAGCGTCTGCACCCACTGCGGCAACGCCGTGTAATGCAGATGATGCGAGCCCGCCCACATGTACATGAAGGTGATGCCCCAGAAGCTGATGATCGACAGCCGATAGGAGAAGATCGGGCGGCCGGCGCGGACCGGCAGGTAGTAGTACATCATGCCGAGGAAACCGGCGGTCAGGAAGAACGCAACGGCGTTGTGGCCGTACCACCACTGCGTCATCGCATCCTGCACGCCGGAGAATGCCGAGTAGCTCTTGGCATGACCAAGTGACACCGGAATCGCCAGATTGTTGACGATGTGCAGGATTGCCACGACCAGAATGAAGGCCATGTAGTACCAGTTCGACACGTAGATATGCGGCTCTTTGCGGCGAACCAGCGTTCGCAAATAGATGATGAAGTAGGTGACCCAGACGATCACCAGCCAGATGTCCGCATACCATTCCGGTTCGGCATATTCCTTCGACTGCGTGACGCCCATCAGGTAGCCGGTTGCGGCGATGACGCAGAACAGATTGTAGCCGAGCAGCACGAACCACGGGCTCAACTGGTCGGGCAGGCGCGCGCGCGTGGTTCGCTGCAGGACATAGAACGAGGTTGCGATCAGGGCGTTGCCGCCGAAGCCGAAGATCACGCCGGAGGTGTGCACGGGGCGGAGGCGTCCGAAGCTCGACCAGGCTGCATCAAACGTCAGGTCCGGGTAGGCGAGTTGCCATGCGATCCAGTCGCCGACAAAAAGTGCCGGCACGAGCCAGACCATCGCGAGGATAATGCCCATCCGGCTGGGATCGTCGAAATAGCGCTCCAGCCGGTCGTCGCCGGGCTCCGGGTCGTAATAGCTGGAAATGACGCCGAACGCTCCCAATATGCCCGCCAGCAGCACGATGGCGCCATGAACGCCCAGCACGTTGTCCTGCGCGACGGCTACCATCGCCAATCCGCACACCGACACCGCAACTAGAATTATCAGCGCAAGCTGCCGTTCGTATTTTGTCAGTTGGGCAATCATGGGTCGCAGCTTTCTCCAGGAAGTGGGAAGCCGGCAAGTCAAGCACCATCGTGTGCCCTGGCTCGACGAAGGTCGGTCGGGCCAATAGGTGCAGGCTACTCCATCGTGGCAATCCGTCCAAATGAGTTTTCTGAGTCTTGTGGCTGATCAGCGGCAAGCCAGAAGGCTAAACGAGCGCAAGGAAAGCCTCAGCTTTCGCCCAAGTTTTAGGAAAGCTTGGGGGCTTGTCTGTGCAAGAACGGACCTGCGCAGCAAGCCCGGCGCATGTCCGTTTTTGCATAGTCAGGCGCATTCGTCCCCAGCGAACATTCCGTCACGCGAGACATAACCGCTGCATTGCCGGTGGCGATGGTCTGGAAGGAGTTTGACGCTGCGCCGCAGCAGGTTTCATCGATTGACCGAATGATCGATTGGGATTTAGCTCCACGTGGCCCCGAGATTGTTCGATTGACTAAGCCATAGCCGACCAAGCTCGATTTCACAAAGAGGTTGGCGAACATACCACGGGGGCGCGCAAAGAATGCGCCGACAAATACCGCCACACTGATGAAGTGCCTGAGATAGCGATTGTAGCGCATGCAGGACACCATCCTGCTCCTCAACCAAAGGAGTTCGACATGTCACAGTCAACGATCCAACAGGGTAGCTCGGATTCCGCTCAAGAGCTTGGAGACGAATCCTTCATGTCGGCCGCGGAGTTGCGCAACTACGTGATGAAGACCGAGATGGCCAAGGCGTCGAAAGACGTCGGTGATATGGCCGCCAAGGCGCGCGCGGAGCTCATCAGGTCGTTGATGGAACCAGTCGCGGTCACGCCTGAAAAGATTGCCGAGGTAAAGCGGCGGGTGCTCGGCCAACTGAGGGCCGCTGCATTAAAGGGTAACAAGGAAGTTCTGGTCATGCGCTTCCCGAATGCGCTGTGCTCGGACAAGGGGCGCGCGCTCAACAATCTGGAAAAGGGATGGCCGACCACCTTGCTTGGGAGACCTCTTCAAGCCTTCGAGTTCTGGCGCGACCACCTGCAGCCCCAAGGCTATGGCCTGAAGGCAATGATCGTGGATTGGCCGGCGGGCCTGCCGGGAGATGTCGGCTTCTTCCTGACCTGGGAAGAAGCGAAGCGGTGACAGCTGGGGGGACCGAAATATGAACCAGGTAGCCAGGAAGAACCGCAAAAGCGAGGAGACCAGCGCTCCGGTGCTCAAGCGCAAGGAGTACGAGGAGAAGTTGCGCAAGCTGCACGTCGAACTCGTCAAGCTTCAGGAATGGGTGAAGCACGAGGGCAAGAAGGTGTGCGTGGTCTTTGAGGGACGAGACGGCGCCGGCAAGGGTGGTGTCATCAAGGCCATCACCGAAAGGGTCAGCCCGCGCGTTTTCCGCGTCATTGCCATGGCCGCTCCGACGGAACGCGAGAAGTCGCAAATGTACGTCCAGCGCTACGTGCCGCATTTTCCTTCCGCCGGAGAGATCGTGATCTTCGATCGCAGCTGGTACAATCGCGCCGGGGTCGAACGGGTCATGGGTTTTTGCACGGAGGATCAGGCCAAGGGTTTCCTGAGGGTGGTCCCTAACGTCGAAAAGGCCATGGTCGAATCGGGAATCATACTTTTCAAGTACTGGCTTGAGGTCAGTCCGGAGGAGCAAACCAACCGGCTCGCAGCGCGAATCGACGACAAGCGAAAGATCTGGAAGCTGTCCCAGATGGATTTGGATTCCTATACGCGATGGGATGATTACACGCGATGTCGAGACGACATGTTCCGGGCGACCGACACCGCGTGGGCGCCATGGTTTATCGCGCGATCCGACAACAAGAGGCAGGCGCGACTCAACATCATCTCGCACCTGCTCTCCAGCATTCCCTACAAGAAAGTGCCCCGAGGGGATGTCAAATTGCCGAAACGCAAGGTTACCCCCGGCAAGCCGCTTCGTGGTTCTCTGAGAATCGTGCCGGCGGCAGATTGATGAACGTATGGTCTCATTTGGCGATACGCGTCGGCGCCGCTCCGATTGTGCCCCGTCGCTCATAAAGCAGAGCATTCATGATCGAATCCGATTCATCGGTCGCGGAACGAGATCTCCCTTGGAGCTTGGTGCATCCCGTAAACGACAACAACGGAGGATCCGACATGGCTGAAGCGGTTCGGAGCATAAGGCTTGGCCCGACGTATCGTATTCGTCTCGCGATCGGGATATTTGCCGTTTTGATAGGGCCGCTAATTGTTTCATCTGCAGCGCAGTCAAGGGATCTGACCGGGGCCTGGGTGACCAATGCTGGGGCGTGCAAGAAGATCTTTACAGGGGGTGGCGCCAAACTCACCTTCGCCAGGGACGCGGATGTGTATGGCAGCGGATTTATCTATGAGAAAAACAGGCTCCGAGGAAAAATCGCGACTTGCCAGATCAAGACACAGAAAGAAGACGGTGACGTGTTGCACCTCATTGCCAATTGTTCGACCGATGTCGCGCTCGCCACGGTTCAATTCAGCCTCAAGATTGACAATGAAAACCAGATAACCCGTCTTTTCCCTGGAATGCCGGAACTCAAGACAGAGTACTTTCGTTGCGCTCCATGAATGCGAAGCAGTGTTAGTCTGCCGTTTTACTGAGTTGAGTAATGGTCAAGCGAGCCAATTCTGAAAGCGGTCCGACCGGCGGCTGAATTTCACGGCCGTCTCACCTGGGCGTGTCGCGTGAAGGCGCTCACCTATGTCGGAAGTAGCTAGATTTTCAGCGATTGAGACACTGCGCGATGGACGCCGCGTTGAAATCCGCGCACTCAGGCACGAGGATCGGAGCGGCCTCGAACAAGCCGTCAGCCGTGCCAGCGCCGAGTCTCTCCGCCGCCATTTCTTTTCGGTAAGACGCCATTTTCCGAACAGGAATTGGAGTTCTTCTCGGACATCGACTTTGTCAGCCAGGTCACCTTGGCCGAGGCTGCAGTTGCGGCCTTCAACAGCGCGCAGGGCGGATTAGCGACAGCGTAATCCGCCGTCCGAACCAAGATAAGCGGATTGCGCCTCCGGCTAATCCGCCTACGGTCCAGGGATGATGGCTCTTAAAGCCTCGTCGCCTGCCGGCGTGATGCAGTACGATCGGCCGTCTGGTTGTTTTTCAATCCAGCCTTTCGCGAACATTCCCGCAATAACTTGCTTTCCTGCCGGATGCATCTGTTCTGGCCGAAGCCCGCGCGTAGGGCTCATCTTTTGTAACGCGGTGCGCTCCGTGGCGTGCGGAATGTGACTAGGCCGCGCCGGCATTCATTTCCCCTTCGCCTTCGGCCCCAACTCTACAAGCTCTGGGCATTGCTAATAGGTCAGCGGCAGCACTCGTTGCACAATCGCGCCGAGGCAAACGAGCACCACGAGCAACTTGAGCAGATTTGCCAGTCGGCCGTCGGTAGCGAACTTGTCGATCGCCCAAAAGCAGATTGCGCCGACGACGACGATAATTAAGACCCCAATCAAAACTGAAATCATGTTGCCCTCGGAGTGTTGTCGATTCCTATTTCGCCTTCGCCTTTAGGCCCAGTGCCACCAGGCGGCGGATGGCGTGCGCTCGGGTCAGCGTTTTGTCAGATGACGATGCAATCCAGGCATCAATTGCGACCAGTTCGGAAGGGTGCCAGCGCTCGCCAACTTGAATGCCCTTGCCAGTCGGCGGCGGCCCCCGTTTTTTCTTTGGTACCACGCCTGTCTTTGCCATAAACCATGGTACCATAGAAACAAGCCGGGTCGAAGCTGGAACTTCCGCTCCGGCGCTTGCCCGAAGAGGCCGCCAACTGAGGCCGCCTATCCGGGTTCGGAACTGACGTTGTTGCAGCCATAGCAGCGGAATATCCTCGCGGCTGGATGGGGTCCGAGGCCGCGAAGATCAGTCAAATGCTTCATAGGCTCGCCGCATTGCTCACAGGCGAGCGAAGGTGATTCGTCTGGCGGGGCCAATGCGTCGGTCAACGAAACGGGTTCAATTCAACGCCCGCCTCTACCTCCCGGAGCTGCTGAATTAGATCGTCGCGTCGCTTGCAAGGCGGAAGCGTTTCCATGTCCGCTCGAACTTTGCGAGCCAGATCGATCAGGCGTTCTTCAAGTGTCGTGCTGTAATCGAACTCGTGGCGCTGCATGGCTTTACTCCGGAGCCTTCAGTTCGCTGTATTGCCAGCCTGCCGTCTCCGACTTCATCGGATCGCGCGCGACGGTGCGCGTCTGCGTGTGATCGCACTTGGTGCACTCAAAGGTCCGGCTGTCGTAGCTCTCGGAGGCCGGGCTGATTCTGGCCAACATCATTCGGTTGGAGCACTTTGGGCAGCGGGGCCGCTCGATAGGAATTAGCGACGGTTCTGCACGGGCGTGAGGTTGGGGCATGTGATGCGTCCCTGCATCCGGCGGAAGTGCAACGTTCTCAGTCGCCGGTAAACCATCATGCCGCGTCGCAATACCAAACCGCTGGTCAAAACAGCTCACATCCAAGAATATTGGCCGGAGTCCGTTACGGCTCAGGTAGGCGTGCTGCCAACTTCTTCACGTCCGCCGTCCGGTCCAGGGCAAGTGCAGCAAATTGGAGTGCACAGGCCGCGCGGGGATAGCGACGCGCGGACCAAAGGCGCAATCAGCACCGGCAGCAAGATCACCGGCACCGTCGCAGCGCGATGGTGGAAAATGAAAGAGGCCGCCACCTGGGGCAGCCTCTCATAAAGCTATTGGGCCAATTGAGGCGCTGACCTTGCTTTATTTCTTAACGCGATTCCCCCGAACTCGTTCGGCTGGCGAGGGCGTGCCATTCAATTGCAATCTCGGCCCAAGCGGCCCGAGTATCAGGGTCGGTCGCCTCTCGCCCAAGCTTCTCGCACGCTAAAGCCTTGAGCCGGTATTTTTGTGCTGGATTGGTCATGTGCCACGCTCCGTGATGGGTGGGAGTCTGAAGCACTCTCTCACCGGTAGGTGCCCCAAAATGCGGTGATACGAGCAAACGTTTTCAGTTGTGGGGCGTTCCCCAGACCGGGGCGCGGCCCGATATCGGAACAATGCTGTCTGCAGCCGCTTGCTAATCTGGAGGTTGCCGATGCCCCGCTACTTTTTTGATGTTAAGAACGGCCACAGGCTTTTTGATTCATCAGGCTTTGTTTGCGATGACGATACCGCTGCAATCATCAGGGCGACGGTGCTCGCCGTAGGCGTTTCACTCGATAAGCCCGAGGACGATCCTGAACGGCGCATCGCGATAATCAATGATGCGGGACGGGAGATTGGCACCGTGCCGGTATATTCCAGGCCTTCATACGAAGACCCGACCCAATAAAACCGAGGCATCGTTTGCGGTGGCGTTTATTTAGCGAAAGGAATCCCGAGATTTCGGGCCTTCGCTCGAATGACCATTACCGAGCGCCTCAGCACAAGGGCCGCATCCTCAGCGGTTGATCCGGCGGCGATAAGCGCCGTCAGGTGCTCGATTTGAGCCAATGTCCATGTTCTGCTGCTGATACGCACCATCATTTATCCGCCCGTCTCGGGCAATTTGTCGCGAAAGAGAAGCCTTAGTACGTAGGGCAGATGGTAGTGCTGATCACAGTGCGCGCACAGGAATGCTGCGCCGCCAATTTTTGCCCGCACCAACCTCATGGGCGTCCAGCAGTTCGGGAAATTTGGAAAGGGTCTGTGGGTGGTCGAGGAAATGTTTTGCGGCATGAAGCTCCCGCGCTGCAATCAGGCGGGAGCACAACACTCTCAGTCACCGGTAACTGCCAAAGGCATTGCGGCGATACGGGTCTAATCGTTCAAGTTGTATACGGTTCCGGAATTGCTGGGGACATTGCGACTTGAATCAGTGTCAATGAGCAATTTTGCACAGCGGGGCGGAGATGTATGTGCTCGGTTTATAGTCGAACGCCGCGCCGGCCGCCGATCGCGACGTTCCCCAAGATGGCCCCGGCTCGGTCACTCCCCCGCGCTGGGGCCGTTTTATTTCGGTGCCGCGTCGTGACCGTCTAAAAACTGCTTGGCTTGTTCTCTGGCGGTGGTTTCGTCAGAACGAAAGACGAAGTGGCGGACGACGGCTTCCGCCTTCGCTCTTGAGCTACCGCGGACAAGTCGGGTGATCGCTCTACAGCGCTGCATCGGTCGCTCTCAATAAATTGCCGATTTACAGAAATTGCTCTTAAGATATTACGTCTCGCGCAAAATCATGTCGGCGCAGACACCGGCCGATTGCACGACGCCGGTGTAGCCGCCGAAACCGGCATAGGCGGATGCCAGATAAAGGCCTGATACCGCCGTGCGCGGCGAGCGGAACGGGTTGCTCCAGATCGTCGGCGGCGGGGTCGGCGCAAATCCGTAAACCGCGCCGTCGGGCGCGTTGAGATATTGCCGCACCGACAGCGCGCTGTTGAACGAGGATGCGACGACGGCTTCCGAAAGCCCCGGATAGATCGAGGAGAGATAGCGCACGATCGCCTCCTGCCAGCGCCCGCGCTTCTCGCGATAGGCGTCCATGTCGGCGGCGTCCCAGTTCGACAACAAATCGGGGCCGAGGATCGAGAGCACATAGGGCGGCGCCGGCACGCCGGAATCGATCGCGGCATAGTCCACCACCGACATCGGCGGCATGCGCTCGCCGGGCTCTTCCGCCATCAGCGCGGCGCCTTGCGCGTAGTCGGTCAATCGCTTCATCCAGGGCGGCAGCAATTGCGTGGAATAGGCGGCGATCCCGAATTCGCGTGGCGGTTTTTTTAGACCCAGCGTCAGCGCGAACAGCGAGGTCGAGGGCGCTTGCCGGGCATAACTTTGGTTCAGCTGTTCGGCGGCGTCCGCCTGCATCAGGGGTTCGAGCGCCGCGGGCGCGGCGTTACCGATGATCTGTGCGCATTGCACGGTCCTGGGATCGCTGCCGTCCTTGGCGGTGTGGGTGATGGACTTGGCGCCGTCGCCGAGCGCAATCGAGCTGACGACACGGCGCACCAGCACTTCGCCGCCGGCCACCTTGATGGCGCGGGCGAGCGCGCTGGAGAGCCGCTGCGAGCCGCCCTGCACGTAGCGGCCGCCGCTTTGCAGATAGCTGCCCTGCGCCATCGCGAAATAGATCCACCACAGCGTGGTGGGGTCGTCGTGGAAATAGGACAGGTTGGCGGCGAGGGCGCATTTGACGGCTTCATTGTCGCCGAATACGCGATCGAGCTTTTTCGAAAGCGACAACGGCCAGTCGCGCACGATCGGGATCAGGCCGGACAGCGCGCGCAGCGCCTGCCGCGGATTTTTCAGCGCCTCCCTGCCTTGCGAGATCGTGGCCATCGCGGACGCGATCCGCGCCATCTCGCCGAGCAGCTGCTCGATGCCGCGGCGCGCCTCCGGGAAGCGCTCGGTCAAGGCACGGCGCGCGGCGTCGAAATCGTCGGGCATCAGGAACGGCTGATCGAGCGGGCCGCCGCGCGCCTGGTAAAACGCGCCGGACGGAATCCATTTGACGGCGTCGATCACGCCGGCACGCGTCAGCACGTCATGTTTGGGGTCGCGCGGATCGTGCGGGTCGCTGGTCTCGTGCAGCGATCCCTCGACAAAGAGCTCGCCGGATTTGTAGCTCGACGCCGCACCGCCGACGGAATTGCTGCGCTCGACCACCAGCACCTTGCGGCCGGCGCGCGCCAGGATCGCTCCGGCCGTGAGGCCGCCAAGGCCGGCGCCGACAATTACGACATCATAACGCGCCATTCAGCCTGGAATCCTGAAACCCATGACGGACGGGTTGTTCATTGCCGCTCGGCTGCGGCATGTCAAATGCGCTGGCGGCATGGAGCGGTGCGTGGGAGGCTGCCTCAAGGATTAGAAGAGGACCAGAAGCCGATTAGAACCAATCGAGAAGAGAACGGCCGGAAAACCGCTATTTCCAGGCCGCTTTGTCGACGTCCCAGCGTTGGCCTTTGAACTCCCTGGCGAGGGCTTCGACCGAACCATTGTCGTCCTCCGGCTCGCCGCCTTCCTCCTCGCCGCCGGCGCCTTCGGACAGGTTCAGCTTGGGACCTGCGCCTTCGTCGATCGTCGATGTCACCGGACTCGAGATCCACAGCACCAGCCGGTCCGATGCGCCGGGCTTGTCGGGCGAGACCAGCGCGGTGACCTCGACGCTGTCGGTGAGGCCGAGCGCCGGGTAGATCTCGCTCGGCCGCTTGAAGGTCAGTGTCAGCTTGCCGGTGTTGGCGTTCCACGCCGCACCCGCCGCCTTGGCCGCGAGCGTCTTCGTCAACACCGCGGATACTGCGGCGGCGATCTTGTCCTTGTTGATCTTGTCGCCATCGCGCCAGTCGGCGGCGGCAAAACGGATGGTGCGGTCCATCTCGACGATGCCGGTGGTCCATCCCGCGGTGACCACGCCTGGTGTCGACCTGGCCTTAGCGATCAGGGCCGCTGACCGCTCCGGATCGGCGGTGAGATTGATGGTCTGCTCGCCGGCGCGGAGCGCGTCGCAGGAAATCGAGAGGCTGCTCAGGCCGAGCTCCACCTCCTGGCCCTTCAGGCTCTTGAGGAAATCCAGCGCCGCATCCAGCTTTACCCGCACGCCGATGGATTCCGGCGACACCTCGGTGAAATCCTTCGGTGCCGACGTGATGCCGTCATCGGTGGTCTGGTTGTCCAAAAACTCCTTCTCGCTGAGATCGGAATTGTCCGTCGAGGCCACTTCCGTCACCGCCTGACCGATGGTGATCCGGCCGCGGAATTCGAAGCCGTCGGCGCTGGCCTTGCGCGCGAGGTTCACGGTGACCGGCAGCTTGTCGCCGATGCTTTGCGTCGAGCCGGTCAGGTTCTGGCCGCTGACGGTGAGGTTGGCGACGAAGCGGTCCTTGCGGTCGGAGCCTTTTTCGACGGGGTAGCAGACGTCGAGCACGGCCGCGGTGACGGTTTTGCCCTGGCGGATCTCCTTGAGGACGACGTCGGCGTTGCCGCTCATCAATCCGTCGATCGAGGTGAAGTATCGGACTTCGCTGCCGCCGGGTGCTGGTGCTGCCTTGGAGGGAAGCTTCATCTGGGCAAAAGCCAGGTCCGAGGCCGTCACCAGACCGAACAGGCAGAGCAGGAGTGCGCGCATTGGAATTCCTCAAGGGAGAGAATCAGCGTCCGTCGTAAGTAGCAAACCTCAGTAGCGTTTTCGAGCGAAGTGGGTACCGGTTCGCGCCAGGAAAACGCGTCAAAACAAAGAGAGGAAGCTTGGTTCTGATTCCATCGGAACCGAGCTTCATGTCATTTCGCCAAACAAGAAGGCCGCCCGGAGGCGGATCGCCCCGAGCCCGGGGTAACGGGCCGGATTGTAGACCCGACTTCCACGATGCAACTGCCGAGGCCGCCCATCGAACATGGCGTGCGAGGGCCGGGACGGCAGAACCAGGGTGAAACCCGGTTGCAGCCTCGGGCATCTACAATTACAAACTTTACTGGTCCACCGTCGGTATCGCCACTCATGTCGCAACAAACGCAGAGCCCTTCGCAAGCCGCCCGCGACGCGAATCCGGAGAGGTCGGATCCGGCCACGGATGTGGTGGACGTCGTCATTCTGCTTCATGGAATTCGCACCCGCGCGTTCTGGTATGATCTGGTGCAGCCTATCCTGGGCGAGATAGATGGCACCGTCGTCAAGCCGCTTGGCTACGATTACTTCAGCGCCCTGCGACTGGTTTTTCCCTTTTTTCGATCTGGACCGGCACGGAAGATCGCCGACGATATTCGTGACATCAAATCAAGATACGATCAGAAGAACAAGCGCGTACGTATCTCGGTCATAGCTCACAGCTTCGGAACCTACACCATTGCAACGCTTCTTCGGCAAACGAGGGACATCGACCTGCATCATCTTGTTCTGTGTGGATCGGTGCTGCCAAATAATTTCAACTTCGACAGCATCAGCCGAAAAATTCACGGCAAATTCGTCAACGACGCCGGCGCAAGGGACGCTTGGCCGGTTTTGGCGAAGATTTCCTCATTCGGATATGGCGTTTCGGGAACGTTTGGCTTTCAGAGCGGCTTGATTGAGGACCGGTTCCACGATTTCGCTCACTCCGACTTCTTCAATAAGGAGTTCATCCGCACCTACTGGCTTCCGATCTTCGATCAGGATCAGGTCAACCATTCGTCATATGAGCGAAAGCCGTCCTGGCGCACACGCTTGATCAACCTTCTCGCCTTGGCGCCGCCCGGTATCCTGCTTGTCGGTTTAATCGCGGCGGCGCTGTATCTCGCTGTCCCGCCTTTGTATGCAACCTACAAGGAGACCGTCCTTTCGATACTCATCAATCAGATCGACAAGGAACGATCGAAGGTAAAGCCGGTGGCGGCCCCCCCTGCGGTACCGCCATCCACACCAAGGTCGACCGAAACCGTGGCGTCCGACGATGACATTCTTTCAAGAATCCTGAAATGGGAAGGCGGTTACGCGAGTTCGCCGCAGGACCCGGCTGGCCCGACCAACGCAGGCATTACGATCGCCCAATGGTCGACCTTTACCGGGAAACCCGCCGATGCCGACACGATCAAGAACCTGACGCGAACTCAGGTGATGGATTTTTACAGGGACAATTTTCTGCAGCGTCCTGGCGTACGATCCATCAAGAATCCCGCCGTCAGGGGCGCGTATGTGAACATGTTGGTCCAGTCAGGGCCAGTTCAGGCAACCAAGGCTTTTCAGACCGCTCTAAAGGGCAGCTTCCAGGTCAGCGTTCCGCTCGATGGTGTGCTCGGCCCTTTCACGGTCGCGTCGATCAATGCGGTTGGCGATCCGGACCTTCTGATCGAAGCTGCATCCTGTGCCTTGCTCGATGCGCTCAAAGCCTCACCCGTGTTCTCCGCCTTTGGAAGAAGCTGGACTCGAAGGCTGGCGGACTTTCTCCCGAAAGATCTCAAGGGCGTCTGCCCCGGCACTTTTCAATAGCATCGACAGGCGCAAAAAAAGGGCTGCCATTTGGCAGCCCTTTAAGCGTTCGTGCGGATCCTTGGCTTAGAAGCCCATGCCGCCCATTCCACCCATGCCGCCGCCGCCGCCGGGCATCGGCGCGGCCGGCTCCTTCGGCAGTTCGGCGACCATGGCCTCGGTGGTCACCAGGAGGCCGGCGACGGAGGAAGCGTCCTGCAGGGCAGTGCGCACCACTTTGGCCGGGTCGATGATGCCCTTGTCGACCATGTCGACATACTGCTCGGTCTGGGCGTCGAAGCCGAAGGTTTCGGACTTGTTCTCGAGGATCTTGCCGACCACGATCGAGCCCTCGACACCGGCGTTCTCCGAGATCTGGCGGACCGGAGCTTCCAGCGCCTTCAGCACGATGTTGATGCCGGCCTGAACGTCGGAATTGTCGTGCTGGATGCGGCCGACCGCCTTCTTGGCGCGCAGCAGCGCCACGCCGCCGCCCGGCACGATGCCTTCCTGCACGGCCGCGCGGGTTGCGTTGAGCGCGTCCTCGACACGGTCCTTCTTCTCCTTGACCTCGATCTCGGTCGCACCGCCGACGCGGATCACCGCGACGCCGCCGGCGAGCTTGGCCAGGCGCTCCTGCAGCTTCTCGCGGTCGTAGTCCGAGGTGGTTTCCTCGATCTGCGCCTTGATCTGGCTGACGCGGGCTTCGATCGCCGGCTTCTTGCCGGCGCCGTTGACGATGGTGGTGTTCTCCTTGTCGATCACCACCTTCTTGGCGCGGCCGAGCATGTTGACGGTGACGCTTTCCAGCTTCATGCCGAGCTCATCGGAGATCAGCTGACCGCCGGTCAGGATTGCGATGTCTTCCAGCATCGCCTTGCGGCGATCGCCGAAGCCCGGCGCCTTGACGGCGGCGACCTTCAGTCCACCACGAAGACGGTTCACCACCAGCGTCGCCAGCGCCTCACCCTCGACGTCCTCGGCGATGATCAAGAGCGGGCGGCCGGACTGCACCACGGCTTCCAGCACCGGCAGCATCGCCTGCAGGCCGGAGAGCTTCTTCTCGTGCAGCAGCACGTAGACGTCCTCGAGCTCGGCGGTCATCTTTTCCGCGTTGGTGATGAAGTAGGGCGACAGATAGCCGCGGTCGAACTTCATGCCCTCGACGATGTCGACTTCGGTCTCGAGCGACTTGTTTTCCTCGACGGTAATGACGCCTTCATTGCCGACCTTCTGCATCGCCTGCGCGATCATCTTGCCGATGGCGGCATCGCCATTGGCCGAGATGGTGCCGACCTGGGCGACTTCGGCGGAGGAGGCGACCGGCTTGGCGCGCTTTTCGATGTCCTTGACCACGGCCAGCACCGCGATGTCGATGCCGCGCTTCAGATCCATCGGGTTCATGCCGGCGGCAACCGACTTGGCGCCTTCGCGCACGATCGCCTGGGCGAGCACGGTTGCGGTGGTGGTGCCGTCGCCGGCGGTGTCGTTGGTCTTGGAGGCGACTTCGCGCAGCATCTGCGCGCCCATGTTCTCGAACTTGTCCTCGAGTTCGATCTCCTTGGCGACGGTAACGCCGTCCTTGGTGATGCGCGGGGCGCCGAAGCTCTTGTCGATCACGACATTGCGGCCCTTCGGGCCGAGCGTCACCTTCACGGCGTTGGCGAGGATATCGACGCCGCGCAGCATGCGATCGCGGGCGTCTCCGGCGAATTTAACGTCTTTGGCAGCCATTTGGATTTACTCCTGGAAATGAACCCTCATCCTGAGGAGCGGCCACTTGGCCGCGTCTCGAAGGATGAGTTTGTGAATGTCGGCCCTTCGAGACGGCAGCTTCGCTGCCTCCTCAGGGTGAGGGAGGCGGTGCTTAAACCAGCACGCCCATGATGTCGGATTCCTTCATGATGAGGAGTTCCTCACCGTCGAGCTTGACCTCGGTGCCCGACCATTTGCCGAACAGCACGCGGTCGCCGACCTTGAGGTCGATCGGGATCAGTTTGCCGGCCTCGTCCCGGCCGCCCGGGCCGACGGCCGTGATTTCGCCCTGCGAGGGCTTTTCCTTGGCGCTGTCGGGAATGATGATGCCGCCCTTGGTCTTCTCTTCGGCGTCGATACGCTTGACCACGACGCGGTCATGCAGTGGGCGGAATTTGGATTTGGCCATGAGGTTTCCTCTTTGGAAGGCTTGGTTTCAGGTCTGATTGCCATCAAAATGGCTGCTAATGCCGGGTATTCGACACCGTCCCGGGCGGGACGGCCAAACTCCTTACTTGCCTTAGCAATCGTCGCGTTTGAGTGCTAATGTGTGGCCCGGGGAATATGGCTTGGCGCCGATCCTGTCAAGCAAGGGGGGTTAAGGCCCAAAAAAGGTTAAGGCCTTGGTGAGGCCAATATAGGATGCTCCCTGAGAAACCAAATCGGAGCGACGGCGTAATTTGATGGACGTCATTGCTCCGGCACGTGTTTTACGGTTGGCTGCAGGACGGGTGCGGCCAAAAAACTTGTTTGGGGGAATGCGATGATCGGGTCCGGTACTGCGCGCGTGGTTGCCAATCTGGCGATCGCCTCAGCGCTCACGATGCTCTTGGGAGCGTGCAGCAGCATGAGCCTGCCGTCGCTGTCATCAAGTTCCGCGCCTCCGCCCGAGCCGGGTGTGGCTCCCGACATGCCGGCGACGATCCGCTCCGACGAGATCGTCGGCCGCTGGGGTCTCGCCTCGTATCAGAATCCGAACGACCGGGCCCGCACCGAAAAGATGGCCCGCGATCAGTGCAGGCAGCCTTATGTGATCACCGCCGGCACCTCCGGGGGCGTGGTCATGCATCTGGCCGACCAGGCGACCCCGCAGGAACTGCGCCTCAAGGGCTCTCCGAGCGGCAAGAATTATATCGGCCCGGCCGGACCGACCCCGGGCGAGCAGGACCGCGAGGTCGTCTCGTTCGACGGCCGCGTTCTGGTGACCCGCTTTGTCGACAAGGATGCCGGGGTCCGTTACGGCAACATGGTCTATGTCCGCTGCGCGCCGCGCGCCTGAGCCCTCCGTCATTCCGGGATGGTCCAAAGGACCAGACCACAGATGCGCAATTGCGCATCGGGGAATCTCGAGATTCCGGGTTCGATGCTTCGCATCGCCCCGGAATGACATTCTAAACCATAAATAAAAAACGCCGGCTTCGCGCCGGCGTTTTCGTATTCTCGGGATGACGCCCGCGTAGGCGCCAACTGAACCCTTAATCGAACAGCGCGTCGATGTCGTCTTGCGAGGCATGGCCGACGTCGCCGTCGAGCTTCGGACCGTTGAGCAGCTTGGCGTCGCCTTCACGGGTGTCGACGATCGGGGTCGCGTGCGCCTTCAGCGCGTCGACGCCACCCCAGATGTCCATCATGACGTTGATGTGGTTCTCGATGAACTTCATCGTGGTCATCACCTTGCTGATGCGCTGGCCGGTGAGATCCTGGAAGTTGCAGGCTTCGAAGATCGCGATGACGCGTTCCTGGATTTCCTCGCTGAGCAGCTTCTGCTGGTCCGGCGAAGTGTTCTTGGACAGCGCGGTCGCCGCCTGGTCGATCGCCTCGGTGGCTTCGAGAATCTGCTGCGTGGCCTGCTCGGTGCCGCCGACGACGGCGCCGAGTTCGCCATTGACCTTGGCCATTTCGCCGCCGTCAAAGCTCTTGCCGTGCAGGGTTGCGATTTCGCGCTTGGTGCGGTTGATGGCGTCGTGAATGAGGTCGAGTTCGACCTTGAGCTTTTCGCACTGCTCGATCTGGGCACGATAGGTTTCCAGCAGCGCCTGGGCTTCGGCAACCTCGCGCGCCACCGACGCTTCCGCCGATTCAGTCACGACGGAGCGGCCTTGACCGCCCGCGGCCATCTGGGCGCGGATCGAGCGCAGTTCGCTCATGATCTCGCGATGCATCGGGCCGATGTCGCCGCCTTCGGCAGCTGCGGACACCGGTATTGGCACATCGCCCAAAATGGCCTGTTCGATACGAAAACGTTTGCGACTAACCGACATGATGTATTCCCACCCCTTAACTCCGTGACCTGTTTTAGGCAGATGCGATTTAACGTGAGGTTCACGCGGGGAACACATCGCGGCGTAGTCTTCCGCGAGGCGCACACCAGGGATTAACCATGCGTGCCCGGCGTTCACTCAAAATAAACGCTACCGGACAAATCAGCGCGCAATCGGCGACGTGGTGAATCGAAACGCCGTTCCTGTTTACCAAACCGATGTGGTTTTGACCCTTTATTGACCACGTGCAACGGCGCCGCTCAGGCGTCGCCAAACGCTAACAGTGACGAAACAGTACAGAGTACGTCGATGTTCAGAAAAATGTCTCTCGCGCTCCTT
Organism: Bradyrhizobium sp. AUGA SZCCT0177; assembly: GCF_018130125.1. NCBI lineage: Bacteria > Pseudomonadati > Pseudomonadota > Alphaproteobacteria > Hyphomicrobiales > Nitrobacteraceae > Bradyrhizobium > Bradyrhizobium sp. AUGA SZCCT0177. Next base: position 26,959 of record NZ_JAFCMA010000045.1, on the reverse strand, counting down.
GCGGGCGTGTCGTGCCTTGGCTTCTCCGATTCTGCCTTGGCGATCGACGCCTCTCCGCTCGCCGAACCCACCGTGATCTACGCCAATCAGCCCGCGCAGCCTGCGCCGGTACGCACCGCTTATGCCGAACGTTCGCAAATGGGCGGCGGCTTCATTGAATTCCTGTTCGGCGACGGGCCGGCGCAGGGCGGCCGCTATCAGCAACAGCAGCCGGTCTATCAGCAGCAGCCGGATTACGGATATGGCGGACGGCGCGGCACCCTGCCGCCGATGGATCCGCAACAATCGATGCGTCAGCAGCAGGAAGAAGCGGTCGAGCCGGCACAGCGCGCGGTCGATCCAAAGTACAACAAGCAGGTTGTCGACTACACCGGCAAGGAAGGTGTCGGCACCATCGTCGTCGATACGCCCAACAAGTTCCTGTTCCTGGTGCAGGGCGACGGCAAGGCGCTGCGCTACGGCATCGGCGTCGGCCGCCCGGGTTTCACGTGGTCCGGCGTCAAGACGATCTCGGCGAAGAAGGAATGGCCGGCCTGGACCCCGCCGCCGGAAATGCTGGCGCGGCGTCCCGATCTGCCGCGGCACATGGAAGGCGGTCCGCAAAATCCGCTCGGCGCGCGCGCGATGTATCTGGGATCGACGCTCTACCGCATCCACGGCTCCAACGAGCCCTGGACCATCGGCACCAACGTTTCGTCCGGCTGCATCCGGATGCGCAATGAAGACGTGATCGATCTCTACGGCCGCGTCGGCGTCGGCGCCAAGGTCGTTGTCATTTAAGCATAGCGTTTTCGAGCGAAGTGGGGATGCCGGTTCGCGTAAAGAAAACGCGTCAAAATTAGAGCTACCAAACCGACAAAAACAAGCGGCCGCTCGATTGAGCGGCCGTTTTCTTTTTCAGACATGACGTCGTTCAGGCTTAATCGTCGTCGCCGCCGCCGTCACCGTCGAAGCCGTCGGAGTCATGATCCATGTCGTCATAATTGTCGTCGTTCGATGTGTTGTCGAACAGCCCCGTGCGCGAACTTCCGGACGAACCGATGTCGTTGGCGCCGGCCTCCCGCGCCAGGTCGCCGCCGGATTGATCGCTGCCGCCCGGCCGCCGGTCTTCAACGCTGCCGCGATGACCGCCGGTATCGCCGCCGAAGGCCGCCTGCTGGTTGCCGCCGCCGCCCATCATCGAGCGGATGCTGCCGAGCAGCATCGATCCGCCGACCACGCCGGCCGCTGCTGCCGCTGCCGTTCCGAGGAACGAGCCGCCACCACCGCCGCCGAACGGCGGTTGCTGCTGCGGCTGACCATAGGCAGGCTGCTGCCCGTAGCCGGGCTGGCCGTATTGTCCGGGAGCTTGTTGTCCGGGTCCTTGTTGTCCCTGGGTCTGCTGCACCACCTCGCCGCTGTTCCAGACCGGGCGACCGCCCATGCCGGGCGAGCGGACGTTAGGTACAGAGCCGCGTGGCTGGCTCTGCCCGAAGATCGTGTCGCGCATCGAATCGAGGAAGCCGCCGGGTTGATTCTGTTCGCCCGCGTGTCCGCCTTCCAGTTGCTGGATGCGGTCGTTGGCGCGCTTCAGCGCCTCGTCCTGCACCAGCGCCGTCTGCACCAGCGCATAGACGGCATTGGGCGCACCACGCAGGCCCTGCATGATCGCGGACATGGCTTCGGGATCTCGCGGGGTGTTTTCCAGCTTGGCAAGGCGGTCGAAAAGATCGTCAATCAGTTGGCGTTCTTGCGGTGTCATGGCGTTCTCCATCGCGTCGAGTGCCTCGAAGCGCGGGGCAGATGTAGGGCGGGGTTTGTGTCGCAAGTAGTGGGAGCGCAGATTAAATTTCTGTATGCGACAAAACGACCGGCCGGTTTATTGAGCAAACTCAAGTCAGTGTAACATTGTTCCTTGCCAGCAGCGGCGGCAATTGCGCGCCGGCGAGAAACGCGTGCTCGCTTTCGCGCTGGGTGGTCATGGGATCGAGGCTGATGAGGGTTTCGTCGACGAAGCCCGGATGACACATCACGAGCCCGCCCTCCGGCATGCCCTGCAGGAATTGCCCCATCAGGACGCCGAAATCGGGCATCTTCGAAAAATCATAGGCGCCGGCAAAGGCCGGATTGAACGGGATACCGGCACGGGTGGCGAGCCTGCGAAACCGCGAGCTGAGAACATCGAGCAGCAGCGCCTTGGGCGCGCCGAGCCGTTTCGCCAGCGGCTGAAGGCGCCCGCCCTGGCGAACCCAGGCTCCGGGCGCGGCCTGCTTCACCGCGCGCAGAAACGCATCGCGCACCTGCGGGAAGAGTTGCGCATGCTGATGGGCGTCGACGAAATCCGGCGGCCGGCCGAACAGATCCTGGAACGCCGCCAGCTGATCCATCAATTCGGCATGAATCATTTCAGGGTCGAGCCGCCGCAACAGGCCCGATCGCAGCATCGCCGGCAGCGGCAGAAACATGCCGCCATCGGTCGGCCTGAAGTGCATCGTCAGCGGCCGGAATGGCGCGGTCAGCGTCGCATGCAGGCCGATGGCGCAGCGCGAGCTGCCGGCGGCGGCGTCCTGCAGCGCAGTGACCTCGCCGCGGCCGATCGCCGGGCCGACCACCATCATCGATGTCGCATTGAGCCGGCCCTGGCCGATCAGCTCGCGAATGGCGCGATTGACGCCCTCGCTGATCCCGTAATCATCGGCGCACAGCCAGATACGGCGCGGCGGCGCGGCATCGTTCATTCCGCGGCGGTCCGTTCGCTGACGCTTGCGGTGGTCGTTTCGTCCGCGCGCTTCTCGGAGTGTTCGGCGACGAAATAGATCGGACGGGCTTTCAGCTCCGACAGGATCTTGCCGATATATTCGCCGACGATGCCGATCATGATCAGCTGCACGCCGCCGATCGTCATCAGGCCGATCACGAGCGAGGGATAGCCGGGGACCTGCTTGCCCGTGGTCAAGACTTCCCAGAGAATGGTCAGGCCGAACAGAAAGGCGCCCACGGCGAGCAGCACGCCGAACAGGCTGGCAAAGCGCAGCGGCGCCACCGAGAACGAGGTCAGCCCCTCGATCGACAGGCCCACCAGCCGGCCGGCGCTGAAGGTGGTGACGCCGTGCGCGCGCGGCGCCGGCTCGTAATCGACGCGGATCTGGCGAAAGCCGATCCAGCTCGCCAGACCCTTGAAGAAGCGATTGCGCTCGGGCAGCTGCTTGAGCGCTGCCGCGGCGCGCGGCGACAGCAGGCGGAAGTCGCCGGCATCCTCGGGGATTTTTTGCCGTGCGCCGTAATTGATCAGCGCGTAGAAGCCGTGCACGGCAAGACGCCGCAGAAACGATTCATTGTCGCGATGCGCCTTTGCCGTATAGACGACGTCGTAGCCGTCATCGATCCAGTGGCTGACCAGCTTCTCGACCAGGGTCGGCGGATGCTGGCCGTCGCCGTCCATAAACAGCACCGCGCCGCGCCGCGCATGGTCGAGCCCCGCCATCAAGGCGGCCTCCTTGCCGAAATTGCGCGACAGCGACACCACCTGAACGTCGAGCGCGTCGGCCTTCAGGGTGCGCGCGATGCTAAGCGTGGTATCGGCGCTGCCGTCATCGACATAGACCACTTCGCTGGCGAGGCCGTAGCGCTGCCGCAAGGTCCTGGCGAGGCCGATCAGCCGCTCGTGCAGCAACGCGAGCCCGGCGGCCTCGTTATAGACCGGCACGACAATCGACAGCCCCCGCGCCGCGGCGCTCGCCGCGGTGGTGGACAGGCCGGAAACGTCAGAGCCAAGCGTCATAGATCAGGTTCCATCATGGACAACAGCATATGTTACTCGTCGCAAGCTGTCGCTACGATGAATGAAATCTATAGCGTTTTCGAGTGAAGTGGATACCGGTTCGCATAAGAAAACGCGTCAAGACAAAGACTGGAGCCTGACCGGTTCTGATTCAATCAGAACCGGTCAGGCTCCAGAACCCGCTTTATTGTCGCAAGAACGCCTCGAGGCGGGCGAACAGCGGGTTTTCCCGGTCGAGCACATAGTCGAGGGCAGCCACCGAAACCGTGTCGGCGCCGTGCTCGCGCAGGAAGCTGCCGAGCGCGTAGAGCTTCGACGGCGGGCAGTGCAGCGTCAGCATGCCCGACGAGGTCGGGCCGCCGAACGGGGCGACGACACCGAAGCGGTTATGCGCCTCGGTCAGCAGCCTGTCGTTGCAGCCGGCAAAGCGGGTGCGGACTTCGCGATATTTGCTGGCGCGGGCACGTGCGGCGATGTGATCGAGGATCACGCGCGCGGTCTCGCGCGCCCCGCTCGACCAGTCGGCATCCTTTGAGGCGACGAGGTTGGCCTGGCTGCGCAGGATCACGCCGTCGTCGAGCACCTTGAGGCCGTTGGCGACGAGGGTGGCACCTGTTGTCGTGATATCGACGATCATCTCGGCGGTGCCGACCGCGGGCGCGCCTTCGGTGGCGCCGGCGCTCTCGACGATGCGGTAATCGACCACGCCGTGGGTGGCGAAGAAGTTTCGGGTCAGGTTGATGTATTTGGTCGCGACCCGCATGCGCCGGTTATGCTGCGCGCGGAAACCCGTCGTGACGTCGTCGAGATCGGCCATGGTGCGGACGTCGATCCAGGCCTGCGGTACCGCGACCACGACATTGGCGCTGCCGAAGCCGAGATTGTCGATCAACAGCACGCGCTTGTCGGCGTCCACGATGCTTTCGCGCAAGAGGTCTTCGCCGGTCACGCCGAGATGCACCATGCCGCGGGCGAGCTGCGAGGCAATCTCGCTCGCCGAGAGATAGGCGATCTCGACATTGTCGAGCCCGGAGATGGTGCCGCGATAATCGCGGGCGCCGCGCGGCTTGGCGAGGCTGAGACCGGCGCGCGTGAAGAACGCTTCGGCTTCTTCCTGCAGGCGGCCCTTGGAGGGAACGGCGAGAACGAAGGGCGCGGTCATGATGCGTTCCCGACCGGTTTGCGGAGTTGCGTCAGGGCTTCGATCCAGACCGAGAAGCCGACCGCCGGGATCGGCGCCGCCGAGCCGAGCTGGGTCATCAGCCCGTCATAGCGCCCGCCTGCCACCAGCGGCTCGATGCCGTTACCCTTGCCGTGCAGTTCGAATTCGAAGCCGGTGTAGTAGTCGAGGCCGCGTCCGAAGGCGGTCGAAAAGCGCGTCAGGCTGGTGTCGATGCCGCGCGCCGCCATGAAGCCGACCCGGCTTTCGAGCTGATCGATCGCCGCCGTCAAATTGAGCTTGGTGTCCTCGGCCAGCGCGCGCAGTTGCGCGACCGCATCGTCGGGGTCGCCCGCGATGGCAAGAAAGCGCTTGATGGTCGCGAGCGCGTCGCGCGGCAGCGCGCCGCTCTTGAGCGTCGATTGTTCGAGGAAGCGGTCGGCGATTTCGGCAACGGTGCGGCCGCCGACATTGGTGGTGCCGGCGATCGACATCAGGTCGGTGACCAGCGCCAGCGCGGCCTTGCGGTCGGAGCCGGCAAGGGCTGCCAGCACGCCTTCATATTCGTTGCGGCCGGGGGCGGTCGCCAATGTCAGCTGCTCGATGTCCTGGGTGAGGCTGACCTTGCGGTTGAAATCCTTGATCAGCCGCCGCTTCCAGACCGGATAAAGCTCGAGCGCATCGATCAGCGCGGTGAACAGCGCGACGTCGCCGGTGCGGATTTCGACATCGCTCAGGCCGAACGCCGAAGTCGCCTCCAGCGCCAGCGCCAGCATTTCCGCATCCGCCGCGGCGCGATCCTGCCGGCCGAAGGATTCGATGCCGGCCTGCAGGAACTGGCTCGGCTGGCCGTCGCGATAACGGAACACCGGCCCAAGATAGCTGAAGCCAGCGGGCTGGCCGGCACGCCCCGAGGCCAGATAGTCCCGCGCCACCGGAATGGTGAGATCGGGACGAAGGCAAAGCTCCTCGCCGCTGGCGTCTGATGTCAGATAGAGGCTCTTGCGGATGTCCTCGCCGGAGAGGTCGAGGAACGGCTCGGCCGGCTGCAGTATAGCCGGTTCAGCCTGGACGTAGCCGGCCTGCGCAAACGACAAAAGCAGCGCGTCCGCCCATGTGGCGGACCCGGCGGCACCATCGATGGCGGCGGTTACGGTCATTTCGCGTCCAAATATCCCGAAAAACGGGTTCCAAGAGGTATCAAGCGTTTGTTGGCGGAGGCCTTAGCATGGCCGGGGCAGGGTTTCGACAGAGATTGGTGTCGTCACTTAACGCGGGGTTCAATGAGGCTTAACGCCCTCGGCTGGCTGACCCGGGCTGGTCCAGTCGCCGAGCGCGGCCTGCACCAGCGCCAGCGCCGCGACGCCGGCCGTATCGGCGCGCAAAATTCGGGGGCCGAGCGAAAGCCGCAGCGTTCGCGGCTGGCGCAGCAACAGCGCGCGCTCTTCCTGGGCAAATCCGCCTTCGGGACCGATCAGGATGTCGATGCCGTCAGCCGTTAACCCGTTTTGCAGCGCCTGCAGCGGCGAGGTGGTTTCCGCCGACTCGTCGCAGAAGACCAGGAGACGCTCCGGCTGGCGCTGGCTCAGAAAGCGATCGAGCGGCATCGGTTCGGCAACGTCGGCCAGGCTCAGGATGCCGCATTGCTCGGCGGCCTCGATGACATTGGCGCGCATCCGCTCGCCATTGACCCGCGAGACCTGGGTGAAACGCGTCAACACCGGCTGCAGCTTTGAGGCGCCCATCTCGACCGCCTTCTGCACCATGTAGTCGAGCCGGGCATGTTTTAGCGGGGCAAAGACGTAGGCGATGTCGGGCAGGCGATCCTGCGGCCGGTTCTGGATGAGGATCTCGAGGCTGTCGGGCCGCTTCCGCCCGATAATCTGCGCCTGCCATTCGCCGTCGCGGCCGTTGAACACCAATATCGATTCGCCGGCGGAAAGCCGCAGCACATTGCCGAGATAATTGCTTTGGTTCCGCTCCAGCGGGACCCTTTCGCCCGGGCTCAAGGCGGCATCGACGAACAGGCGAGGGGCACGAAAATCGAGTTCAGGCATCTGTGATTGTTCCGTTTCGCGCCCGTTTTAGCCTAAAGGGTTAGAATCCGGGGACAATTTAATGATTCGGTGCGGCCCAGCGCCGCGCTGCCGCCTAAATCCACGGGTTGTTAAGGGCCGGCAGGAATCGTAAAAAGCCCCGTCGGAATTGTGCTTCGATCGGAAGTCGCCCGGGCCCTGCTGGACCTTTGCCGGAGAAACACCTTTGATAATCCGCCGTCTCATTGTGCCCCTGACGATTGCCGTCGTGACCATTCACGCGGGGCAGGCCTTTGCGCAGACCCCATTTCCGGCGCCACTGCCCAACGGACAGGCTGCACCCGCAACCGCAAGCAGCGCGTCGCCGTTCCCGTCGGTGAACGGCGCAGCCCCCGCGGCGTCGGTGGGTGGTCCTTCACCGTTCCCGTCGGCGGGAGCCGCCCCGGGCGGGGGCTCGGCATTCGACCGTGGACCGCCGCCACAAGCCAGCGGCGCGGCGGATGCCTGCATGAAGGGCTTCGTTCCCTTGCGCGAGGACGCCGAGAAGCGCGGCAAGCTGATCAAGGCCGCCAGCGATCGCAAGGCGTCGCCGGACGAGGCCTGCAAGCTGATCGGCAGTTACAGCCAGGCCGAAGTCAAGATGATCAAATATGTCGAGACAAATTCCGCGAAATGCGGAATTCCGCCGCAGATCGCCGAGCAGCTCAAGAACGGCCACAAGAACACCGAGAAAATGCAAAAGCAGGTCTGCACGGTCGCCCAGCAGGGAGCACAGGCGCAGCGAGCGGCCGCGCCGAGCCTGAGCGAAGCGCTCGGCTCTTCGGCGGCGCTGCCCGAGGCGCAAACTGTGAAGAAGGGCGGCAGCACGTTCGATACGCTGAACGGCAACGTTCTCACCCGATGACCGCCTTCCGATGAGCGACCTCACGGCCCGCGTTGCCGACGCCACCGGCAACTGGGTCGATACGCGCGCGCCGTCCTGGTCGCGGCCTTATTTACGTCTCTCCCGTTTCGACCGGCCGATCGGCTCATGGCTATTGCTGATGCCGTGCTGGTGGTCGGCGGCGCTGGCCGCTGGCATCGCGCGCGACGCCAGTCAGTTGCTGTTCGTCATCGTGCTGTTCTTCATCGGCGCCTTCGTGATGCGCGGGGCGGGGTGCACCTGGAACGACATCACCGATCGCGACCTCGACGCCAGGGTCGAGCGCACGCGGTCGCGGCCGATCCCGGCCGGGCAGGTGAGCGTGCCGCAGGCACTTGCGTGGCTGGTGCTGCAGGCGCTGATCGGGCTCGCCGTGTTGCTGCAGTTCAACCGCTTCGCCATCATGACCGGCATCGCGTCGCTGATCATCGTCGCGGTCTATCCCTTCATGAAGCGCATCACCTGGTGGCCGCAGGTCGTGCTCGGCCTCGCCTTCTCATGGGGCGCCTTGATGGGATTTGCGGTCACGCTCGGACGCATCGATCTGACCGCGTTCGTGCTCTATGCCGGTTCGATCGCCTGGGTGATCGGCTACGACACCATCTACGCGCATCAGGACGCCGAGGACGACGCGCTGATCGGCGTCAAATCGACCGCGCGTTTGTTCGGTGCGGCGACGCATCGGGCGCTGGTCGTGTTCTATTCACTGGCAGTGGTACTGATCGGCGTGGCGATGGTGCTGGGCGGGGCGCGATGGCCGGCATGGATCGGGCTGGTCGCGTTTGCGGTTCACCTGGTCTGGCAAATCCGGCGGCTAGACATCAGCGATCCCGCATTGTGCCTGCGCGTTTTCAAATCCAACCGTGACGCGGGGCTGCTGCTGTTTGCGGGCCTGCTGGTGGATGCGGTGATGCGTTGAAGCGTAGGGTGGGTTAGCGAAGCGGTAACCCACCATCTTGATCTTCCGCGCAGCGGTGGGTTACGCCTTCGGCTAACCCACCCTACGAAAACAATCTCAATCCCTTGCGATGATCTCGCGCTCGCCCTGATGAATATTCGCCGGGTTGAGCAGATCGCCGGCGCGCCTACGCACCAGAAATTTCGGCCGGCGGGCGCGGATCGCGTTGTGGCGGCGGCGGCGCTGGGCCGGATCGCGGCGCTTGTCCTCCGGCAATTGCGGAAGCGCGAAGATCTCGCTCCACATCTGCCAGGCCGTTGAAAGCTCCTCGGCATCGGAACTGACGCCAAGCGGAATGTTAAGCGAGGGATCGCGATGCACCAGCACCAGCATCTGCGCGTCGTCGAGACCGCGCAAAGCGACGCCAAGGAAATCGCTGACGCGAACGTTGACGGCCATCTGCATGCCCTTGACGGCACGGCGCAGCACGACGCGTTCGCGGTGAAGTTCTATCTGCCGCACGCCGCCGTCGGCACGCGTGTCCTGCGCATCGAAGCGGAGCGGAAGGGAAAGAGGGTCGAGCCGCAATGCGCGGCCCGACCCGGCGGGATTGATCCCGCTTGTTGCTGTTTGACGCCTCACGGCTTTTAGTCTCCCCGCCGGAATTATGTTCCCGGTCGATGTGTGAGACCTTAGCCGAGCGGTTTCCGTTTTGGCTTAAAAAGGCTGGTTAACCCGAAGTCACCGGCGCCGCTTCTGCCCGCATGATTGACAAGAGCTTGGCGCGCATGATTGACGAGTCCTTGCTTTGAAGCCGAAAATGATTGGCTTTTGAGGCGTCAAAATGCTTGAAATCCCCGTGAATCAGGCACATCTGATGGGTCCAAAGATTTGCGTCCCAACTCGCTTCAATGTCAGGGATTTTGTTTGTGAACTCTTCACCATCCAAGCCTTCATCCTCCGCGACCTCCGACCTGTTCGACCAGTCGGCGCTCTCGACACTGGCGCAGCAGCTGGTCGAGGCCGCCAGGCGCGCCGGCGCCGATGCGGCTGATGCGGTCGCGGTGCGCGGCGTCAGCCAAGGCGTCGAAGTGCGCGATGGACGCGTCGAGGAATCCGAGCGTTCGGAAGGCGACGATGTCGGATTGCGCGTGCTGGTCGGACAGCGCCAGGCGGTGGTCTCGACCAACGACATCAGCGGCGATGGCATTTCGAAACTGGCCGAGCGCGCGGTCGCGATGGCGAGGGTCGCACCCGACGACAAATATGTCGGTCTCGCCGATCCTTCACTCCTGGCACGCGAGTTCGCCGATCTCGACCTGCTCGATCGCACGGTTCCCTCGACCTCCGAACTCGAACGCCGCGCCGTAGAAGCGGAGGCCGCGGCGCTTGCGGTCAAGGGCGTGACGCGATCCGGCGGCGCGTCGGCATCGAGCGGCATCGGCGGCATGGTGCTGGTGACTTCGACCGGGTTCCACGGCTCGTATCTGCGATCGAGCCAGGGCATCTCGATGACCGCGATATCAGGCGAAGGCACCGGGATGGAGCGCGACTACGACTACACGTCGGCGCCGCATGCCTCCGATCTCGCCGCGCCCGAAAGCGTCGGCCGCAAGGCCGGTGAACGCACGGTGGCGCGCGCCAATCCGCGCAAGGTCGAGACCTGCAAGGTGCCGGTCGTGTTCGATCCGCGGGTCTCGGGATCGCTGGTCGGCCATCTCGTCGGCGCCGTCAACGGCGCCTCGATCGCGCGCAAGACCAGTTTCCTGAAAGACCGCATGGGCGAGCAACTGTTCGCCCGGAACATCCGCATCATCGACGATCCCCTGCGGGTGCGCGGCTTGCGCTCGCAAACCTTCGATGCCGAAGGCGTCACGGTGAAGAAGCTCGCGATCATCGACGAGGGCGTGCTGACCTCGTGGCTGTTGGACACCGCGACCGCGCGCGAACTCGGACTGGTCACGACCGGACATGCGCATCGCGGCGTGTCGTCGTCGCCGTCGCCGGGTTCGTACAATCTGCACATGGAGGCGGGCGAGCCGACGCCGGCCGAACTGATCTCTGATATCAAGCAGGGCTTTTACGTCACCGATTTGATCGGCTCCGGCGTCAACGGCGTCACCGGCGATTACAGCCGCGGCGCGTCCGGCTTCTGGATCGAGAACGGCGAGATCACCTATTCCGTCAGCGAAGTGACGATCGCGGGCCATCTCTTGCCGATCTTCCAGTCGCTGACACCGGCCAACGATCTGGAATTCCGCTATGGCGTCAATGCGCCGACGGTGCGCATCGAGGGTTTGACGCTTGGCGGACGCTGATACGCTGGGCACGACAAAGGTGCGCGATGCCGCACTGCTGACGGAGACGGTGCGCGAGGCGGGGGCGCTGGCGCTGTCGTTGTTTCGCACTGAATTGAAGAACTGGACCAAGGGCGCCTCGTCGCCGGTGTCGGAAGCCGACATCGCCGTCAACGATCTCGTCGAAAGCCGGCTTCGTGCGGCAACGCCGGATTATGGCTGGCTGTCGGAGGAAAGCGTCGACGACGACGCGCGCCTCGGCAAGAAACTGGTCTGGATCGTCGATCCGATCGATGGCACCCGCGCCTATCTGGCCGGCCGCGAAGACTGGTGCGTGAGCATTGCGCTGGTGGCCGATGCAACGCCGGTGCTGGCGGCGGTGTTCGCGCCGGCGACCGACGAATTCTTCTTCGCGGTGCGCGGGCAGGGCGCCACGCGCAACGGCAAGCGCGTGCTCGCGACCGCGGGCACCGATCTGGATTTTTCCCGCATGGCCGGCCCCAAGCCGCTGGTGCAGCGGCTGAGCCCGTCATCCGATGAGATCACGCTGTTTCCGCGAATCGGCTCATTGGCGCTTCGGCTGTGCCGGGTCGCCGACGGCGGCCTGGACGCCGCTTTTGCGGGCGGTCAGAGCCGCGATTGGGACCTTGCGGCGGCGAATTTGATCGTGCACGAAGCCGATGGTAGGATGACGGCGCTCTCGGGGGACACGATTGAGTATAATCGCCGGGAGGTGACGCACGGGGTGCTGGTGGCTGCGGGACGTGATCGGCATGCACGCATTGTCGAGCATTTTCGAATCCGTCCGCTGCCCTGAACACGCCGGACCTGCGTCACGGTTCGTCACGCCACTCATCATGCGATACGCCTCAACAACCTTGCCGGGCACCTCGTTAGGAACAACCATCATGCCAGATAGTGCCCCGCCGCAACTGCTTCATCTCGTCATCGGCGGCGAGTTGACCGATCTCGAACACACGACGTTCAAGGATCTCGATCAGGTTGAGATCGTCGGCGTGTTTCCCAATTACGCCACCGCCCATGCGGCCTGGAAGGCGAAGGCGCAGCAGACCGTGGACAACGCCCATATGCGCTATTTCGTGGTCCACCTCCACCGGCTGCTGGATCCGGGGCAGGACACTAAGCAAGACGCGAAGCCTGCCCGTTGAAACGATTCCTTCGCGATTTGCTGCGCAGCAGCTGGCTTCAGCGTGCGCTCGGTGTGCTTGCGGCCGAATATCTGCGGCTGGTCTGGCTGACCAACAAGTTCAGCTACGAACCGGCTGACGTCTACGACCAGGTCGAGCCCGCCATGCCGGCGATCCTCGCCTTCTGGCACGGCCAGCATTTCATCACGCCGTTCATCAAGACCAAGGAGAGCCATCGCGCCAAGGTCCTGATCTCGCGGCATCGCGACGGCGAGTTCAACGCCATTGCGGCCGAACGGCTCGGCATCGGAACCATCAGAGGTTCCGGCGACCATGGCGGCGCGTTTCACCGCAAGGGCGGCGTCGGCGCGTTCCGGGAGATGGTGCAGGCGCTTGAGGATAATTGGAACGTTGCGACCACCGCGGACGTGCCGAAGCGGGCGCGGGTGGTGGGGCTCGGCCTCATCATGCTGGCGCGGGAGTCCGGGCGGCCGATTCTCCCCTTTGCGATGGTGACCAGCCGGTTCATCCGTTTGAAAAATTGGGACTCCTCCACCATCAATTTGCCATTCGGCAGGGGTGCCGTGGTAGGCATTGATGCGGTTTTCGTGCCGCCGGACGCCGACGCAGAGACCATGGAAAAGCTGCGCCAACAGGTAGAGACTTATCTGAACGAAGCGACCCGTCGCGCCTATGCGGCTGTCGGTCGTCCGGAGGCCGCCCTTGGTTAATTCGCTGCCGCTGCCGATGACGTTGCGCGTCTACCGGAGTCTGTCGTCCGCGATGGTGCCGCTGGCGCCTGCGTTCATCAACCGGCGGCTGAAGCTCGGCAAGGAAGATCCGGCGCGTGTCAGTGAACGCCGCGGCGTGAGCGCCGATGTTCGCCCGGTCGGGCCGCTGGTGTGGATTCACGGCGCCAGCGTCGGCGAGGTGCTGGCCTCCGCAGCGCTGGTCGAGCAGCTGCGGGCGCTGAACCTGCGCATCCTCCTCACCTCCGGCACGGTGACCTCGGCGGCGGTCGTCGCCAAGCGGTTTCCGCCCGACGTCATCCATCAATATGTCCCCTACGACTCGCCGCGCTATGTCGCGCGGTTTCTCGACCATTGGCGTCCGTCGCTGGCGCTGTTCATCGAGTCCGATCTGTGGCCGAACTTGATCCTGTCGAGTGCGGCGCGGCGCGTGCCGATGGTGCTGATCAACGGCCGCATGTCGCCTCGCTCGTTTCCGCGCTGGCGGCGTGTCTCCGGCACCATCTCGGCGCTGCTCGGCCGGTTCGAACTGTGCCTCGCGCAGTCGGAAACCGATGCCGACAGGTTTTCGACGCTTGGCTGTCCCAACGTCGTGACGACAGGCAATCTGAAGCTCGACGTTCCCGCGCCACCGGCGGACCAGGCCAAGCTGGAGCGGCTGATGTCGATGACGCGCGGCCGTCCGGTCGTCATCGCCGCCTCCACCCATCCCGGCGAGGACGAGATGCTGGCGGAGGCGCACAAGACGCTCGCCGGATTCTTTCCGAACCTTCTGACCGTGATAGTGCCGCGGCATCCCGATCGCGGCGAGGCGATCGCGCGCATGGTCGAGGCGTCTGGCCTGCACGCGTCGTTGCGTTCGCGCGAGGAACTGCCGACGGCTGCGACCGACATCTATGTCGCCGACACCATGGGCGAGCTCGGGTTGTTTTACCGGTTGTCGCCGATCGTGTTCATGGGCGGATCGCTGGTCGAGCATGGCGGGCAAAATCCGATCGAGGCGGTCAAGCTTGGTGCCTCGATCGTCCATGGCCCGCACGTCTTCAATTTCGGCGACGTCTATGAGGCGCTCGATCAGGCCGGCGGCGCGCGAAAAGCCGACACCCAGGAAGCATTGGTCAAGCAACTTGGTCAGCTGCTCGCCGATCCCAGGGCGCGCGAAGTATCGCTCAAAGCCTCCGAGCGCGTGGTCGAACAGCTCGGCGGCGCGCTGGATCGCACGATGATCGCGCTGGAGCCGTATCTGTTGCAGTTGCGGCTCGAAATGGGAGCCGCGAATGCGTGAGCCGCGCTTCTGGCACGGCCCGCCTTCCCTCAAATCCAATCTATTGACACCGCTCGCCGCCCTCTACGGTGCCATCGCCGCGAGACGGATGCAGCGCGACGGGCTGGATGCCGGCGTCCCCGTCATTTGTATCGGCAATTATCACGTCGGCGGCGCCGGCAAGACGCCGACCGTGCTCGCGCTCTCGAAGCTGCTGCGTGAGCTCGGCGAAACGCCCGTCGTACTCAGCCGCGGCTATGGCGGAAAATTGCGCGGCCCGGTGCGGGTCGATCCGGAACGGCATGCCGCCGCCGATGTCGGCGACGAACCGCTGATGCTGGCGGCGACGCTGCCGGTGGTGGTCGCGCGCCAACGCGCCGACGGCGTTCCGCTGGCGCGTTCGCTGGCGGCGTCGGTGATCCTGATGGATGACGGTTTTCAGAGCCCGGCGGTCGCCAAGGACACCTCGCTGATCGTGATCGACGCCGGCCGCGGCCTCGGCAACGGACAGGTGTTTCCCGCAGGCCCCTTGCGCGCGCCGCTAAAGCCGCAGCTGGCGCGCACCGATGCGCTCATCATCGTCGGCAACGGCACGGCGGCCGACCGCGTGGCGGCCGATATCGCCGCGCAGGACAAGCCGGTGCTGCGCGCGCGCCTTGTGCCGAGCGAAGCCTCCGTCGCCGCATTGCGTGGCAAGCGTGTGCTGGCGTTTGCAGGTATCGGCGATCCCGCACGGTTCTTCGGCACGCTGACGGCGAGCGGCGTTGACGTGGTCCGGCAGCACGCCTTCGCCGATCACCACGCGTTCTCCAGGGCCGAGATCGACAGCCTGATCGCCGAGGCCGGCCGCGACGCGCTGACGCTGGTGACGACGGAAAAGGATCTGGCGCGGCTGAGAGTCGGCGGCGGATTGCCGGATTGGGCGAAAGCGATCGTGGCGTTCGCGGTGACGCTGGAGTTTGAGGATGGCGCCAAGCTGAAGAGGTTCGTGACCGATCAACTCTTCAAGGCCCGCGAGAAGAAAATTCGCACGGCGTCGTCCCGGGCTTGACCCGGGACCCATAACCACAGTTCTACGTAGTCGTGCAGGGCTGGAGCTCCAGCCCACTTTAAGAATTGGCGACGGTGGTTATGGGTCCCGGCGTTCGCCGGGACGACAACAGATCAACCTTCCGTCTTCAGCGCGCCGGGAAAATGCCGTTGCAGGACGGCCGTCGGCACCGAATAGGCTTCCTGAAGATCGACGCTCCAGTATTTCAACTCGTCGAGCGGGATGCGCACGTCAGATATGGCGCAGCGCACATAGGTTCCCGGCGAGACCACGCGGAAATCGCCATCCAGATATTGCACCTGCGCTTCGCCATGTCCCGAGGGACCGAATTTATTCAGCACCGTAAACTCTCCGGCAGGTCGGCCAATTCTAGAGGGCCGACTAAAGTGTATTTTCCAAATCCGATCTATCACAGATAGGTTGGACTGTCCGCTCCCGAAACCCACCCGCAAAAAACCACCTGAAAAAACCACCTGCAAAAAAAAACCACCTGATTGTGATGAATTTTTGCCGATTGCGCGTGATAACCTCCTGATTATGTTCGCTTTGCCCCGAGCGCCATTTTGACCCGGCGAAATCAGATGCGCCCAGCGACGCTGCTATTCCTGACGCTGTTTGCCGCGGCCTGCGCCGCGGTGCCGCTTGCCGCTTCCGCCGCGCCGTTGCCGGCCCCCAGGCAGGTCGATATCCCCGCGCCAAAACTCAACCTGCACGCCCAGCTCTACAAGCCTGATGGCGACGGACCGTTTCCCACCGTGATCGCGCTGCATGGCTGCGGCGGCTTGAGCGGGCATTCCGAGCCGGTGCTGCCGCGCTACCGCGACTGGGTCGAACAATTGTTGAAGGCGGGACACGCGGTCGTGCTGCCGGACAGTTACGGCTCGCGCGAACTCGGCCCGCAATGCCGCGACAAGGAGCGCCGCGTGCTGGCGCGCCGCGAGCGGGTGGCCGATATCGTGGCGACGCGGCGATGGCTGGCGCAGCAGGCCTGGGTCGCGCAGGATCGCGTCAGCCTGATGGGATGGGCGAACGGAGCCAGCGCCCTGTTGTGGGCGGTGCGTCCGCAAGCCTGGCGCAATGACGGGCCGGATTTCCGCTCGGCGGTCGCCTTCTATCCGGATTGCCGGATTTCCGCCGGCCTCGGCTGGAGCGCGCGGGTGCCGACGCTGCTGCTGATCGGCGCCAAGGACGACGTCAGTTCGCCATCGGCCTGCCGCCAGATGGTGGAGGGTGCCCGCGGCCGCAGCGCGCTGGCGCGGATCGAAATCTATCCCGGCGCGCCGCACGATTTCGACCGCGCCAACCTGCCGCTCCGTGCGCTCAGCGGCGGCGACGCCGGCCAGCCGGAGCGCGGCCACATCGGCACCGACGCTGAGGCGCGCATCGATTCGCAAAAGCGCGTGGCGGAATGGCTGGCAAGGTGACTCTTACCCTCCCCTGGAGGGGGGAGGGTCGACGCGAATGAAATTCGCGGCGGGGTGGGTGACAGTCTTTCCAATCGATCAGTATCCGAGCGGAGGGACTGTCACCCCACCCCGTCTCGCATTTCGCTTCGCTTCACGCGAGCCGACCCCCCCCCTCCAGGGGAGGGTGAAGAAAGCGCGTTCCCCTAAAACAAACTTCCCTGATCGACCGGCTTGACCACGCGCTTGGGCGCAAGCGTCTTGGTTTCCCGGCGGGCAAGGGTCGGCTGGCTGGTCGGCGCTGATGTTGCCGCCGGCCGGTCCGCATCGGCCGTCGCCGCGACGCGGCCGTCGGCGAACTCGATCGACAAGGGCGCGCCCGGGCCGATCGACGCGGCGGCATGCACGGCATGGCCGTGTTCGTCACGCACGAGAGCAAACCCGCGCGCGAGCACGCCGCGATACGACAGCGCCGACAGCAACTGACCGCTATGCGCAACGCGGGCGTTGAGCCGCGTCATCGCGGTCAGCAGTGCGCGGCGCGCGCGCTCGGCAAGGCGTTGCGTGCGCTCGCGGTCGCGCGCGATCGCGTTACGCTGTGCCTGGGCGTTGGAAATTTTTGACGCTTTCAGCCTGACCTCGAGCCCGGCAAAGCGATCGCGCCGGTTGCGCAACAATGCCCGCGCAGAAAGCCTGATGCGCTCGCCGGATACGATGAGACGGTGCCCCGCCTGCGCGACCTGTCCGCGCAGCACCTTTAGCGTCAAGCCGGCGCTGAGCTGCGAGAAGCGGCGATGATGCGCGTTGGTGTTGGCTTTCAAGCCGCGGGGCAGTGATGCACCCGCGCTGTCCAGCCGCTGCCGCGGGATTGCCAATAATTCGCTGGCCGCGGGCAGGGCGCGGGCCGCGGCGCGCAATTCATTGCGACGGCTTTCCTGGCCGCGCAGCCAGCACACCATGGTGCGGCGGGCGAGGCCGGCAACCTCGACCATCAATTCGCTGCGCACGGGGACGGCCATTTCGGCCGCCGCGGTCGGCGTCGGCGCGCGCTTGTCGGCGGCGAAATCGATCAGCGTGATGTCAGTCTCGTGGCCGACCGCCGAGATCAGCGGGATCATGCTCTCGGCGGCGGCGCGAACCACGATCTCCTCGTTGAACGACCACAGGTCCTCCAGCGAGCCGCCGCCGCGCGCGACGATCAGCAGATCCGGCCGCGGAATTTTGCCGCCCTCGGGCAGCGCATTGAAGCCGCGGATCGCCGCCGCGACCTGCTCGGCCGAGCCTTCGCCCTGGACTTTCACCGGCCACACCAGCACGCGGCGCGGAAAGCGGTCTTCCAGGCGGTGCAGGATGTCGCGAATCACGGCGCCGGTCGGTGACGTCACGATGCCGATCACTTCCGGCAGCCACGGCAGCAATTGCTTGCGCGCCTCGTCGAACAGGCCCTCGGCGCCGAGCTTCTTCTTGCGCTCCTCCACCAGCGCCATCAGCGCACCGATGCCGGCGGGCTCGATGGCTTCGATGACGATCTGGTATTTCGACGAGCCCGGATAGGTGGTGAGCTTGCCGGTCGCGATGATCTCGAGCCCTTCCTGCGGCTTGAAGCGCATTCGGGAATGCACGCCCTTCCAGATCACGGCCTCGATCTTGGCGCTCTCGTCCTTGAGCGCGAAATAGCAGTGTCCGGAGGAATGCGGCCCGCGGAAGCCTGAAATTTCGCCGCGGACCCGGACATGGCCATAGGCGTCCTCCACCGTCCGCTTCAGCGACGAGGACAGTTCCGAGACGGTGTATTCGGGCGCGTTGAGCAGGGGTTCGGTCGCGGGCATCTCGTCCAATCGAATCAGGCTTTTGGAGCTTCCACGCAAGGTAGGGATTTCGGCCATCCCCGCCAATCTAGCTTGCGTTGCAGATAACTCTGTGTTATAGAGTTCTCTAAGATGAAACCAACCGATGAGGAACGACCATGTTCAGGCAGTTGGTACGCGGCAGCTTCAGCACCTTGAAATGGGCGCTCAGCGCCGTTGGCGCGATCGCTTTGCTGATCACGGGGCTGGTCGCCACGCCACTGACGCGCCCCCCGGAGCTGCAATCGATCTCGGCTGTCCGCGGCACGGTCGATCTCAGCACCTTGCCCGCGGTCGAGCGGTTTCAGGCGCGAGACGGCACTGCGCTCGGCTTCCGCCACTATGCCGCCAATGGCCCGGCGACCGGTCGCGCCGCCATTGTGGTGCACGGCTCCTCCGGGTCGAGCGGCGGAACTATCCACGCGCTGTCGACGGCGCTGGCGACCCGGGGCGTCGAAACCTGGGCCGTTGATATTCGCGGCCACGGCACGTCTGGCACCCGCGGCGACATCGGCTATGTCGGCCAGCTCGAGGATGACCTCGCCGATTTGGTCGGCATTATCCGCACGACCGCGCCCGCCAAGCCGCTGACGCTGGTTGGCCATTCCTCCGGCGGCGGTTTTGCGCTGCGCGTCGCGGGCTCGTCGATCCAGGACCTGTTCGAGCGTACGGTGCTGCTCGCGCCCTATCTCGGTCACGACGCCCCGACCGGCCGGCCCAATTCCGGCGGCTGGGCCAAGGCCGATGTTCCGCGCATCGTTGGTCTGTTCGCGCTGCGCAGCATCGGCATCACCTGCTGCGACGCGCTGCCGGTGCTGGCGTTCGCGGTGCCACCGAATTCCGAGAAGAACCTGGTCGGAACCTACAGCGACCGCCTGATGCGCAATTTCGCGGTCCGCGACCGCGATTTTCGCCGCGATCTCGCAGCGGCGAGGAAACCGATGACGATCATCTCCGGCGCCGATGACGAACTCATGTTCGCGGACAAGTACGCACTTTCTGTGCATGCGATAGCCCCCGCGGTTGACGTCAAGCTGATCGATGGCGTCAATCACATGGGCATCGTCAGCGTACCCCGCGCGGTATCTGCGATCGCCGAGGACGTCGCCACGCGCGGCATAACCGGGTCGTAACCGCGATCGAGGGGAAGGCGACATGATCGACAGCCAACAAGCTTCCGAGGCGCTCGCGGATATCAGGGAGATCGCGCGCCGCGTCCGCCAGTCGCGGATCTACAATCTGGCGAGCCTGCTCATGATCATGTGGGGCGCGCTGGTGTTCATCGCCAATGCCGCCTCGTTCGGCTGGCCGCGCCATGCCGGCTACATCTGGATCGCGGTCAATGTCGTCGGCCTCGGGGGCTCGTTCGTGGTCAGCGCCTTCACCCATTCGCGGACCGGCGTGCGCACCTTCGACCTGCGGACGCTGATGGCGTTCCTGCTGTTCTTCGCCTTCGGGCTCGCGACCTGCATGCTCGCCCATTTCGGGCCGCGTGAGCTCGGCGTGTTCTGGGCGATCTATTTCATGCTGTTCTATACCATCGCCGGGCTCTGGGTCGGCCTCGCCTTTGTCGTCATCGGCGTTGGCATCTCCGCGCTGACGTTGATCGGCTATTTCCTGGCCGGCAACTGGTTCGAGCCATGGATGGCGGTCGTGAATGGCGGCGGGCTCGTGCTTGGCGGCCTCTGGATGCGCCGGGAATAGCGATGGCCGGGCTCGACGACATCATCCACCAGCCGCTGCGCTTGCGAATCATGGCCGCCCTGAACGCGCTGCCGCCGGGTACCGGGCTCGAATTCGCCAAGCTGAAAAAGCTGACCGGCGCCACCGACGGCAATCTCGGCGCCCATATCGAGACGCTGTCGAAGGCCGGCTATGTCGCTGTCGACAAGGCCTTTGTCGGCAAGAAGCCGCAAACCACGGTGACTGCGACCGCGGCCGGCCGCGGCGCCTTCGCTCGCCATGTCGCAATGCTGCAGGAAATCATCGCGGCACAACCACCTGAATGAATTCGCGGCCAGGGAGCCCGACATGCAGACCGCCATTGCCATCCTCACCCACACGCCACCATGGGTATTCGTCCTGCTGGCACTGCTGATATGGCAGGGATGCATGGCGTTGCGGCCGCGCTCGCAGCCGCTGGCGCGGATGCTGATTGTGCCCGCGGTGTTTTTTCTGATGGGTCTTTCCCGGCTGGTGCTGGGCGGAAAATCGATCGGCCTGCTGCTGGTCTGGGTGGCCAGTGCGACCGCGTTCGCCGCGCTGGCGCTCTACACCGGGCCGCGGTCGGTGACGATCGACGGCGAAACCGGCCGTATCCTGCGCCCCGGCAGCGTGGTTCCCCTGATGCGCAACCTCACGGTCTTCATGCTGCAATATGCCGTCGCTGTCGTGACGGCGATGAAACTGGGCGCCATCTGGGAAGTGGCTGCGGCGGGGCAGGCGGTGTCAGGCGCCTGTGCCGGCTATTTCCTGGGCTGGACGATTGCATTGTTGCGCAGCTATCGGGCGCGCCTGGCGGTGCCGGCTACGCCCTAGCAAATCAGTTGATATCCCCTTGCAGACGGCGGGAGATTCGTGCGACCGACTGGCCATCGGTTCCCACATCTGGCTCCAGTCATGAACATCCTCCTGCTCGGTTCCGGCGGCCGCGAACACGCTCTGGCATGGAAGATCGCCGCGTCCCCGCTGCTCACCACATTGTGGTGCGCGCCGGGCAATGCCGGCATCGCCAAGGACGCCGAATGCGTCGCGCTCGACATCACCGACCACCCGGCCGTGGTCGATTTCTGTAAGGCGCACAAGGTGGATTTCGTCGTGGTTGGCCCCGATGCGCCGATCGCCGCCGGGGTCGTCGACGATCTCAACGCCGCCGGCTTCAAGGCGTTCGGCCCCACCCAGGCCGCGGGCCGGCTGGAGAGCTCGAAAACCTTCACCAAGAATCTCTGCCGCGACAACAACATCCCGACCGCGGCCTATGAGCATTTCACCGACGCAGCAAAGGCAAAAGCCTATATCCGCAAGCAAGGCGCGCCGATCGTGATCAAGGCCGACGGTCTTGCCGCCGGCAAGGGTGTCGTGGTGGCGATGACGGAGCAGGAAGCGCTTGATGCGGTGGACATGATGTTCGGTGGCGGTCTTGGTGACGCGGGCGCCGAGGTCGTGGTCGAGGAATTCATGGTGGGCGAGGAGGCCTCGTTCTTTGCGCTGTGCGACGGCGAACACGCGTTGCCGCTGGCGACCGCGCAGGATCACAAGCGCGCCTTCGACGGCGACCAGGGCCCGAACACCGGCGGCATGGGCGCCTATTCCCCGGCACCGGTCATGACGGAGGCGATGTGCACGCGCGTCATGAACGAGATGATCTATCCAACGCTGCGCGCGCTCAAAGCGATGGGATCGCCCTACAAGGGCGTGCTCTTTGCCGGCGTGATGGTCACGAAGGACGGCCCGAAGCTCGTCGAATACAACGCCCGCTTCGGTGATCCGGAAACCCAGGTGCTGGTGATGCGGATGATGTCGGATCTATTGCCGGCGCTGATCGCCAGCGCCGACGGGCAACTAAAGAATTTCAGCCTGCGCTGGTTCGATGATGTGGCGTTGACCGTGATCATGGCGACCAGGGGTTATCCCGGCAGCTATGGCAAGGGCTCGGTGATCTCTGGTCTCGACGACGCTGCGAAGATCGAGGGCGTCGAAATCTTCCACGCCGGGACGATCGAGAAAGACGGAAAAATTCTCGCCAGCGGCGGCCGCGTGCTCAACGTCTGCGCCATGGGCAAGACGGTGACCGAAGCGCAGCAGCGCGCTTATGCGGCCGTCGACCGCATCAACTGGCCGGAAGGCTTCTGCCGCCGCGACATCGGCTGGCAGGCGGTGGCGCGGGAGCGCTGACGCCGGCTGCAATCCGCGCAACGCTTCCCCGCGCTTTGGCCCACTGGACACGCACCTGCTGCGCTGTCCAAAATCGCCAAAACGGAGGAACTGCCCGATGGCGATTATCGATTCCCAGGTTCACGCCTATGAGGCGAACACGCCGAAGCGGCCCTGGGCCACGGTGCCGAACTGGCCCGATCACGTCACCGGTGACGAGATGGTGGCGGCGATGGACAAGGTAGGCGTCGACGGCGCGATCTTCATCTCGGCCTTTTCGATGTACCGCTACGACGCCAGCTATGCCGTGGAAGTGGCGCGCGCTCATCCGGGCCGGCTCGCCATCGTCAAGCCGGTCGATCCGGATGATCCCAACGTCGCCGACGTCGTCGCCGAGTGGAAGAAGACGCCGGGCGCGGTCGGAATCCGCATCATGCTGACCAAGGAGAACAAGCGCGAGCCCGGTCACCCCGGTCTCGACCGCATTGCACGCGCGGCCATTCAACATGATTTTCCGGTGAATCTGCTGTGCTGGGATAATCTCGACGCCGGCACGGCGCTGGTCGATCGTCATCCCGACACGCGCTTCATCGTCGATCATCTCGGCATTCTGCAGCCGCGCACGCCGCCCGCGCCGCCGCAGCCCTGGGCCGAACTGCCGAAAGTGCTGGCGCTCGCCAGGCGCAAGAATGCCGTGATCAAGGTCAGCGGTGCCTGCACGCTGTCCCGCGAGCCGTATCCGTATCCCGACATCTGGGATCCGCTGGCCCGCGTGTTTGAAGCTTGGGGTTTTGATCGTTGCCTGTGGGGCACCGACTGGACCCGCGCCTTTGCCGTCGTCAATTACGAGCAGGCCGTCACGCCCTTCCTCAAGACGGATCGCCTCAGCGACACCGAGCGCGCGATGCTGATGGGCGGTGCCTGCGCCAAGGCTTATGGCTGGTCACCGAACAAGGGTTAGCGCATTTCAACAGCGGCCCTAGCCTGCAGATTGCTTCCCATTGACCATCGAAAGAACCGCACGTGCGAGATCGACGGGGGAATCCACCAGCTGGTCTGCGCCGGCCGTCTCAAGTTCGTCCCTTGTGCCATAACCCCAGAGCACGCCGAGACCGCGCATTCCGACCGCGTGGGCGCCGGAAATATCATGCCGGCGATCTCCGACCATCAGGCTGTCAGACGGCGAAAGACCATGCCTGGACAGGATATGGGCGAGCAGCTCGGGCTTGTGATCCAGCTCGCCGCTCGGCACTGATCCATGGATGCCATCGAAGTAAGTGGCAAACCCCAGATGCTCCAGAATGCGGCTCGCGAAAATCTCCCGCTTCGAGGTCGCGAGATAGACCCGCAATCCGCATCGCTTCATCTCTGCAAGGCAGTTGCCAATTCCCGGATAAGGCACGCTGCCGAGAAACCCGCTTTCACCGTAGTGCTGACGATAGGCAATGACTGCTTCACCGACCCTGTCGTCTCCATAGCGCTGCAGCAGGGTTTGCATGATCTCTTCGAGGGGCGGCCCGATGATGCGTCTTATGTCGAGGGTTTTGTCCGGTTCATGTCCAAGGGCGCGCAGCGCCGCCAGGCAGCTTGCCAATATGCCGGGATACGAATCGATCAAGGTGCCGTCGAGGTCCAGAAGAACGGAGCACGTCATGATCCGAAGCTAGCGGCCAAAGCAAACCTGTACAAGTTCGTTTGATTTCGTTCCTGCGTCGGGTCATTCGCTGCAAGGCTATGCAGCGGCAATTCCCGTTCTGCTTATGAGCTCATTTCGATGTTGCGAGGTACTTGGGCGAAGACACAACTATCTCGAAGAGCTCCCTGCGGGGTGCGGCAATCGTTCTTGAGAATGCCCTCCAGGGCGAAGCCGGCCCGCGCTGCCACCGCGCGCGATCGCAGATTCATAGCATCACAGCGGATGTCGACCCGCACAAGACCGAGAGACCAAGCGAATTCGGTCAGTGCCAATACAGCTTCGGTGATGTAGCCGTGCCCGACCTTGTTGGTGGCGCACCAGTAGCCGATCTCGCTTCGCGGAACCGCCCAGTCGAACCGGAAAAGCGAGCAATTGCCAATGAAGGTGCCAGCGCGTTTCTCAAAAATTGAAAAATTCAATTCGGAGCGGTCTTCGAAGCCGGCCTCTCGTTTGTCGATCCTCTCCATGGTCTCTTGGATAGTGGGCTGTGTCCCTTGCGCCCAATCCATCCAACGTGAGAGTTCGGTCCAGCTCACGATGATGGCGGCATTCATTGCGGGCGCGTCGTCAGCCACGGCACCACGAAGATACAGGCGCTCAGTTCCCAGGCTACGCGAGATAGGGACATTCCCATCCGAGTTCAAACTTTTGCCCTTTCCCAAAGAGTTAGACTTCCGCAATGCTACCGTTGAGCCGCCAAACTCCAAGGGCATTGCTCGCCAAATTATCATGTCCCTTCCTGGTTGCAAAACCGACATCTGTCGCCAGGCTGCGATGTCCGAGGCCGACCCAAAGCCGCCACCGCCCCCATTTCCCGTTACTAGCCTAAGCCGATCCGATGGCTTATCTTAAGGCCCGGGGCAAGCAATGACACCACCACCTTCTGGAGCAGGCGGCGGATCGAAAAAGCCGCAAAGCCGTACGGCGAAGCCGCGAAAGCGCAGCATTGCGCCAAAGGTCGCGCGCGTCTCCAGGTCAGCGAAAACGGACGTCGAAAATCCGGCGCAAACCGAAGTCGAACAACTTGCCCTCGAACTTCAGCAAGCCAGAGAGCGCCAGGCCGCGACATCCGAGGTCCTGAGCCTCATCGCCGATGCGCCGACCGATCTTGCGCCGGTGTTCGACCGGATCGTCAGGAACGCAGCGCGGCTCTGCCAGAGCGTGCTGAGCGCCGTCTACCGCCGGGAGGGGGACCACGTCCACCTGGTCGCGCACGATCAGTTTTCAGCGGCATCGGTGGCGGCGGTGCGCAAAGCCTATCCGGCTCCGCTCACCAGCAAGAATCTGATCTCGGTGGCGATCCGCGAGCGGCGCGTCGTGCATGAGCCGGATGTGCTGGTCTCCGGCGGCTACAGCGAACTGCAGAAGACATCGGGCTATCGCAGCATCCTGATCATGCCGATGCTGCGCGACGAGGTTGCGATCGGCGCGATCGCGGTGATGCGGCTGGAGCCGCAATTATTCCCCAGGGCGCAGGTCGAGCTCTTGAAGACCTTTGCCGGGCAGGCGGTCATCGCCATCGAGAACACGCGGCTGTTCACCGAGTTGCAGGAACGCAGCCGGCAGCTGTCGCAATCGCTTGACGATTTGCGCGCCGCGCAGGGCAGTCTGGTACAGACCGAGAAATTGGCCGCGCTGGGGCGGCTGGTGGCGGGCGTCGCGCATGAGATCAACACCCCCGTCGGCACCAGCCTCACCGTGGCCTCGGCATTGATCGACAAGACCAAGCGATTTGAAGCCGATGTCGCCAAGGGCGACGTGCGCCGCTCGACGCTCTCGGAATTCATTGCGGCCAGCCGCGAGGCGGCGTCGCAGATCATGTTCAATCTTGGCAACGCGGTCGAGCTGATCCAGTCGTTCAAGCAGGTTGCCACCGATCGCAACGTTTCGGATCGCAGGCGCTTCGATCTCGGCGAGGTGACCGAGCAGGTCGTCAGGGGACTACGGTACGGGCTGCGAGGTCAAAATCTGACGGTCGCCGTCGAATGCGAACCCGATCTTGCCATGACCAGCTATCCCGGACCTTACGGCCAGGTGCTCACCAATCTGGTTCTCAATTCCGCGGCGCACGCCTTCCCGGACGGCGGCCGGGGATCGGTCCATATTGCGGCGCAGGCATCGGGCAAGGGCAATGTCGAGGTGCTGTTTTCAGACGACGGCTGCGGCATGACCCCGGAGGTCAAGCGCCAGGTGTTCGACCCATTTTTCACGACCCGGCGCGACCAGGGCAACACCGGCCTCGGGTTGCACATCGTGCACAACATCGTGACCAATCGTCTGGGCGGCCGGATTCATCTGGAAACCAAGCCCGGCATGGGCACGAAAATCCAGATCATCATGCCGCGCGAAGCGCCGCGGGAAGCGGCGGCGGAATAGGGTGTGCTCTCTCATCCGTCATTCCGGGGCGCGCGAAGCGCGAACCCGGAATCCATCAGGCCGCATGCGTTGTCGCCCAATGGATTCCGGGCTCTCGCTTCGCGAGCCCCGGAATGACGCAGGCAGATCTGCGACAAATTAACCCGTCGGGCTAAATTCCACTTTCCTCGTCGGGCAAATCAGCGGTTTGAATCGTCGCGTCCCGCCCGACAAGAGGGGCGTGCGCACGTCACGAACGCGCGGCGGGATGCGGTGGACGTTTGTTGCGCCTGACGACGGCGTATACAGGCGTACGGCAAAACCGTGTGGTCCTGGCGCCCGTTGCCGGCGTCAAGCTGTCGAAGAAGCGCGAGCGGAAACGGCAGCGACGGAGTCAACCCAGAACTCGTCTCCGGGGAGAGCGCGGCATAAGCCGTAAAGCCATTGCGCAGGGAAGGCCGGGTGTTCTCCGCTGCCCTGTATGCTCGTGTGCACTTTGTT
>NZ_JAFCMA010000044.1:0-52035 GCF_018130125.1 Bradyrhizobium sp. AUGA SZCCT0177 | reverse complement strand
AGGCGTAAACCAGCGTCCACCGCAACCCGTCCAACGTCCGTGACGACGGCCGACGCCCTCTGAGTGGGACGGGATGGCAAACATTTGCACCTGATTTTCCTTCTGTAAAAGCGAAATATTTTTGATTCTGGGGCTTGACGCGGTTTCCGTAAATCAGAACTGATTTGCCCGTCGGGTTGTTTTGTCGCATGCACGTATCGAAATTGGGCTTGCATGCCAAGCGACGCAGTTTCGTAGGATGGGTTGAGCTCTTCGCGAAACCCATCATCTTGATCAGCGAAATCTATCCCCGTTCGCCGAAATCTGCATTCTCGTTAACAACCGTGCCTGCCCAATCTCCGGGATAAACTCCTAGCTTCACCATGCGATGGAACGACGAAAAGGGCCAATCCCGAGCCCGCGCGACGAGACCATGTTTCACCGGGTTGATATGGATGTAGTCGACGTGGCGCTCAAAGTCGGCTTCGTCGCGAACGGTATGTTCCCAATACCGCCGTTGCCAGATGCCGCGCTCGCCTTTGGCCGCGCGGCTCCCGGAAATCTGCTCGCCGGCCGGCAGGCTGTGCGAGAACACCGATTTGATAAGCCGCCAGCGCGTGGCAAAATTGGCGTCGCCCTCGGGGAGTGTCCATACCGCGTGGAGGTGATCGGGCAGAACGACCATGGCGTCGATCGTGAACGGATGCTGCTGCCGCACCTTTCGAAACGATATGCGCAATTCATCGATGTGCTCTGTCAGAAGGCGCAGCCGTCGATCCGCAAGATTGACGGTGAAGAAGAAGCAGCCTCCAGCAACGAAGTTGCGACGATAGCCGGTCATACAGGCACGCTCGCGCGGCAAGGTGATGGGTTTCGCGAAGGGCTCAACCCATCCTACGGTCTATTCCGAAAGCCCTACAACACCTGATGCACGTCGATGACGACGCGGTCGGTGTGGCGGGCGGCGGAGCCGATGAAGAGGTTTTCCATCAGCCAGCGGTATTTTTCGTGGCCGGTCTCGAATTTCGGCACGGTGCGGAAGTAGATCAGCTTGGGATCGACCGGCTCGCCGCGCTTCAGCTTCTGCAGCAGATCGACCGGGCCGAAACGCAGGCCCTTGTTCTCGACATAGACGGTCGCGCCGTCGTCGGTCTCGAAGGCGTATTTGGCTTCCAGTTCGATCAGTTCATTGGGCCGGATGATCTGGAAGTCCGCGCCGAACGCGCAGACCTTTCCGTTGACGCCTTCGCCGCGCACCTCGCCGCCGAGGATCGGGATGATCCGGCGCACGCCGTGACCGGTTTCGCCGGCCGATGTCACTTCGCCGATGCGGACGGTGAGCGTGAAGACATACTTTGTCTCGAGCTGAGGCTTCATCGGGTTAACCCATCATGCGTTGCGGCAGCCAGAGCGCCAGGATCGGAAATGCAATCAGGATCACGAGGCGGATCAGGTCGGTCACGACGAACGGGATCACGCCGCGGAAGATGGTGGTGAACGACACGTCCTTGACCACGCTCTTGATGACAAAGACGTTCATGCCGACCGGCGGATGGATCAGGCCGAGTTCCACCGTCATCACGATGATGACGCCGAACCAGATCGGGTCAAAACCGAGATGCATGATGACCGGGAAGATGATCGGCACCGTCAGGATGATCATGGCCATCGCGTCCATCAGGCAGCCCAGCACCAGGTACATCACCATGATCAGCGCGAGGATGCCGTAGGGGCCGAGCCCGAGGCCGGTGAGCAGTTCGGTGACCTTTTGCGGGGTCTGCGTCACCGTGAGGAAATAGCCGAAGATCAGGGCGCCGATCAGCACGGTGAAGACGGCCGCGGCGGTGCGGGTCGCCTGCAGCAGCGAGTTCAGGATTTTTTCCTTGTTCAGCCGTCCGGTGAGCACGCCGATCAGGAACGCGCCGGTGGCGCCGACGCCGCCGGCTTCCGTCGGCGTAAAGCGCGGCAGGAACGGCAGGCCGTAAAGTCCGCCGATCACGAAGACGAACAACAAGACCGGCGCCCAGATGTCTTTCAGGCCGGCAAAGCGCTCGCGCCAGGTGGTTTGCGGCCCCTTCGGCAGGAAGTCGGGCCGGAACCAGCCGATCAGCGAGATCGTGATCATGTACATGGCCATGGCGAGCAGGCCTGGAATGATGCCGGCCATGAACAGCTTGCCGATGTCCTGCTCGGTGATGATGCCGTAGACCGCCAGCACCGTCGACGGCGGCAGCATCGCGCCCAACGTGCCGCCGGCCGCGATCACGCCGGTGGCGAAGGATTGCGGATAGCCGAAGCGGCGCATTTCCGGATAGGCGACGGCGGAGAATGTCGCGGCCGTCGCCACCGACGAGCCGCAGATTGCGGCAAAGCCGCCGCAGGCCGCGACCGTGGCGATGCCGAGGCCGCCGCGCAGATGGCCGACAAAGCCGTTGGCGGCGCGAAACAGCTCGCGGCTCATTCCGGAGTTGCTGACGAAGGCGCCCATCAGCAGGAACATCGGAATGACGCCGAACGTATAGTCGGTCACCGTGCGCATCGAGGTCTGGCCGACCATTTTCAGCGCCGGGGTAAAGCCGACGAGATATCCAAAGCCGGTGACGCCGACGAGGCCCATCGCCATGCCCACCGGCACGCGCAGCAGCATCAGCGCGAACAGCGCGACAAATCCGAGAATGGCGACGGCGTCGGTGCTCATGATGCCCTACTCTACCGTGGTTTCTTTGGCATCATGGATGTCTTCCGGATGGAAGATCAGGCGGTAGGTGCGGATCGCGATCAGCAGCACCGCCGAGGCGTCGCCGGCCCACGCGATCGCGAAGAACGGCCAGGTCGGCATCCGCATGTCGAAGGTCAGGACGTTGTCGTTGTAGGTGCCCTGCACCTTGTCGAACAGCGTCCAGGTCTGTACCGCCACCACGAACAGCAGCACCAGCGTCGCGAACACGTCGATCATCCGCTGGTATTTCGGACCGACATTGGCCCAGACCAGATCGACCGTGATGTGCCCGCCGCGATAGCTGGTCGCCGCGATGCCCCAGAAGATCAGGATGCCGAGCATCATGCGGCCGATGTCGAAGGAATCCGGGATCGAATAGTTGAAGATGTTACGCAGCAGCACGGCCAGGAAAATGTTGGCGGCGACGATGCCGACAAATGCCGCCGCTATCCATTCGATCGTATCGATGAAACGATCCATCGAAGCGCGATTCATGTGGGGAGGTCCTAAGACTTAAGCGAGTTGATGAAAATTCGGTGGTGCCTAGAACTCAGTTCACCTCTCCCGCTTGCGGGGGAGGTACAGGCCGCCTTCGGCGGTTAACAGGAACGCCGAAGCGAAGCTTCGGCTATGGCGAAGCGCCGGGTGAGGGCTCTCTCCACACGAAGATTCTCACTGCGGCGGCACCCCCACCCCGCCCTCCCCCGCAAGCGGGAGAGGGAGACCACGAGTCTTTTACTGCGCCAGGGCGTTGTGCTTGGTCAGTTCGGCGCGAAGCTCGGTCATCGCCGCATCCGGGTCGCCGCCGGCTTTCTTGACATTGTCCGCCCAGGTCTTGACCAGCGGCTCGGACGCCTTCTTCCACAGCGCGGTCTGCTCCGGCGACAGTTTGTAGACTTCGTGGTCGGGCAGCGCCTTGATCTTTGCGACACCGGAGTTCTCGTAGATGCCCCAGGGTTCGCCGACGCGGCCGGCGGCCTCGGTGTTGCAGTTGTTGTCGATCGCCTTCTTCTGGCGATCGGACATCTGGTTGTACTTGTCCTTGTTCATCACGAAGGCAAAGGTCGTGACATAGATCGGCGCCTCGATGTGATACTTCGTCACCTTGTCGATGCCGAACAGCAGCACCGATCCCCACGGGAAGGTGACGGCGTCGGCGACGCCGCGCTCGATAATGTCGCGGACCTCAGGCGCCGACGACTGCACGTTGGTGCCGCCGAGCAGGGTCACGTAATTCGCCATGGTGGCGTGGGCGGGACGGATCTTCATGCCCTTGATGTCGTCGGGCACCACGATCTTCTTGGTGCGCGAATGGAACGTGGAGGGTGAGTGAATGAAGCCGAGGCAGAACTTGACGTCCTTCATCTCCTTCTCGGCATATTTGCGGTACCAGGCGTCGAGCGCCATCGAGCCGCCCTTGGCGTCCGACATCAGGAACGGCAGTTCGCCGGCGCCGATGATCGGGAAGCGGCCAGGCTGGTAACCCGGATTGATGTAGGTGACGTCGGCGATGCCGTCGCGCGCCATGTCGTAATGGTCGAACGCCTTGCCGAGCTGCTGGGCCGGGAACACCTTGTATTTGATGGTGCCGCCGGATTCCTTTTCGACCGCGGAGCCCCAGTCTTCCAGCGCCTTCTGCAGCGGGTGCGACGCCGGCACCCAATGCGACAATTTCAACTCGAAGTTTTTTTCCTGCGCCATCGCAGGCGTTACACTGGCAGCAAGCAGCAGCGCCAAAAACGCTTTTCTCATCGACATTCTCTCCCTTTGCGCATGAAGGCGGGCTTGGCGCCCGGTCTCGTTATTTAACATGTTATATAGTTGGTGCGGCTTTTCAAGCCGAGTTCGGTGCGGCGCTTCCACGCGTCCGCCGACAGGACGGCCTTGCGGTGCAGCGCAACAAACGACAAGGTTTCGCGCCAACGCTCTTTGCGAAAATTGTTATATGATATAATTATCATTTCAACACCTCGCGCAAGCGTCGGCGTGCCAATCTGTATCAGACCATGGGAGCAAGCAATTGCGGACTAAAGTCGCAATCATAGGTGCCGGGCCGGCTGGATTGTTGCTTGGGCAACTACTTCACCGCTACGGCATCGATAACGTCATTCTCGAGCGCCAGACCCCGGAATATGTGCTCGGCCGCATTCGTGCCGGCGTGCTGGAAGCCGGCACCGTGGCGCTGCTCGACGAGGTCGGCGCCGGGACGCGCGTCCATCGCGAGGGCCTGGTGCACCATGGCGTGGAACTGGCCTTCGGCGGCGTGCGGCACCGCATCGACTTGCATGCCGCCACCGGCAAGGCGGTGACGATCTACGGCCAGACCGAGGTGACGCTCGACCTGATGAACGCACGCAAGGCGGCCGGCCTCACCACGGTCTATCAGGCCAGCGAGGTCAAGCCGCATGATTTCGATACCGACCGTCCGCGCGTCACCTACACCAAGGACGGGGTTGCCCACGAAATCGACTGCGACTTCATCGCCGGCTGCGACGGATTTCACGGCGTCAGCCGCGCCAGCGTCAAACCCTCGGCGATCCAGACCTTTGAGCGGATCTACCCGTTCGGCTGGCTCGGGATTCTTTCCGAAACGCCGCCGGTCAGCCACGAATTGATCTATTCCAACCATGCGCGGGGCTTTACACTGTGCTCCATGCGCTCGACCCAGCGCAGCCGCTATTACGTGCAATGCCCGCTCGACGACCATATCGACCAGTGGCCGGACGAGCGGTTCTGGGACGAGTTGAAGCGCAGGCTCGACCAGAAGGCGGTCGATGAACTCGTCACCGGGCCGTCGATCGAAAAGAGCATCGCGCCGTTGCGCAGCTTCGTCGCCGAGCCGATGCGGTTCGGAAAAATGTTCCTGGCCGGCGACGCCTCGCACATCGTGCCGCCGACCGGCGCCAAGGGATTGAATCTGGCGGCCAGCGACGTGCATTACCTCTCGAGCGCGCTGCGCGAATATTACGACGAGAAATCCAGTGCCGGGATCGACAATTATTCGGCGAAGGCGCTGACGCGAGTCTGGAAGGCGGTGCGGTTCTCGTGGTGGATGACGTCGATGCTGCACAAATTCCCGGATCAGGGCGAGTTCGGCGCGCGGATTCAGCTCGCGGAGCTGGAATATCTGGTCAGCTCAAAAGCCGCGTCGGCGTCGCTGTCGGAGAATTATGTGGGTTTGCCGTTGTAGACATTCGCGTGGTGGCTATCCCTCATGGTGAGGAGCGCGTCTTCGCGCGTCTCCGGACGATGCTCCGCATCGCCGAGCGAACCATGAGGCCCGCGGCCCATCCTTCGAGACGCCGCTTCGCGGCTCCTCCAGCGACAACGGCGAAGCCGTTGCGCGGGGATGAGGCTGAGTTTGTTGCTGGCTCGGGTGACTCTGCCTGCGCTTACGACACAATCACGGCTCTGCCGCAGGCGTTTCAAACGGGTGCCGAAATCCCGTTTAAAACTTTGTAGGCGGTGACTTCGCAGGCGCGTTGCGTTCAATGACGAGAGACATCGTCAGCACGTGAGCCACACATGACCGCGACCGAAATCCCCGATGGTTTTGAGCTTCACACCCGCAAGAGCCCACTCACCGAGCCATGGGAGCCGCTTTATGCCAAGCGGACCGACAAGGCCGTGGTCATCGGGCTGCGACTTGCAAAACCGCACACCAACGGCCGCGGCCTGATTCATGGCGGGCTGATCGCGGCCCTCTCCGACAACGCGATGGGCTATAGCTGCGCGCAGGCGACGAACTGGACGACGTCATTCGTGACGATCGGGCTCGCGGTTGACTTCGTCGGCACCGCGGAGGTCGGGCAATGGCTTGCGATCGAGACCGAGGTGATCAAGACCGGCCGCACGATTTGCTTTGCGCAGAGCCTGATCAAAGCCGACGACGTCGTGATCGCGCGGGCCAATGCGACGTTCCGCGTGGTGCCGAAGAAAGTTGATGCGTAGGGGCTTACCTCGTGTCCCGGGCGCGGTGCGGCGTTCTTTACGCCGCTCCGCAGAACCGGGACCCACGCGGAGAGATGGGCCCCGGCTCTGCAGCGCACCGCAAGCGCGCTGCGCTGCGTCCGGGGCACGAGATTTCTGTCTAGCCAAAATGCCAATCCGCAGTCTCGGTCACGAGATCAATGAATGTCCGCACCTTGGCCGACAGCAGCCGCGAGGTCGGATAGACGATGTGGATCGGCAGCGCCGGCTGCTCGAATTCCGCCAGCACGATTCGGAGCCTTCCCGCTTTCAGTGAATCGGCGGCCTGATAGGCCAGCACCCGGGTCAGGCCCCCGCCCGCTTCCGCATACTGGATCGCGGCGTCGGCGCTGTTGGAGGTAAACCGCGGCGTGCTCGAGACGCGGATCTCACGGCCTTCGGCGGCAAAGCGCCAGTCCGGTGCGGCGGTCATGGCGCCGAAATGGATGGTATCGTGCGTAGCGATCGCCTCCGGCGTTTTGGGCTCCCCGCGCCGCTTGAGATAATCCTTCGAGGCCACCACGATCCGCCGCATCTCGCCGACATGGCGCGCGACCAGCGTCGAGTCCGGCAAATGGCCGATCCGTACCGCGAGGTCGACGCCCTCTTCCACCAGATTGATCATGCGGTCCGATAGCCTGAGATCCGCCGAGACGTCGGGATAGCGCTTCAGATAGGCCGTCATCACAGGGCTGACGTGAAGCCGGCCAAAGCCGTTCGGGGCGGATACCGCCAGCCGGCCGCCCGGCCTGGTGCGCTCGCCCTCGGCGGCGCTTTCGGCTTCCTCGACATCACTGAGGATCTGGCGGGCGCGCTCGAGGTAACGGGCGCCGGTATCCGTGAGCGTCAGGGATCGGGTGGTCCGCTGCAGCAGCCGGGCGCCGAGACGGTCCTCCAGCGCCGCGATCAGCCGCGTCACGCCTGATGGCGACAGCCCTAGCTTGCGCGCGGCAGGGGCAAAGCCCTGCAAATCGGCGACGGTGACAAAGGCCTGCATGGCTTCGATACGGTCCATGCCCATTATTTCATATATTGCAATAGTGTCGTGTCAATCGGGATGATTGTTTTAAATTCGGGAGATAGCATCTTATTGACCAGCAGAGGCGCACCGGCGCCATCGAACTTGGCAGGAGCAACTCCAATGTCAGACGTTCACACCTATTCCAGCGACGTTGCCTTCACCCCGGCGGTGAAGGCGGTGCAGTCGCGCAAGGGATCGCGCGACGCCTATGCCCGCGTCGAAGAGAACGGCGGCTGGCGCACCGAGATCGATGAAAACCTCGCGGGCTTCCTGGGCGAAACCAACAGTTTCTATATCGCCACCGCCTCGGGCGCCGGCCACCCCTACATCCAGCATCGCGGCGGCCCGAAGGGCTTTGTCAAAATCATCGACAAGAACACGATCGCGTTCGCCGATTACAGCGGCAACCGGCAATACATCACGCAAGGCAATCTCTCGGAGAACCCGCAAGCGCATATCTTCGTGATGGACTATGCGCACCGGAGGCGCGTCAAGATCTGGGGCGAGGCGCGCGTGGTCGATGACGACCCGGCACTGACGCAGGCGTTGATGCCGAAGGGCTATAAGGCGCGGCCCGAACAAGTCATCCTGTTCCGGATCTCGGCATGGGATACCAATTGTCCGCAGCACATCCCGCAAAAATTCGACGCGGGCGACGTCGCGACGGCCTTGGCCTCTCGCGACGCCCGCATCGCCGAACTTGAAGCAGAACTGGCCGCATTGAAGGGCCAGCCTGCATCGGCGACCTGAGCGGTGCACTCATAAATCGATCATGTCCGCTTGGCCGCCAGGCGCGGTAGTATCAGGCTGAAGCGGCCCGGACCTGGAAACCGGAAACCTTCGCACCCGCTGGACGACCAGGCGAACATTCAAGGGGAGACGCCATTGCCTGGAACAGTCGCTTCCCGAGCCGCGGCATTGCTGATGCTCTGGAGCGGCGTAGGTGCGCTGATGGCTGACGCATGGGCCACACCGCTGGAGCGCGTAGAGTTTGAAAGCGCCTCTCAGCGGCTCGTTTCAGGCACGCCCATTCCGGGCGAGCGCATCCAGGGCGATCTGGCCAAGCCCGATGGCGCAGGGCCTTTTCCCGCGGTCGTCGGACTGCACGGCTGTGCCGGGATGCACGACACGACAAAGCAAAAATTGACCGATGAACTTGTCGCCCGAGGCTATGTCGTCCTGCTCGTCGACAGCTATGCAACGCGTCTTGGTACCGATCACGCCTGCACATCAAGCGCGTTTGCCACCTTCGTCAGGCGCAGGCCGGATGCTTACGGGGCGCTCGTCTTCCTGGCTGGGCAAACCTTCGTCGATCCGCGGCGTGTGGCTGCGGTCGGCTTCTCGGCAGGTGCTCGGGTTGCCCTCTCTGTGGCGGAGCCCAATTCGTTCGAACTGTTCGGCCCTCCAAGCACTCTGCAGTTCCGGGCGGCGGCGGCGTTCTATCCTCCGTGTCAACAGGCCATGGCGCGTCCGGGGATACCCACGCTCATTTTCACCGGGGCCCTCGACGATTGGACGCCGGCGGCAGATTGCTCCGGTAAAATCGCCAGCTGGGGCAACGACGGGCCGCCAGTCGAGCTCGTTGTCTATCCCGGCGCGTACCATGGATTCTATTACCCGCACCTGAAGCCCGGCACGACCCTGTTTGGTCACTGGCTGGAATACGACGGCGAGGCAGCGGGCAATGCAAGTCAGCGCCTGCACCGGTTTCTCGATCGCCATCTCAACTGAGGGCATGCCGATAGCGGCAACGGAAGCTCGTCCAGCTGGCATCCATGCGCGTATGGTTGCGCTAACGGGCCCACGTCAGAGCAAGTTCGGCTGGACCCACAATGAAAAACTCGCCCGTTTCGTCTACGGGCGAGTTCTTACGCGTCAGCCGATCAATAGACCGAGCAAACGTTGATCACACCGTACGAGGTCACCCGCCAGCAGCCGTAGCCATGGGCGTGATGATGATGACCGTGATGGTGGTGGCCGTGGTGGTGATGGCCGTGGTGGTGATGGCCATGATGATGGTGGCCATGATGGTGATGGCCGTGGTGATGGCCGTGATGGCCATGGCCGCCATGGCCGTGGCCACCGTGCCCGCCGTGGCCACCATGCCCGTGCCCACCAGCGAACGCCGCGCTATTGATAGACAGCGAGGCAGTGCTCAGAGCGAGAACTGCAATCGCCGAAACAATGAGCTTCTTGATCTTCGTCATAGTCATTCTCCCGATTGGTGCAGCGCGAGTACCGCCTGCTGTGATCGGGAACGTAGCCAAGCTCAAAGTCGCGCGATGTGACGGAGATCACTCAGGCCGCTGGAGCGTGCCGGTCCTACCCGGCACGCCGGAGATGCGGAGTATTGGCTTCGCGTCATTCGCGGCGGTTTGATCGAACGCCGGCGACTTCCGGTCTACCCCCGCCAAACATCGCGCGGCTGCGTGCGCGCCACGACACCTCTGACGGTTTGCAACCTGATTTGTAACCAGGGTGCCGAAGCCTCACGCGCCGCTTTCCGGTCCTTGATCCAGATCAAGTTGATCGCCTTCAATCTGCCTTGAAATCCGGCTGCACTCTTTTTGTAATTGAGTTCATCCGATGCAGATCTGGATCCGAACACCGATTGCGATCGTGGTGGCGCTCGCGTCTTTGGGCGCGATCACCGAGCGGGTGCGCGAGCCTGATGTCACCGACACTGAAATTCGCATAGGGAACGTTATGCCCTATAGCGGGAATTTGGAGGCGTTCGGAGCGATCGGAAAGGCCGAAGCCGCGTATTTTGAGATGATCAACGAGCGTGGCGGGATCAACGGCCGCAAGGTGCGCTTCATCTCCCGTGACGACAAATCCAATCCGTCGACCGCCCTGGAACTTACACGCGACCTGATCGAGACAGAGAATGTCCTGCTGATGTTCGGTTCTTTCGGAACTCCGGGGAATTTTGCCGTCCGCACATACCTGAACGAGCGGCAAATTCCTCAACTCTTTGTCGCCTCCGGAGACGATCATTTGAGCGATCCAACCCTGTTCCCCTGGACAATGGGCTGGCAACCCTCGATTCGAGAAGAGGGGCGCATCTACGCCAACTACATCCAGGCGTTCTACCCCGGAAAAAGGATCGTCGCGCTTTGGCAGAACGATCATTTTGGTCGTGAACTGTTCAGGGGGCTGCAAGACGGGCTCGGGGACATCGCCCGGATGATCAAGGTCGACATCGCCTACGATGTCGCAGACGAGCATCTGGGCACACACGTATCGGTCCTGAAGCGATCAGGCGCCGAGATTTTTGTATTTGCGGGCGCGCCTGCGGACCTGACGAAAGTGATCCGAAGCGCGGCGGAACTGAACTGGCACCCGGTGTTCCTGCTGAACCACATGTCGTCGTCGATTGCGACGGTGCTAAAGCCTGCCGGCCCGGAAAAGGCCCTGGGCGTCATCACCGCTACCTTCCTGAAGGATGCCAATGATCCGGTCTGGAAGGACGAACAAGCCGTCAAGGACTGGCAGACTTTCATTGAAAAATACAACCGGGCCGGAGGCAACGACGACAGCGCCGCCATGTTCGGCTACGCGGCCGCCGAGACACTCGCCCAGGTGCTCAGACAATGCGGCGATGACCTGTCTCGCGACAACGTCATGAAGCAGGCAGCGGCCCTCGAAGACTACCAGGGCTCGATCTTGCTACCCGGAATCAAAATCAACACTGGACGTTGGGATTTCCGGCCGATCAAACACCTGCGACTGGTTCAATTCGACGGCCGTAGCTGGCAACCGATCGGCGACGTGCTCGAAACGGCTTTCTCCCGGGCCCAAAAATAGCTGCGTCCGGGCGAAACAACAGACCAATCTGCGTCGGAGAAGCGGACGACGCGCAAACCTGCCCGTCGCCGACTCAGAGTTCATCCTTACGCAGCCTCCTGCTGCAGCGGCGCCCAGCTGAACTCGGGATAATATTGCAGCATCATCCGGTCGACATAGGCGGTCAGGTTGCCGAACTTCTCGGTCTGCTGCCGCAGCGGCGATTCGAAGTACGGCGTCAGGATGCCGGCAATCGCACCGAAGGCGGTGGCATCGGTGCCGCAAGGCGTGTCGCCAAACAGATAGGGCTTGTCGCCGAGCTGAACCGACAGCGCAAACAACGACCGGACCGCAAGGTCGACATCCTCTTCCGGAGCATGGCGACCGAGACCGCTCAGCAGATAGTTCTCCGCCACCCGGAACTGCGCGTCCTCGCGCAGCTTCTCGCGCATGTGGTCCGGCGCGCCGTCGAAGAAATGCGCCGGTCCCTTGGCGAAATTCTCGGTATCGACCCAGCGGGCGCCGACCAGTGCCCAATAAACATGATGCTCGATCATCCGCTCGAACGCCCAGGCTTGCGCCCGCGCCTGCAAGCTCAGCGGCGCGTCGAAATCGAAGCCGTATTTGCCCTCGATGTGGGCGCGGATGAAGGTGGAATCGGCGATGCTCTCGGCCTCGTCGACGATGTATGGCAACTGCCCCTTGGGCGAGGCCGGCGGCATCGCCTTCTCCTTGCGATAGGCAAGTCCAGCCATCTTCAGCTGGACCTCGGTCTTGGTCACAAAGGGGCTGATTTCCGGCAAGCCAAAGCCGGCGCCAAAGCCATAGAGCGTGATCATCCGAAAAACTCCTGATTTCCTTAAGAACGTGGGGAAAGCCTAATGGCGCGCTGCTGCCACCGTGGTGTCAGCAGCAGCAATGCCGGCCGCGACCCTCCTCTTCCCGCGGCGCACGACGCCCACGGGCCCGCGACAGCAACTGCCCTTGCGCAAAGGCGCACATTGCTGTGAATGAACGCCATGCCAGCTCGACCATCGCCCAGCGCAGATCTGACGTGACGCAGTGGATGGAAACCAGCTGTTCCAGGGCGAAGGCCTGGGTATTCGTAAGACGCCTGCGGCTTCCCAGGGGACCAAATTCGCTGAAAATCGTCATGGACAAATTCCCTTCAGTTGAGGTGTTGTCCCGATATACCGACCCCCTGCTGCCAACATGCTGTCAGCATCAGCCAGGCGGGCTTACGAAAAGAGCCAAGAAAAGAGACTCGCCATGAGACGCGCCGACCGGCTGTTCCAGATCATTCAGGTGCTCCGGCGCACGCGAAAGCCGCTGACGGCGGACGCGATCGCGGCCGAACTCGAGACCTCGAAACGCACCATCTATCGCGACATCGCCACGCTGATCGAACAGCGCGTGCCGATCCGCGGCGAGGCCGGCATGGGCTACATCCTGGAGAAGGGATTCGACCTGCCTCCGTTGATGCTGACGCCCGACGAGATCGAAGCCGCCGTGCTCGGCGCGCAATGGGTCGTAGGTCATGCCGATCCCGTGCTGGCACGCGCCGCGCAGGACCTGATGGCGAAGATCGCCGACACGGTCCCGGAACGGTTGCGGCCTTTCGTTCTCGAACCTGCAAGCCGCGCGCGGTCGGTCTGGAACCGGGAACCGGACCGTATCGACATGGTGCGGACACGCGCCCAGATTCACGAGGGCAAGAAGATCACCCTGGACTATCGCGACGAACATGGCCGCGAGAGCAAACGCACGATCTGGCCGATTGCCATCGGCTATCACGAAGCGGTGCGGATCATGGCGGCGTGGTGCGAGCTGCGGAAGGATTTTCGGAGCTTTCGCACCGACCGTGTCGTCGACGCGGTGTACCACGACGAAAAATATCCGGAGCGGCGCGATTTGCTGCGGGCGAAATGGCGGCGCAGCCTGGTCTGGGAAGCCCCGAAGGATACGTAGAGCAACCTCCACACGAACCGTACGAATCGCGGCAGCACCCCCACCCCAGCCCAAGAGCGAGCTTCGCTCGTCTCGACCCCCGCAAGTGCGGGAGAGGGAGTGCAGTTCCATCGCGGGCGCAGTTCGATCTTCTCGTCATGCTCCGGCCGCGACTGGTCGGGCGCATCATTCCGCGCTAAACGGCAGCGATGGATGAAGCCGGATCAATGATTGCCAGCGAAAGCCCCTGCCAGGCCTGCGGCGCCTGCTGCAGCTATTCGCAGAACTGGCCGCGCTTCACGACCGAGGACGATGCCGACCTCGACCTGATCCCGGAAAAGTTCGTCAACGACCGGCTGTCGGGAATGCGCTGCGACGGCGACCGCTGTTCGGCGTTGTCGGGCAAGGTCGGCGAGGCGACGGCGTGCACCATCTATGCGGTGCGGCCCGAGGTATGCCGGACCTGCATGCCCGGCGATCCCGAATGCGCGATGGCGCGGAAGAGGCATGGGCTGGCGGCGCTGGTGTAGCTCACTGCTGTCGTCCCGGCGCAGTCAGATGCGCAATTGCGCATCGGGGGACCCATACGCCGCGGCCCGTGTTGTTGGAAAAGAAAGATAACGACCAGCGTGCGAAACAATTTCTGCCGGTGGCTATGGGTCCCGGCGTTCGCCGGGACGACGGACTTACGCCGGCACCGCTTCGGCGAGGTCTTCGTCGTCGATTTCGTCTTCAACCGGAGCGAAGGTGGAGAGCGGCTTGGTCGAAAGCGTGATCGGCTTGCGGTTGCCGTAGGACGACGAGGGCGCGGAGCGCGCGGCCGGCTCGCGGGACAGCGCGTAGAGGGTCGAGCCGACGCGCCCGCCCAGCGAGATCAACTCGCGCTCGGTGCAGCTGGCGGCAATGGCGAGGGCCAGCGAGTGCAGGTGGCTGCGGCGGTAGCAGAACAGCGCCAGCATCGCGCGCGTCTCGGAGGAGACACTCTCCACCAGAAGCGGCAGGCCGTTGGCGTTGGCGCGGTACATCTCGCCGAGCAACTCGTCCCGGACCGGGCAGAAATCGTTCTCGAAGGCTTCGCGGCTTGAAAACATTGCGGTTCTCCCTATGCGGAAGATGCAGTGCAATACTCTAACGAAAGGTTAACCACCCGTACCAGTAGTGTTCCGGTGCTCTTGCCAGTTTCGACCAAATCGGACCGGCGCAGCCGGTGATTCGCCTGGCGCGAATTGCGCCTAAACCCCTGCCGCCACGGGCTGGCCGGCGGTCACGTGCAGACCAGGGCAGGCTATGCGTGAGGGAGGCTGGTGCCTATCCGGAATACTCCGGTCCGTAGGCCGGATCAGTTCGCCGCCATGAAGATCGCCAGGCCGAAGCCGGTGAGATGGTGCAGCGCCTGATCGACGCCGATCAGCGTCCAGAACCAGGGATGCTCATTCTCCAGCGTCACCCCGAAGGACGATGCACAGATCCCCTTGGCGCGATCGATCGTGATGTGGATGGCGAAGTCGATAAAGGCGACGAACCAGAACCGCGGCGCGACCACCATGATCAGCAGCAACGATGTCACGAGATGCACCGAGCAGTGCGCCAGCAACGGCATCGCCCAGCCGGTCTTCTGGTCCTTGCCGATCGCCATCCAGGACGTCTGAAAAATGAAGTCGGCAATGATGTGCTTCACCGTGAGAAGCAACATCCATCCCACCAGCGCAGCAACCGGGACCGACGACGACATGGAAGGAAACAACAAAGCTGACGCCCTTTGCTGGGACTAACGAGGTGGCAATAAAACCGGGGGTCTAGGCTGTCAGCGAATTTTCTTCTCGAACCCGGACGTGAACGTTGCCGTTATTTATGGCACCTCCCGGACCGGAATGCACCTGTGGGTGGTTGGAAAAAAAAATGGTGTGGCCCAACGGCGATACTGCGGCATCGGCGCGCAGCTTTTGCGGGTAAGGTTACCGGCGGGGGAGCGATTTGCAATCCGGCGGGGGCAGGATATCATTGCCGCGCAGGGAAATTGTCGTTCGTTTCTAGGCATTTACGAATTCATTTGGATGGCCTGCGACGCCGATTTGGCGGCGGGATGTCCTCCGACCGGGTATAGCCATGAGTGCTGGAGCCCCCACGCCAAAACCCGGTATGCCACGGCGCCTCCGTATGCCGGTCGTCAAAAGCAACCGCTCCCAGATCGTGCTGTTCTCGATCCTGACCCTGATTCTTACCGCCGCAACGATGTGGGGCGGCCGGGCTTTGGTGCGAAATTCGGAGACGCTGGTCTTTGCCGTCGGCGAAGCCAATGGGCCCGAGGCGCGTTTTGCGGCCCGGCTTGCCGCCGTCCTGAAGAACAATTCGTCGCGGCTGCGCCTCAAGATCGTGCCCAACGCCGACAACGCCAAGGCGGTCGCCCAGTTCGACCGCAAGGAAGCCAACCTGGCGATTTTGCGCACCGACGCGAAAATCCCGTCCCGGGCGCGCGCGGTTGCGATCCTTGAACACGACCTGCTGCTGCTGATCAGTCCCGCCGGCAAAAAGATCAAGACCGTCACCGAGCTGAAGAAAAAGAAGATCGCCGTCGTCGCCGACCGCGAGAGCAGCGTCACGCTGATCCGGAATATGCTCGAACTTTCCGAGCAGCCGGAAGCAGCGGCGCGAATCCAGTTGGCCCCGCCGGGGTCGACCTTCGACAAGCTGTTCGCGTCGGGCTTCGGCGCCGTGGTCGCCGTCGTCCATGCCTCGAAGGTCGTGAAGGACAGGAGTTACGAGCAACATGCCAGGCGCGGCGGCTTCACGCTGAACGCGATCGACGCCGCGAAGGCGATCACCCGGAAATATCCTGCCCTTTCGGAGGAAACGGTCACGACCGGCATGCTGTCGGCGGCGCCGACGTTGCCCGAGGAAGATATCGAGACCATCGGGCTGCAATGGCTGCTGGTCGCGCAGTCAAATCTGTCGACGACAACCGTCAGCGACCTCGCGCGCATCATCTACGAGAACAAGGCCGAACTCGCGCTCGACGGCGGCTTCGCCTCCAAGATCGAACCGGCCGCGACCGACAAGGATGCCTTCATTGTCGCGCATCCGGGGGCTACCGAATACATCAACGACGAGATCAAGTCGTTCGTGGAGCGCTACAGTGACCTGATGTATGTTGCCCTCGCGGCGCTCGGCATCATCGGCTCGCTGTTCGCCACCATCTACACCAAGGTCACACGCATAGCGCCCGAAAAGGCCAGCCAGCTGGCCACCGCCATTCTCGATATCGGCGAGCGGATGGCGGATGCCAAATCCCTCGACGCGCTCGACAAACTGCAGGACGAACTTGAAGCCATTATTCGGCGCGTGGTGATAGGGCTGCGCGACGGCACCATCTCCAGCGACGGGCTGGATACGTTCAAGCTCGGCTATGAATTCGTGCGCGACGAAATCGGCATGCGCCGCGATCATCTGAAACGGCACCCGCCGCCCCAGGACGACAAGGTGGTAGCCGTGAAGACCGCGCAAAGCGCGTAATCACGCTACCGGGCCAAGATCAGATCGCATTGCATCCACGATGAAGTTGCGTTCCCTCTCCCGCTTGCGGGGACGTGAAGCAAATCACCCCGCAGCGGCGCTCGAGCCGCTGGCCGGCACCCGCGCCC
Organism: Bradyrhizobium sp. AUGA SZCCT0177; assembly: GCF_018130125.1. Classification (NCBI taxonomy): domain Bacteria; kingdom Pseudomonadati; phylum Pseudomonadota; class Alphaproteobacteria; order Hyphomicrobiales; family Nitrobacteraceae; genus Bradyrhizobium; species Bradyrhizobium sp. AUGA SZCCT0177. Next base: position 34,976 of record NZ_JAFCMA010000044.1, on the reverse strand, counting down.
TGATTTCCTCGATCTTGCGCTTGAGCGCGGCCTGCCGCGGATCGGGCAGCGCCGCTGCGCGCGCTTCCGCTACCGCTCCGGCGAGATCTGATAGCGCCAGCACGCCGTCGAAGGTCGGCTTGGCCAGGCCGTCGATGATCGCGTTCCAGTCCGCCATGCCCTGACGGTAGACGTCGCCATAGCTCTCGATCATGGTCGCGGTCTGCACGATTTCAGAAGCCGCGGCCGGCTGTTTGTCCAGGCTGCGGCTGATCATGTGCAGCCAGCGTTCGACCCACAGCCGCTCCTTGGCGTAACGCACCGAATAGCGCCGCCACCGCTTCAACCCGGCTTCAATCTTGAGGCGGCGAACGCCGAGACGGCTTGCCGCGCTGAATCGAATGGAAATCCGCTTGTGCGCCCACCCCGCCCAGTTAAGCGCATCGATCAGATATTCCGCGATAATGGCGGGGAGCGCGCTCACCAGTTCGTCGACCCGGAATTTCCTGATATCGACGACCGGATTGTAGTTCCCGCCGGACCCCTCGTTGAATTCGGCAAGCTTGAGCTGCGCGATCCGGATCGGATCCTCGTAGCTCATGCGCACCGCCATCAGCCGCGCGATCTCGACCAGCATCGCATCATCGACCCCATTGCGGCCGACGAACCGCCGCAGCCGGTCGACGTAAAGCTGCGCATAACTCGTGCTCTGATAGTCGATCAGCAGATGGATGGCATCGCTCGCGACATCGGTCACCGCTTCTGGCAAGCCCTCGGGAAGGAATGGCGGGGTGTCGTCCTCCTCACCGATGAAATCGGCGAACAGATAACGCAACGACGACATGAAACCGCGGTCTGACACTCCCTTAGCTCCGGCCTCTACGCAGGTTTCGGCCCGGCGGCAGATGCCGCCGTTTGCTGGGCCAGCTGGTGCTGCAGCGTCTCGAGGTTCTGAAACAACCGGGCGCTGGCGAGGCGAAGGAAGTAAAAGCCGAACGCCGGATTTTGAACGTAGAGTTCCTCGACCTTGCTGTAGCTGACGCTCAGCACGAGGCCGGCCTCCACGCATTCCAGCGACTGGGTGCGCATGTTCGACGGCGACAGCATGCCAAGCTCGCCGACGATGGCGCCGACCGGCAAGACGATACCGGACTCGACCAGCTTGAACTTGCCGCTGACGATGTAGAGCATGTCTTCGGCCTTCTCGTCCTTGTAGAACAGCATTTCCCCGGCCGCGCAATCGCGCTCGGTCATGAACGGCTTCAGCCACTCCATCGACAGGTCGCTGTTGACCGATTTTTTCACGTCGCGCACGAGCTGCAACATCTGGTGCAGCCGATAGGAATTGACCAGCAGCATCGCCACCTGAACCACCATGACCAGATAATTACGGGACGGAATGGCGGTCAGGAACAGGGCGATGTTGGCGAGAATGCCGAACACCCGCAAAGGAATCATCGTCCGCATCGTGGTGGTGGCGATCACGAAGATCGACGCGAAGAGGGCGCCGGCCGTGCCGGCATGTTGTGCCAAATGAGACGGATCCATTGGAAGCCAACCAATTTTTCAGGGAGTGAATTTTTTCGCGATTTTATTGCAGTGCCGCTATTGTAAAGGCCGCAGGCTATTTTCGATATGCGGGGAAAAAACGACGATTTGTCGGGATTCGACAAAATTCATCCCCCGCCGGGCTTGCCGCGCAGCCTCGCCGGCGGGCAATTCGACGCGGTATCGCGGTTTGCCGGCCGTCGTTGACGGCCTTCCCTGCGGCGGGCACTTTGCGCAACAATCTGCGTTCCGCCGATGTCACCACCACGCGGCTGTCGAAGCTCTTGGTGCTTGACCTCGTCGATTTTCGCCTGCTGATGGCACGGCATCCTGACCTCGCCCAGACCATCGACGCCGAGGCCAAACGGCGCGCGCAAGAAAACAAAGAGAACAAGTAAATAACAAGAATGGAGAACGATATGCCCAGTTCAGCCGCGGCGGCGAGCTCGCCGGTACTCGACATCAGCGGCGCGCGCGCCACCATCCGCCTCAACCGGCCGAAACATTTGAACCGGCTGCAGAGCGAGGATCTCGGCGAACTCGTGAAACTGTTCGACCGGATCGAGGCCGATCCTGACATCCGGGTGCTGGTGCTGACCGGCACCGGCCGCGCCTTCTCGGCCGGCTACGATCTCAATTCGGTCGCCGACCGCGCCACCAGCGCCAGGGAAGAGCAGAGCGCGGGCTCGGCGTTCGAGGTGGTGGTCAACCGCCTGGAAGATCTTGGGGTGCCGACGATCTGCCGGCTCAATGGCGGCGTCTATGGCGGCTCGACCGATCTGGCGCTGGCCTGCGATTTCCGCATCGGCGTCGATACGGCTGAAATGTTCATGCCGGCGGCGCGGCTCGGCCTGCATTATTACAAGAGCGGCATCGAGCGTTACGTGACGCGGCTTGGCGTCGACAACGCCAAGAAGTTGTTTCTGACGGCGCAGAAGATCTCGGCGCCCGAGATGCTGCGGATCGGCTATCTCACCGCGATGGTGCCGATTGCGATGCTCGACGAGGAAGTAGGCAAGCTTGCGAACATCCTCGCCGGTAACGCGCCTGTCGCGATGCGCGGCATGAAACGCGCCATTAACGAATTCGCCCGTGGCAAGCTCGACGAGGCCGCCGCGAACCAGCGCCACCGCGAGAGCATGCGCGGCGACGAGATCAAGGAAGGCATCAAGGCCTTCGCGGAAAAGAGGGCGCCAAGATTCTGATTCTGCCTTCTCCCCTTGTGGGAGAAGGTGGCATAGGCGGCCTTCGGCCGCCGTTCTTAGAACGCCGATGCTTTGCATCGGCTATGGCGCCGGATGAGGGGTCTCCCACAAGGGGAGAAGGGAAGAAAAGGTGTCGTCCCCCCGCCCCCACGAAACATTCCTGAAACACGATTCTCCGGAACCGGCGTGAACGAATATTCAAGTCGCGCCGACAGAGGTGCAGGGACGAAACAACGGCCCCCGCGCCTTTCAAATTGGAGAATACAATGCTTCGCAAGGTTACCCTCGGACTGATCGCCGCCACCGCCCTCACCCTCGCCGCTGCTGCGCCCGCCGCCGCCGGCCCCTTCCATCATCACCACCACCACGGCCATTGGGGTCACGGCTGGGGTCACGGCTTCGGCGTCGGCTTCGGTGGCGTCTACCTCAACACCGGCTATGGCTACAACGACTGCATCCAGCAGCAGTGGGTCGAAACCCGCCGCGGTCTGCGCCTGCGCACCGTCAATGTCTGCGCCTACTGATCTCGTCTGAATCCAGATAGCGAAAAGCCCCGGCCGCCATTGGCGATCGGGGCTTTTCCTGTGCGCTTGATGATTTGAATACGCTATTCGTCGAAGAACGTGACCGTATCGGCCACGCTTGCGCGCGAAGTCCGGTAGGTGTTGACCTTGTGCGCATTGTCGGCAAAGCCGAACGAAATGCCGCAGACCACGCGGCGGTCATCGGCGAGGTTGAAGTGCCGGCGGATCAGCCCGGAATGCCGCGCCAGGGCGGCCTGCGGAATGGTGCCGAGACCGAGCGCCTGCGCCGCCAGCATGAAATTGCCGACATAGGCGCCGCAATCGACCGCGCCGTAAGTGCCGAGCGGCTCGTCGGTGTGAATGACAGCCACATGCGGCGCGCCGAAGAAGTTGTAATTCTCCAGCGCCTGTTTGGCATAAGCCATCTTGTCGCCTCTGGCGATGCCGAGCGTGTTGTAGAGCTGGAATCCGCTCTCGCGCCGGCGCTCGAGATAGACGCCGAGATATTCGCGCGGCGGCGTGAAATCATGGTCGTCCTTGCCGCCCGAGGAAGCCTCGGCATAGATCGCCTTGCGAAACCGCTCCTTGGCCTCGCCGCTCGCGATCAGCACCTGCCATGGCTGGCTGTTGCACCATGACGCGGTGCGCTGCGACACGGCGAGGATATGCTCGATGGTCTCGCGCGGCACCTCGCGCGGCAGGAAGGCGCGCACCGAGTAGCGTTCGCCGAGCAATTCCTCGAGCACACCGATGCGGTCTTCGGCCGCGTAGCGCGCCTTCGGCGCTTTTGCATCCATGGTCATCGCCCTTTGGTCGGGATCTTGTTGAACGGCACGTCCTTGTCGACACGGATATCGCCGGGCAGGCCGAGCACGCGCTCGGCGATGATGTTGCGCAGGATTTCGTCGGTACCGCCGGCAATACGCATCGACGGCGAAGAGAGCAGCATCTGCTGGAACTGGCCGCTTGCGGCTTCTTCATCCGCCCCGGCCAACGCACCGGCTGCACCCTCCAGGTCCATCGCGTAGGTCGCGATGTCCTGCAGCATCGTGCCCGACACCAGCTTGCCGATGGAATTCTCCGGTCCCGGCCGCTCGCCCTTCGACAGCGACGAGATCGCGCGGTAGCTGGTGTATTTCAGTCCGCTGGCCTTCACCGCCCAACTCGCAAGTTTGGAACGGACAGCTGGATCGTCGATCGCGAGCCCGTCATCGGTCATCAGGTTCGAGCAGAACTCGAACATTTCAGGAAAACCGGTCGCCAGCCGCGAGCCGATCGACATGCGCTCGTTCATCAGCGTGGTGAGCGAGACGTTCCAGCCGTCGCCGACCGCGCCGAGGCGTTGATGATCCGGGATCACGACGTCGGTGAAATAGACCTCGTTGAACTCCTGCATGCCGTTGGCCTGCTTGATCGGCCGCACCTCGACGCCCTTGCTCTTCATGTCGAGGAAGAACATCGTCAGGCCCTTGTGCTTGGGCACGTTGGGATCGGTGCGGGTGATCAGCAGGCCGTAATCCGAATAATGCGCGCCCGAGGTCCAGATCTTCTGGCCGTTGATGATCCAGTCGTCGCCCTGCTTCTCGGCACGGGTACGCAGGCCCGCGACGTCGGAACCACCGGCCGGCTCCGAAAACAGCTGGCACCAGATATGTTCGCCGGACGCAAGCTTCGGCAGATAATGCCGCTTGTGCTCCTCGCTGCCGAACGCCATCACGGTCGGGCCGCACATGCCCTCGCCGATCTGAAACGGCTGCGTCAGCTTGCCGTAGACACCTTCTTCCTGCTGCCAGATCACCTTCTCGATCGGCGTGGCGCCGCGGCCGCCATACTCCTTCGGCCAGTGCAGACAGGCCCAGCCGCCTTCGGCCTTCTTCTTCTGCCAAGCCTTGCCGACATCGACGATCTCTTCCTTCTCCAGCCGGATGCGGCCGAGCGAGGATTTCGAAAGCTCCGCCTCGTATTTTTTCGGCGCGTTGGCTTCCATCCATTTGCGGGCGAGGCTACGGAATTCGGCTTCCTGCGGGGTATCGTCGAAGTTCATGGCGGCTCCTTTCGCGCTTACGCGCGTCCCTTGGTCGGAATCTTGTTGAACGGCACGTCCTTGTCGACCCTGATGTCACCGGGCAGGCCAAGCACGCGTTCGGCAATGATGTTGCGCATGATCTCGTCGGTGCCGCCCTCGACGCGGGTGCCCGGCGCACGCAGCAGCATGGCCTGGAATTTTCCGGCAATCTCCGCGTCCTCCGGCCCGCTCAGCGCGCCGGCGGCGCCCTGCAAATCGAGCGCGTACATCGCGACTTCCTGCACCATCGAGCCCGCCACCAGCTTGCCGATGGAATTCTCGGGACCCGGACGATCGCCCTTCGACAGCGCCGAGATCGCGCGCATGCTGGTGTACTTCAGCCCGCTCGCCTTGACGGCATAGTTCGCCAGCCTGGAACGCACGTTGCGGTCCTCGATCGCAGGACCATCGTCCAGCATCAGGCTGTTGCAGAAATCGAACAGCTCCGGAAAGCCGGTGGAAACACCGGCGCCGATCGACATGCGCTCGTTCATCAGCGTCGTCAGCGAGACGTTCCAGCCGTCATTGACGGCGCCGAGCCGCTGCGAGTCCGGTATCTTCACATCCGTAAAATAGACCTCGTTGAAATCGGATTGGCCGCTGGCCTGCTTAATGGGTCGCACCTCGACGCCCGGGCTCTTCATGTCCAGGAAGAACATGGTGAGACCCTTGTGTTTGGCCACATTGGGATCGGTACGAGTCAGCAGGATGCCGTAGTCCGAATAGTGCGCGCCCGAGGTCCAGATCTTCTGGCCGTTGATGATCCAGTCGTCGCCCTTTTTCTCGGCGCGGGTGCGAAGCCCGGCGACATCGGAGCCGCCGGCGGGCTCGGAGAACAGCTGGCACCAGACCTTTTCGCCCGAGGCCAGCGGCGGCAGGTACTTTCGCTTCTCCTCCTCGCCTGCGAACGCCATCATGGTCGGCCCGCACATGCCGTGGCCGATGATGAACATGCCCGAGAGTTTTCCGAACGGGCCTTCCTCCTGCTGCCAGATCACGCGCTCGATCGGCGACGAGCCACGGCCGCCATACTCCTTTGGCCAATGCAGGCAGGCCCAGCCGGCATCGGCTTTCTTCTTCTGCCAGGCCTTTGCGACCTCGAGGATGTTGGCGCCCTTGAGCACGGTGCGGCCGAGCGAGGATTTGCGCAGCTCTTCCTCGTACTGCTTCGGCGCATTGGCCCCGATCCAGGCTTTCGCCTCGGCGCGGAACGCGGCCTCCTGCGGGGTGTCATCGAAGTTCATTCGTTTTATCCTTGCTCGTCATTCCGGGATGGTCCGAAGGACCAGACCCGGAATCCAGAAGTTATCATCTCGAGATTCCCCGATGTGCAATTGCACATCTGAGGTTCGCCGCTCTGCGGCGCCCCGGAATGACGTCAGGCCGCGTTCTTCTTGCGCATGCGGTCGATCAGCTGATCTTCCCAGTACGACAGGCTGCCGAGCGTCACTGCGGTCGCGTTGGCACGGCGGTAGTACATGTGGCAGTCGAACTCCCAGGTGAAACCCATGCCGCCATGGACCTGGATATTGTTCTTGGAGCAATGCTGGAACGCCTGCGTCGCGCTGATGCGGGCGGCGGCGGCGGCTTCCGGCAATTCCGAGGCGTTGGTCGAGAGCGCCCAGGCGCCGTAATAGCAATTCGAGCGCGCCAAGGTCGCCGAGACATACATGTCGGCAAGGATGTGCTTGACCGCCTGGAACGAGCCGATCGGCCGGCCGAAGGCGATACGGTCGAGCGCGTAATCACGCCCCATCTCCAGCGCGCGGTCGGAACCGCCGACCTGCTCGAACGCCATCAGGACAGCCGCGCGGTCCAGCACTTGCGTGAGAATGCCCCAGCCTTCACCGGCGGCGCCGAGCGGCTCGGCCTTGCAGTTCTTGAAGGTCAGTTCGGCCTGGCCGTGGGTCGGATCGATGTTGGTCAGCGACCTGACCTCGACGCCGCCGGCCTTGAGGTCGACCAGGAACAGCGAGATATCGGCATCGCGGCCGGTCGATCCGGTGCGCGCGGCTACGACGGCGAAATCGGCGATGGCGCCGTCCGGCACTGGCTTCTTAACGCCGCTCAGCGTACCGCCGGAGGCCGACAACTTGATCGCCTGCGGCGATGGATTGCCCTTGCCCTCGAACAGCGCCAGCGTGCCGATCGCTTCTCCGGAGGCGATCTTCGGCAGCCATTTCTGCTTCTGCGCGTCGCTGCCCGCGAGCAGCAGTGCTTCGGCGGCAAGATACACCGTCGAGGAGAACGGCACCGGCGCCAGCGCGCGGCCCATTTCCTCGGCGATCACGCAAAGCTCGAGATGCCCGGCACCGGCGCCGCCAAACTCTTCCGGGATCGCGACGCCGAGAAAGCCCATTTCGGCGAGGCCCTTCCACAAGGCCTTGTCGTAGGTCGCCTTGCCGTCCAGCACCTCACGCACCGCTTTCGGCGGGCACTTCTCGGCAAGGAACTTCCTCGCCGCATCGCGCATCTGCTTTTGTTCGTCGGAGAAATCGAAATTCATGGCGTGTTACCTTTTCTTACGGTCATCTTATTTGCCGTCATTCCGGGGCGCGCGAAGCGCGAGCCCGGAATCCATCGCGCCAAGGAACGCGCGGCCCAATGGATTCCGGGCCTGCGCCTAACGGCGCATCCCGGAATGACGAGTGGAGAGAGTTTCGCTTTCATTTCAGTACAATCACGTCCTCTCCCGGATTGTCGGCGTAAAGTTGCTCCACCAGCGCGGCGCGGCGTTCGAGGCCTGCGCGCTGGTTGATGTAGCCTTTGTCGGTGAGTTCGTTGCCGTCGATGGAGGGCGGCTCCGCCATCAGCATGGCGCGGGCGATCCGCATGCTGCTGCCGGTGCAGGAGGCGTTGTGCGCTTCCAGCCCGCGCTTCAGGCAGGCGATAATTTCGGGATGCCTGACCACGTCTTCAAACGACGCGTCGGGATTGCCGACGAGTTGCCGGCAGGCGTGCAGATTGGGCCAGGCCAAGAGCCCGATGAATTCCCGGTCCTGCCCCGCGACCAGCGCGTCGTGCACCGCGGGTGTGGCGGCGGCGATGGCATCCGTGCGCAGCGAGCCGACATGGACGAAGGTGCCGGTGGTGAGCTTGAAGTCCTCGACCACGCGGCCGGCGAAGATGATGCCCTGCAGCGGATCGTTGTCGTCAACGAACACACCGGCATCGCCGATGCAGTAGAAACCTTCCTCGTCGAACATCTTTTTCGTCAGATCGGGCTGACCGAAATAGCCGGGTGTGACGTTAATGCCGCGCAGGCGCAGCTCATATTTCGAGCCGCACGGCACCATCTTCAGCTCCACGCCGGGGAACGGCAGTCCGATCAGGCCGACGCGCTCGGTGTCCCAATAGGTGCCAGTGGAGGTCGGCGCGGTCTCGGTCGAGCCCCAGCCGGTATAGAACACGATGCGCTCGCCGGTAGTCTTCACCGCCAGCGCCTGCATGCGATCATAGAGATCGTCGGGCAGCCGCGCGCCGCCATAGGCCATGACGGTCAGATTCCTGAAGAAGCTGCGGCACAGCGCATCGTCTTTTTCCATCGCCGCCGCCAGCGCCGCATAGCCGGCAGGCACGTTGGCGTAATAGGTCGGCGACACCTCGCGGAGATTGCGAAGAGTCTCCTCGAACAGGCCCGGCATCGGCCGCCCGTCGTCGATATAGAGCGTGCCGCCATCGACCAGGATCGGATGGAATGCCGCGTTGCCGCCCATGGTGTGGTTCCACGGCATCCAATCCAGCATGGTCGCGATCGGCCCGTTCGGATCGCGCGGCCGCACCTGCATCATCATCGCCGCATTGGCGCACATCATCTCCTGGGTGTTGATGACGGCCTTGGGCATGCCGGTCGAGCCCGACGTGAACAGCAGCTTGCCGACGGTATCCGGCGTGATCTTTGCGATCGACTCGTCAACGGCCTTCGTCACCGTCGTCGCGGCGAGGTCGGCAAACGACACGCTCTTGATGCCTTCGCAGGGCCGCAGCACATGCACGACGGTGACGCCGGTGAGATCGAGCGCTTTCAGCGCCTTCTCGAAGGTCGGGCCATCCTGCACCATCACGACCGCAGGCTTGATCAGGTTGAAGAGGTATTCGAGCTTGAGATGATCCTGGCTCATCAGCGAATAGGCCGGTGACACCGGCGCCGCCGGCAGGCGCGCCTGCATCGCGGCCTGCGTCATCAGCGCGTGCTCGATGGAATTGCCGGACAAGATCGTGACCGGGCGACCATCTGCGACGCCGAGGTTGAGCAGGCCCTGCGTCAGCCCGTCGACGGTGCGCCTGGCTTCACCGTAGGAAACCTTTCGCCATTGCCGGTCCGCGCCGCCGCGCTGCGCCAGCCAGATGCGATCGGGCGCTTGCTTTGCCCATTTCGCCAGCGAGGCCGGAATATGCTTCTCGTAAGACTGCAGCGGAATGCGCGACTTCAGCACGATGACGCCGTCCGGCCGCCGCGCGACATCGATGTCGCGCTTCAGCCATTCGATCTTGCGAAAGCCGGGCTTGGTCAGCACCTCGGCTGCGTTCCCACTCATATTGCGCCTCCCGGAATTCGGTCCTTTTTCGGATCCTTCGTTCTTGTCTTGCTATCGTTTGATATAGACAGGCTTTCGCTTTTCAAGGAAGGCCCTGATGCCTTCATTGAATTCTTCCGAGCGGCTGCACAGCACCTGATTGCGGTCTTCCATCGCGATCACGGCTTCGATCGACCCGGCATCGACGCTCATATTGAGGCATTCCTTGGAAAGCCGGAGGCCCACCGGCGAGGCCGTCATCATCGCCTCGATATAAGGTTCCGCAGCCGCATCGAGCCCGCCTTCCTCGACCACTTCAGACACGAGACCAACCGCGAGCGCGCGCTCCGCGCCGATGAAGCGTCCGGTCAGGATCAGTTCCGACGCCACGGACACACCGACCAGCCGCGGCAGGAAATAGCTGGTGCCGATATCGCAGCCGCCGAGGCCGAGCTTGATGAAGGCGCAATTCATCCGCGCCGATCTGGTGGCGATGCGAATATCCGTCGCCAGCGCCAGCGCAAAGCCGCCGCCGGCCGCAGCGCCCTGCACCAGCGCGATGATCGGCTGTGGACAACGCCGCATCAGCATCACGATGTCGCCGATCCGGCGCTGCGAATCCAGCGACTCGGTGACGCCGGGCGGCTCCTGCTGCGCGGCCCGGCGCTTCATGGCATGTTTGAGATCGAGCCCGGCGCAGAACGACGCACCGGCCCCTTTCAGCACCACCACACGCGTGGTGCGGTTGCGTTGAAGCCCCTCGAAATACGCATTCAGCGCATCGATCATGTCGGGGTTGAGCGCGTTGAGGCTATCAGGGCGATTGAGCGTCACCCGGTCGACCCCGTCATCATGTTCGATCAGCAGCGGTTGAGTCACGAAGCGCTCCTCCGTCGTCGTCCCGGCGAAGGCCGGGACCCATAACCACCGGCCTTCGTTACGACCAAAGGCATTGGCCAAGTTGCCTCAAAGAACCGCCGCGGCGTATGGGTCCCGGCCCCCGTGCGCAATTGCGCACTAGGCCGGGACGACGCGTTATCCGCGAGCAACTACCGCGGCGCCATGCGGATCGCGCCGTCGAGGCGGATGGTTTCGCCGTTGAGCATCGGGTTCTCGACGATGTGGACCGCGAGGTTGCCGTACTCGGAGGCGTCGCCGAGCCGGGCCGGATGCGGCACCTGGGCGCCGAGGCTCTTGCGGGCCTCCTCGTTCAGGCCCATCAGCAGCGGCGTCAGGAACAGGCCCGGCGCAATGGTGTTGACGCGGATCTTCAGGCTGGCGAGGTCGCGCGCGGCCGGCAGCGTGAGGCCGACGACGCCGCCCTTCGACGCCGAATAGGCGATCTGGCCGATCTGGCCTTCATAGGCCGCGACGCTGGCGGTGTTGATCGCAACGCCGCGTTCTTCACCGATCGGGGGCGCGGTGGCGAGCCGTTCCGCGAACAGGCGCAGCACGTTGAAGGTGCCGATCAGATTGACGTTGATGATGCGGACGAATTTTGCCAGCGGATAGACGCCGTCCTTGCCGACGGTGCGCTGCGAGCCGCCGATGCCGGCGCAGTTCATCAGCACGCGCGCGATGCCGTGCGCGGCTTCGGCCTTGGCGATCGCGGCCTTGATCGCTTCCTCGTCGGTGACGTCGGCATGCAAGGCGACGCCCTTCACTTCGGCGGCGACTGCTTCGGCGTTTTCCTTGTTCTGGTCGATCACGCCGATTTTTGCGCCCTTGGCGGCCATGGCGCGGGCGGTAGCGGCACCGAGACCGGAGCCACCGCCGGTGATGAGAACGGCAACATCATTCAACTGCATTTTGAGACCCTTTCCTTGAACTTTTCCTTGGACGTTTCTTCTCTGGACGTGCGAATGGCGAACAGGGAGTGGCGAATGGAAAAATCCATTCGCTATTCGCTACTCGCCATTCGCGGCTTTCTTTTCACTGAGCATGCCGCCGCAGATCAGCGCTTCCATGTGCTTGATGTACTGGCGGCAGACTTCGTCGGTGACCGGACCGACGCCGGTCGCCCGCGACATCGCGTGGCGGCCGAAAAACAGGTGATCGCAGGCGCCGACCAGGCTGGTGTAAAACATCACGGGATCGATGTTGCGGAATTCGCCGGCCTTGATGCCTTCCGCGAGCAACCGCTTCTGGAACTCCAGCAGGGGCGCCACGAAAAACTTCGACACCTCGTCGGCGGCTTCCGTGCTGCTTTCATGCAGCAGATAGTGGATCAGCCGGTTCATGTACGGGAACTGGTAATAGGCGCGGATGATGCCGCCGATATGCAGCTTGAGTTTGGCGGTCGGCGAGATCGGCTGGCTGATCAGATATTCGAGCTGCGACATTTCTGTCGCGGCATCGCGCGCCAATAGCGCCAGCAACAGGCCGTCCTTGTTGCCGAAATGATATTTCACCAAAGCGGCGTTGACGCCGGATTTCTGAGCGATGTCGGAGAGCGAAACCTCGATCGAGGCGCGCTCGATCATCAATTCGCTTGCCGCCACAAGCAGCTTCTCGGCGGTGGTATTTTTGCCGCCCGCCAGTTTGGTCGGTATGCTGGTATTCAACCCTGATGCCATCACTGCCTGCCGGAAATTCCGGCCGCACATAAGCGCATGCCGCGGCTGCACTCAAGAGTTAATTGATTGATTGACTAAATCCCGTGCCACCCCTTAAATCCGGCCCATCATTCAAAAACCATCCAACAACAATTCAGGGAGAACAGACATGGCCGAGGCCTATATCGTCGCCACCGCTCGCACCGCCGGGGGCCGCAAAGGGGGACGTCTCGCAGGATGGCATCCGGCCGATCTCGCCGCCTCCGTGCTGGATTCGCTGATCGATCGCAGCGGCGCCGACCCCGCGCAGGTTGAGGACGTCATCATGGGCTGCGTGATGCAGGCCGGCGAACAGTCCAACAATATTGGCCGCAACGCCGTGATGGCTTCAAAGCTGCCGGAAAGCGTGCCCGCCACCTCGATCGACCGCCAGTGCGGCTCGTCGCAGCAGGCGCTGCATTTCGCGGCGCAGGCGGTGATGTCCGGCACCATGGATTGCGTGATCGCAGCCGGCGTTGAATCGATGACGCGGGTGCCGATGGGCCTTGCGTCGTCGCTGCCGGCCAAGAACGGCTTTGGTCACTACAAGAGCCCCGGCATCGAGAAGCTCTACCCGAACATCATGTTCAGCCAGTTCACCGGCGCTGAAATGATGGCGGAGAAATACGGTCTGTCCAAAGACGAACTCGATACGTACTCCTACAACAGCCACCAGCGCGCGATCGCAGCGACGCAAGCCGGCAAGTTCAAGGACGAGATCGTCTCGCTGCAGATCACGCGCGCCGATGGCACGACCGACACCCACCACATCGACGAGGGCATCCGCTTCGATTCCAGCCTCGACGGCATCAAGGGCGTCAAGCTGATCGCCGAGAACGGCAAGCACACCGCCGCCAGCGCCAGCCAGATCTGCGACGGCGCTTCGGGCGTGATGGTCGTCAACGAAAAGGGCCTCAAATCGCTCGGCGTCAAGCCGCTGGCGCGCATCCATCACCTCACCATGATGGGCGGCGATCCCGTGATCATGCTGGATGCTCCGCTGCACGCTACCAAGCGCGCACTGGAGAAGGCCGGCATGTCGGTCGACGACATCGACCTGTTCGAGGTCAACGAGGCCTTTGCCGCGGTGCCGGTTGCGTGGCTGAAGACCACCGGCGCCGATCCTGAAAGGCTCAATGTCAATGGCGGCGCGATCGCGCTCGGCCACCCCCTCGGCGGCTCCGGGACCAAGCTGATGACCACGCTGGTCAACGCGCTCAAGCAGCGGGGCAAGCGTTATGGTTTGCAGACGATGTGCGAAGGCGGCGGCATGGCGAATGTGACGATTGTCGAGCGCCTGTAGGCTGTTGCGATAACAAATGGTGTCGTCCCGGCCTTGAGCCGGGACCCATAGCCACAGCAGTTTGTGGTTATGCAAAGCTGGAGCTCCAGCTCGTTTCAAAATCAAGATCGGTGGTTATGGGTCCCGGCTCAAGGCCGGGACGACCACGTTGATTGTTTCAGGAACCCCGATGACCCATCCGTCGATCTACGCCCGCACGCATCCGAACAAGATCGCCTACCAGATGGCGGGCACCGGAAAAGCAATCACCTATCGCGAGCTTGACGAACTCTCGAACCAGGGGGCGCATCTGTTCCGCGCGCTCGGCCTCAAGGCCGGCGACCACATCGCGTTCCTGATGGAGAACCGCCTGGCGTTCATGGAGATCTGCTGGGCGGCGCAGCGCGCGGGACTCTATTACACCGCGATCAGCCGCTATCTGACCGAGGATGAGATCGCCTACATCATCAAGGATTGCGGCGCAAAAGTCTTCATCACCACGCCGAAGTGTGCCGAGAAGGTGCAAGGCCTGATCAAGGGCGAGCCCGGCGAACCGCTGTTCTTCATGGTCGACGAGCCGCAAGCGGGTTTCCGCTCCTGGGACAAGGAAGCCATCGCGCAACCGACGACGCCGATTGCGGACGAGGTCGCCGGCTACGACATGCTGTATTCGTCGGGCACGACCGGACGGCCGAAAGGCATCAAGAAGGCGTTCGAGGGCAACAAGATCGACGTGCCCAACCAGTTCCTGAAAGTCCTCTGCGGCGACATGTGCGGCATGAATGCTGACAGCATCTACCTGTCGCCGGCGCCGCTCTATCATGCGGCACCTTTGCGCTTCAACATGATGGCGACCATCCTCGGCGGCACTTCCATCATCATGGAATCCTTCGACGCCGAGGAATTCCTGAAACTGGTCGAGAAATACAAGGCCACCCAATCGCAGCTGGTGCCGACCATGTTCGTGCGGATGCTGAAGCTGCCGGAGGAGGTGCGTACGCGCTACGACGTTTCATCGTTGAAGGGCGCGATCCACGCCGCCGCGCCCTGCCCGGTCGATGTGAAAGCCAAGATGATCGAGTGGTGGGGACCGATCCTGATCGAATATTACGCCGGCTCCGAAGGCAACGGCGTCACCGTGTCAAACTCGCAGCAATGGCTGAGCCATCGCGGCACCGTCGGCCGCGCCGTGGTCGGCAAGGTCAAGATTCTGGACGAGAACGATCAGGAAGCGCCGACCGGCCAGATCGGCACGGTCTATTTCGCCGACGCGCCTGTTTTCGCCTATCACAACGATCCCGAGAAGACGAAACGCGCCTACAACGACCGCGGCTGGTCGACGCTCGGCGACGTCGGCTATCTCGACGACGAGGGCTTTCTCTACCTCACCGACCGCAAGAGCTACATGATCATTTCAGGCGGCGTGAACATCTACCCGCAGGAGACCGAGGACGTGCTGATCACCCATCCCGGCGTCGCCGACGTCGCGGTGTTCGGCGTGCCGAACGAGGAAATGGGCGAAGAGGTCAAGGCCGTGGTGCAGCCGCACGACATGGCCAAAGCCGGCAAGGAGCTCGAGGCAGAGCTGATCCTGTTCTGCAGAAAACATCTGTCGCCCATCAAATGCCCCAAAAGCATCGACTTCGAAACCGAACTGCCGCGCACGCCGACCGGCAAGCTGGTGAAGCGGCATTTGCGGGACCGGTATTGGCCGAAGCCGGCGGTGAAGGGGTAGCTCCACTTTACCCTCCCCTGGAGGGCGAAGTGTTACCCATCTTGCCGGTTGCTCAGAGACAACCGTGGCTGTTTCCTGCCCAGAACCGGTTACATCGATGCTGTCGGCGAGCACGTCAGGGATGGCGCGGCGCGCAGATGCATTCGCCCGCGCTGCTTGGTGGCAGTAGTGGTCCATTGCGCTTCGATTCGCTGAAAGTCTGTCGACAATTTTCCGCGGTGGCTGCCGCCCGTCTCGAAGGCGGCATTCCCCTCGGGCGACAGCTCGAAGATTTCGACCTGCAGATCCGACAATCTGACGAACATCTGGACCTTTATCTTCGTCACCTGGCGTCCGACCTCGTATGAGCCGCATCCCAACGCTTCAACATGCTTCTCATTCAGGGCGCGAACTGAATCCAGGGTAATGACGACGTTCTGCACCGTCCTGTCACCATCCCAGATGAACTCGCCAAAAAAGCCGCGCGGCAAATTCCCGGTCAGATCCGTCATGTCAGCCGCGCGCACGGTCGAGCCAAGCAGCAGGCTCGCTGCCACGATCATCAGAAGGCGCGAAATCCAGCCGTGGAAATTTGTCAGCCCCAACCAACGCATTGGTATGCATCCTGCGAGTTCGTGTTGCTATCGTTGCGTATTGCGGTCGTTAGTGGCCCCGCAGGGGGCCAAGGTTCAAGCCGTTGTCTTAACGCACGCCGACCGGCAAGCTGCGGCATCTGCGGAAACGCTATTGGACCAGGGCCGCATTGGACCAGGGCCGCCGCGAGTTGATGACCCTTCCTTCCCTTCTCCCCTTGTGGGAGAAGGTGGCACGGACGAAATCCGTGCCGGATGAGGGGTCTGCATCCGCGGAAAGAACCCCTCACCCGTCTTCGCTGCGCGAAGCCACCCTCTCCCACAAGGGGAGAGGAGACGAAAGGAGCGACCGCCATGACCGCCCTCCCCGACATCCCGCTCCCCTCCGGCATTCGCTCGCGCTACGTCGAAAACATCAACGGCCTCTCCATGCATGTACTGGAGGCCGGCTTCGAGATCCGCGGCCGGCCCTGCGTGCTGTTGCTGCACGGCTTTCCTGAGCTGGCCTTCAGCTGGCGCAAGGTGATGCCGCAGCTGGCGGCCGCGGGCTATCACGTGATCGCGCCGGACCAGCGCGGCTATGGCCGCACCACGGGGTGGGATGCCAATTACGATGGCGACCTCGCCTCGTTCCGGCTCACCAATCTGGTGCGCGACGCGCTCGGGCTGGTGTCGGCGTTCGGCTACCGTTCGGTCGATGCCGTGATCGGGCATGATTTCGGCTCATCGGTCGCCGCCTGGTGCGCGCTCCTGCGGCCGGATGTGTTCCGTTCGGTCGCGCTGATGAGCGCGCCGTTCGCTGGCCCGCCGGCGCTGCCGTTCAACACCGCGGATGCACCGGCCAAGCCTGCAGCGGAAGACCCCGTCCATCGCGAGCTGGCGGCGCTCCCGCGGCCGCGCAAACATTACCAATGGTACTATTCGACGCGCGAGGCCAACGCCAACATGCACCACGCGCCGCAGGGCGTGCATGATTTCCTGCGCGCCTACTACCATCACAAGAGCGCGGACTGGAAAGACAACGCGCCCTATCCGCTGAAATCATGGACGGCGGCCGAAATCGCCAAACTGCCGACCTATTATGTGATGGATCTTGTAAAGGACATGGCCGCGACCGTCGCCGAGGAAATGCCCTCTGCCGCCGCGATCGCCGCGAACACATGGCTGCCGGACAGCGAGCTTTCGTTCTACAGCGCCGAATATACCCGCACCGGTTTTCAGGGCGGCCTGCAATGGTACCGCTGCGGCACCTCGGGGGCGTTTCTGCCTGAATTGCAGACCTGGTCGGGCCGCACCATCGACGTGCCCTCGGCCTTCATTTCGGGCAAGCAGGATTGGGGCACCTATCAGCGCCCAGGTATGTTTGAGACCATGCAGTCGAAGGCCTGCACCAACATGATCGGCTGCCATCTCGTCGATGGCGCCGGCCATTGGGTGCAACAGGAGCAGCCTGCCGAAGTGAGCCGGCTGCTGCTGCAGTTTCTGGAAAAGGGCCAAGCTGCCCGTTAGCGCTTTGACCGGATCGCCCGTGCTCGGCGTCGGCATCCTGATCGGCGCGTCGTAGGCTCAGCTCACAGCAAGCTCGGCATCACTACGTCGGTGATGATTCGCCGCGGCGGCAAATTGGCATCCTTGGTGTTGTAGTTGCCGGCCGTGCTTGCGACCACCAGATCGAGCCCCGGAAATACAGTCAGCCGTTGGCCGCCATTGCCGGCGGCGTTCCACAAGTGCTGGTTGGAGCGCGGCATGGTCGGCGTCTCCATGGTGAAATCCAGATTGTACCACTGGTAGCCGTATTTCCGCTCTTCCTCGATCGGCACCACGGGCGAGGTGCTGCGCGCGATCCATTCCGCCGGCACGACGGAACGGCCTTCCCAGACACCGCCGCGCAGCGTCAGTTCGCCGATCCTGGCAAGATCGCGCGGCGTCATGCGGATACCAGACGCCGCAATCAGTTCGCCGCGGTTGTCCGCGTGCCAGTCGGTCGGGCCGATCCCGAGGGGATCGAACAAGGCTTCGCGCGCATACGCGTGCAGCGATTTGCCCGTTCCCTTGGCGATCAGGCGTCCGAGCAGTGCGGTGGCGCCGCCATTATAGACCCAGCGCTGGCCGGGCTCCGTCACGATCGGCCGGTCGAGAATGTAGCGGTACCGATCCGGCGCCATGTCCATGGCGGTCTCGCTGTTGGCCGGATTGGTATAGGGCATCGATTCGTTCCAGTCGGTGCCCATCGTCATCGACAGCACATGATGCAGTGTCCAGCGGCTGCGCGCGGGATCGGCCGCAAGATCGGCATATTCGGGAAAAGACTGCATCAGTCGATCCTCCGGCGCCGGCACTTTGCCGGCGGCCAGCGCGATCCCGTACAACAGGCCGACGATGCTCTTGGATACCGAGCGCAGATCGTGCAGCGTATCCGGCTTGAAAGAAACCACGCCCACCGGCCGGTTTCCCCTCGCGGTGTCCTCACCCTCGAAATAGCGCTCGAACACCAGCCGACCGCGCCTCACCACGACGACGCCATGGAGGTTCCATATCCGCTTGTCCGCGATTGCCTTGTCGAGGCGCGCCGGCAGATCATCATCGAAGCCGGCTTCGCGGAGCGAAATCGACTGCCAGGCGGCGGCCGCGGCCGAAACGGGTCCGGCCAGGGGGCCCATCAGTATCCCACCCGCGCCGGCCAGAACCTGCCGGCGGTTGAACCTCGACACATTCACGATCTTGCCTCCCGCGGTTGGCGCGCGGCCGTCACAGGAATACAGCTTCATGTCCGACTTGTGACACCGTCGCCAAAGGGCTTCAACTTCCGTTGAGGTCGCCGATCTCCGGAAAGAACAGGTCTTTCCATGAAATCGGCTCGTTCCTGGTGGTGCCGACCTTGCGCATGAATTTGGCGAATTTCATCGTCGCCGCCGGCGTCATGGTCCATTCGACATTGGGACCGGTGACGACCTTCGTCACCATCTCGAGCGGCAGTTTGGAGCCGGAATCGTTGATCCAGCTTTGCGCCGTGCCCTTGGGATCTGCGGCGATGATCGAGGTGGCCTCCTTCACCGCGTCGAGGAAAGCGGCGTAGAGTTCGGGATTGTCCTTGCGGAACCGCGCCGAGGTCCATGCCACCGTGAACGTATGCGGCCCCAGCACGTCGAACGAGGTCAATATGGTGCGGATGTTCTTCTGCTCGAGTTGCTGAAACTGGAACGGCGGCACGCTGAAGGCCGACGAGACGCCGCCCGCGCCGCTCAATAGCGCGATGGTCGCATCCGGCGGCGACATCGACACCGTCAGCGGATCAAGCTTGGCGTAGTTCGCCTCGCCAAAAGCTTCCGCCGCCGCCATCTGGAGCAGGACTGCCTGCACCGATACTTTGATCGAAGGCACCGCGATGCGATCGCGCTCGCTGAAATCCTTGATCGACTTGATGTCGGGATTGGCGGTGTTCAGCAGAAACGGCTGCGAGGAGAGCGCGCAGATGCCCTTGACCTCAAACGAGGTGCCTCTGGTTTTGTCCCACAGCGTGATCAGACCAGGCACGCCGCCGCTGACGATGTCGGTAGAGTTCGACAGCAACGCCTCGTTCATCGCCACCGGGCCGTTGAAGCGCTGCCAGGAGACCTTGAAGTCCTTCAGGCCGCGTTGCGAGGCGTATTTCTCGATGAGCCTGTCGCGCTTCATGACGTTGAATTGCAGGTAGCCCATCGAAAACTGTTCGGCCAACCTGATCTCGGCCGCACCGGCCGTCGTCGGGCCGATGGCGAAAGCGATCGCGGCAGCTGCCACCCAGGTGGTCCTCATGGTCGTCTCCCCGTCTTTTCATTTTTTGTTGATCGGGAGACTAGCGCGCGAAAGGCGAGCGCGCCAATAGCACTGGCAGCATGACGGCCCTGCCGCTGTACAGCCATTGCTCTTGCGGCGCCTCGCCAAACTGAGCATCATCCGCGCCGCATCAAGAACAGACCGGGAGCAAGCCTTGGCCAAATCGCAATGGAGCTTCAAGACCGCCGTTGAATTGTCGGCAGCGCTCGCTGCAAAAAAGGTTTCCGCCGTCGAGCTGGCGCAGGACGCGATCGGCCGCATCGAACGGCACGATGCCAAGATCAACGCGATCTGCGTGCGCGATTTCGACAGCGGCCTCGCCGCTGCGCGTGCCGCCGATGCGGAACTGGCGCGCGGCGTCAGCAAGCCGCTGCTCGGCATCCCCATGACGGCGAAGGAATCCTTCAATATCGCGGGCCTGCCCACGACCTGGGGCATCCCGGCGCAGAAGGATTTCAAGCCGACCGAAGACGCGCTCCCCATATCGCGCATCAAGGCTGCCGGCGGCGTGATCCTCGGCAAGACCAACGTGCCGCTCGGGCTCGCCGACTGGCAGAGCTACAACGACATCTACGGCACGACAAACAATCCGTTCGATCTCGGCCGAACGCCAGGCGGCTCGTCCGGCGGATCGTCGGCGGCGCTCGCGGCCGGCTATGGCGCGCTGTCGCTCGGCTCCGACATCGGCGGCTCCTTGCGCGTTCCGGCGTTTCACTGCGGCATCTATGCGCACAAGCCGACCTTCGACCTCGTGGCCATGCGCGGCCACACGCCGCCGCCCTTCCCGCCGCTGCCGTCCAACCGCGATCTTTCCGTGATCGGGCCGATGGCGCGCGGCGCGGCCGATCTCTCGCTGCTGCTCGACGTGATGGCCGGTCCCGACCCGCTCGACGCCGGCAAGGGTTACAGACTGGAGCTGCCAGCGGCGCGCCACACCGCGTTGAAGGATTTCCGCGTGCTGCTGATCGATACCGATCCGCTGATGCCGACCGACAAGACTGTGCGCGGAACGCTGGAAACACTTGCCGCCAATCTCGCCAAGGCCGGCGTCAGGGTCGAACGGCAAAGCCGGCTGCTGCCCGACTTCGCCGCATCATCCCGGCTCTATATGCGAATGCTGATGTCGTTCCTCGCGGCATCCTTTGCGCCCGAGGTCTATGCCGGCGCGCAGGCTGCGGCGGCATCCCTTCCGGCCGACGATATGAGCCTCACCGCCGAGCGCCTGCGCGGCATCGCGCTCAGCCATCGCGACTGGCTGATGGCCGACGGCGGGCGCGTGCGTCTGCGCGCGCAGTGGCGCGAGCTGTTCAAGACGTTTGACGCCGTGATCTGCCCGATCATGCCGACGCCCGCCTATCCGCACGATCACTCCGCCGACCAGGAACAACGCCGCATCAGGATCGACGGCAAGGACCACGTCTATTCCGATCAGCTCGCCTGGCCCGGCATCGCCACCCTGCCCGGCCTGCCGTCCACCGCGATCCCGACCGGCTTCGCGCCGGACGGATTGCCGATCGGCGTGCAGATCGTCGGCCCCTGGCTGGAAGACCGCACGCCCTTGAGGCTCGCCGAACTGATCGAGCTCGAATTCGGCGGGTTCAAGCCGCCGCCGATGTTGGATGATTGAGCTGGAAACTTACCTGCAACGTCATTGCATGTGGTGCGAAGCGACCGATAATCGCTCCAACAAGCCGAAGGGAAAGCCATGAGCAACGACATCGAAGAACTCACCGCGCTGAACCGCGACTATGTCGCCTCGGTGCAGAATTGCGACGTCAAACGCTTCGACGAGATTCTGGCGCAGGAGTTCTACTGCTCCAATCCCGACAAATCGCTGGTCGACCGATCAGGCTTTCTCAAGCAGACCGCCGTGCCGGTGACGATCCGGAATCTGCGGGCCGACGACGTAAAAATCCGCGTGCTCGGCGACTTCGCCATCATCCACGCCGCGACGCGTTATACGACGGCGGATGGGCAGGAAGCCCATGGGCGATATACCGATTGCTGGGCGAAGCAGAATGGGAAATGGCTCGCGGTGTCCGCGCATGTGTCGCGGTGAACACCAGCCGTCGTCCCGGCCTTGAGCTCAGATGCGCAATTGCGCATCGGGGGACCCATAACCACCAGCGGCGATTGCTTTTGCACGCTGGTCGTTATCTTCCTTGTTTAGCCACGTCGGCCGCGGCGTATGGGTCCCGGCCTTCGCCGGGACGACGCATAGGTGAAGTTCGCCACACGCGCAGTTCACTCACGCATCGAACATGATCACGCTGCGCACGGTCTTGCCCGCCTTCATCGCCGCAAAGCCCTCGTTGATTTCGGACAGTTTCAGTTTGGCCGAAATCCAGTCTTCCAGATGCAGCTTGCCGCGCATGTAGAATTCGACCAGGCGGGGCATGTCGACGCGGAAATGGTTGGAGCCCATTGAGGAGCCCTGGATCCTGCGCTCGCGCAGGAAGTCGAAGCCGTGCAGCTCGATCTTCTGGCCGAACGGTATCATGCCGACGATGGTCGCGGTGCCGCCGGCGGCCAGCATCGCGAACGACTGCTCCGCGGTCTCCTTGCGGCCCAGCACTTCGAAGGAATGGTTGACGCCGCCCTTGGTGAGTTCGCGCACCTGCTGCACGACGTCGCCGTTGCGGGGATCGACGATGTCGGTGGCGCCGAGTTTGGTCGCAAGCTGCAGCTTGGCGGGATTGGTGTCGATCGCGATGATGCGGCCCGCGCCGGCGATCGCAGCGCCGTTAATCGCGGCCATGCCGACGCCGCCGCAGCCGATCACCGCGACCGTTTCGCCGGCGGTGACTTTGGCCGTGTTCACGACCGCGCCGTAGCCGGTGATGACGCCGCAACCGATCAGCGCGGCCAGTTCGAGCGGCATATCGTTGCGGATTTTGACGATGGCGTTTTCGTGCACCAGCATCTGCTCGGCGAACGACGACAGATTAAGGAACTGGTTGAGTTTCTCCGAGCGCGCCCAGGACAGCCGGTTGGACACGCCCGGCAGCATTTTTACCGTCGTGTCGGTGCAGAGCACGGTGCGTCCGGTGGTGCAATTGTCGCAGGTGCCGCAGAACACCGACAGGCAGGTCACGACGTGATCGCCGGGTTTCACATAGGTGACGTCGGAGCCGACTTTTTCCACCACGCCGGCCGATTCATGGCCAAGCACCGCAGGCAGCGGATGCGGATAAAGCCCTTCCATGAAATGCAAATCAGAGTGACAGAGGCCGGCGACGCGGGTGCGGATCAGGACTTCGCGCGGGCCGGGATTCGGCACGCTGACATCCTCGATCACGAGCGGTTGATTGACTTCATGCAGAACGGCGGCCTTCATCGGGTACTCCCTTGATTGTTTTTCTTGAATATCAGCGTGGTCGGAAGCCTACGCTGCGGTGAGCAATTCGCCAACCTCGGCCATGCCCACCGCGCGTTCGCCGAGCAGGTGCTCCGTGATCGCACGCTGCGTGGCATTTTCCGCCAAGCGGAACGGATCAGACGCGGCCACCCGGTGATCGATCACCAAGCGCGAGAGCAGCAGCCGCTTCGCATCGCCGCGCATCTCATGGATGCGGCCGCCCTCCCATGCCAAGGCCACGGCGCTGGCGACATGATAAAGCAGGCTGGTCGCACGCCGCGCATCGCCTTCGTTATCCGACTTGCTGGCGACCTCGCGCGCAAAGCCGATAGCGCGGTCGGTCAATTCGCGCAGGCGGTTGCGCCAGGCCTGCGGCACATTGGCGCTGTCATCGAGGCGGGCGTGCAGATCGGCGGCGAGCGCCGCATCGGCGCCGTGGCGGCCGACCGCGCGTTTCAGCGCATCGATCGCGACGATATTGCCGGTGCCTTCCCAGATCGAACCGAGATGTGCGTCGCGCAACAGGCGCGGGGTCGCGAATTCCTCAATGTAGCCGATGCCGCCGCGCATCTCGAGCGCATCACCGCAGACCTTGCGGGCATCGCGGGTGGCACGGAATTTCAGCGTCGGCGTCAGGATACGCAGCAACGCCGCGGCATCCTGGCTGCCGGCCTCGGCGCGATCAAGCGCGTCAGCGGTGAGAAAACTCATCGACAGCGCCTGTTCGGTCGGCAGCATGATCTTCATCAATTGCCGCCTTGCCAGCGGCAGATCAATGATGCGCTGGCCGAACACCACGCGATTTCGCGCCACCGTCATCGCGTCATGGCACGCGCGCCGCATCAACGCGGTGGATTTGACGCCGTTGGAAAGCCTGGACGAATTCACCATCTCGGCCATCTGCACAAAACCGCGATCGAGCTTGCCGACGGCATAGGCAATCGCGCCTTCCAGCTTGATTTCGCCCGAGGCCATCGATCGGGTGCCGAGCTTGTCCTTCAGGCGAACGATCCGGTAGTGGTTTTGCGAACCATCCTCGAGCCGACGCGGCATCAAAAACAGACCGACGCCGCGCGTACCCGGCCCCGCGCCTTCCGGGCGCGCCAGCAGCATCACCACTTCGGCGTCGGCATTGGAGCAGAACCATTTCTCGCCATGCAGCCGCCAGTGATCGCCCTCCTGCACGGCCGTCGTGGTGAGCGTGCCGACGTCGGAACCGCCTTCCTTCTCGGTCATGAACTGACCACCCTGGGTCAGCTTGCTCATGTCGGTTTGCGTCAGGCCATCGAGATATCGCGCCTTCAGCGCCTCGCTGCCGAAATTATTCAACAGCTTGGCGCAGCCATCGGTGACGTTGATCGGGCAGCCCAGCCCGAACTCGGCCTGATTGAACAGGAACGTAAAGGCGTGCTTGGCGACAACGGGATATTTGTCCGGCCATCCCATGATGCCCTTGCGGATCGACAGCGCGTGAATGCCGAACTCGCCGAATGCGGCCTTCTCCAGTTCGCGATAGGCCGGATGATATTCGATATACTGGGAATCGCGTCCAAAACGGTCGCGCTGGTGCAGCACCGGCGTGTGGCGGTCGGCGAGCCGCGCGCATTCGTCGAGATGACCGCCGGCAAGCCCGCCGAGCCGGTCGAGATGCGGTTCGATGTGGCGAAACAGCGGCTCCGGCAAATGCAGCCGCAGCAGATCCGTCAGCGCCGGATCGGCCCGGTAGAAATTCATCCCCGAGGTATCAGGCGCAAGCAATCCTGGCTTGTCGGCCGCGGCCGTGCTGCGATCATGCGTGAGGGGTTGCTGCATTTTTATCTCTTGTTCGTTCCGCCCGATATTGATCATCTACCGATAACGCAGGCGATCAAGCCGTCAACAAGCATAATTGGAGGGTCACCCCATGGGGGACGGATATCAGCCTCGCCATGACCCGGCGGGTTGTCTGGCGGAATTACGCCCCTAAATACCTGTTCCCGGTCATTTCTGGAGAGCCGCCATGCCGACCCCGCCAACCTACAAGACCGCCCTGATCGTCGGCGCCGGCGAGGGATTGAGCGCATCGCTGGCGCGGCTCTTCGCGCGCGAAAAAATCCGCGTCGCGCTGGCCGCCCGCAAAATCGAAAAACTCGGCGCGCTGTGCACCGAAACCGGCGCCCGCGCCTATGCCTGCGACGCCACCAACGCCGACGACGTCGAACGGCTGTTCGGTCAGGTCGAGCGCGAGATCGCTACGCCTGATCTCGTTGTCTATAACGCCAGCGGGCGGGCGCGCGGCCCCTTCACCGACCTGGTGCCGGCCGACGTCGCCAACGCGATCGCGGTCAGCGCCTTCGGCGGTTTCCTGGTGGCGCAGCAGGCGGCGTTGCGCATGCTGCCCAACAAGCATGGCGCGATCCTGTTCACCGGCGCCTCCGCCAGCGTCAAGGGCTATCCGCAGTCAGCCCCGTTCGCGATGGGCAAGTTCGCACTGCGCGGCCTTGCCCAGAGCATGGCGCGTGAACTATCGCCGCAAGGCATTCACGTCGCGCATTTCGTCATCGACGGCGGCATCCGCAGCGCCGCCCGCACCGAGCCCGCCGACCGGCCGGATTCGATGCTCGATCCTGACGCCATTGCCTCGAGCTACTGGAACGTGCTGCAGCAGCCGCGCAGCGCCTGGACCTGGGAGCTGGAATTGCGGCCGTGGGTCGAGAAGTTTTAGCACACCGTCATTCCGGAGCGATGCGAAGCATCGAATCCGGAATCTCGAGATTCCGGGTCTGGTGCTTACGCACCATCCCGGAATGACGAACAAGACGAAATACTGGGGGAAACATGACCGAAATCACCGTCGACACCGGCACCAATGAATTGCTCTGCGTGATCCGCGACCGCGTCGCCATCATCACGCTGAACCGACCCGAGGCGCGCAACGCGATGTCGGATAATCTGACGCCGGCGCTGCGCAACATGATCAAGACCTGCGGCGAGAATCCGGAAGTCGGCGCGCTGCTGCTCACCGGCGCCGGCACGGCATTTTGCGCCGGCGGCAACGTCAAGGGCATGGGCGCCAATCGCGACAAGAAGAAGCTCGAAATGTCGCATGACGAGAGAGTCGCCGACCTGCAGGAACGCCAGCGCCTGCTGACCGGCGCCTTGGTCTCGGTGCGCAAGCCGACCATTGCGGCCTTGCCCGGCCCCGCAGTCGGCGCCGGGCTTGCCCTCGCGATGGCCTGCGACATCCGTATCGCCGCACAATCGGCCTTCCTTTCCACCGGTTACCTCAAAGTGGGCCTGAGCGGCGACTATGGCATCGCCTGGTTGCTGACCCGGCTGGTCGGCACCGCGCGGGCGCGCGAATTGATGTTCACCTGCGAGCGGGTCGATGCCGCCAGGTGCGAGACGATCGGCCTCGTCAACCGCGTGGTCTCGGACGACAAGCTTCAGGCTGAAGCCTTTGCGCTCGCCAAATCGATCGCTGAAGGTCCGACGATCGCGATCCGCTATATGAAGGACAATCTCGACGAAGCCCTGATGTTCGATTTCGCCACCGCGCGCGACCATGAAGCCGAACGCATGATCCGCACCCAGGTGACAGCGGATCACAAGGAGGCGGTGCAAGCCTTCATCGAAAAGCGCAAGCCGGTGTTCAGGGGCGGCTGAGAACTTAGCTTATCGGGTTTTCGTCAAACAGCCGCGCCACCATCACCGAATCCAGGTAGGCGCGCACGCGCACGATTCTGTCGTTCTTGAAATAGCAGACCCAGCAATAGTGGTTGTCGAAGCGAAAACCGTTCCTGGCGGTCGCTTCCGAATGTAGTTCCACAATCGCGACATCGTCATTCACGATCAGATTGTCGACGTGCAATTGCGCGCCGTGGGGCAACACCTTGCCGAGCTTCGCAAAGGTCCCGGCAATGAAATCGGCCTTTGATGCGTAGTGGCCGGCGAGCGGATGCGTGCCCATCACGATCCAGTCGACATCGTCAGCGACATGGCCAAAGAATGCTGCGCCATCGCCATGCTCGAGGCCGGCAAAGATCTTCCGCACGAATTCAGCATCGACTGACATGCGCCGCCCTCCGCTCGGTGGGGCAAGGCTAAACGGGGCCGGCGCGATTTTCAATCGATAGCCGCGAGCCCTCGCCAACGTTTTGTCATCTTTGCATTCGCGCGTGGCGCGGCGGACGCACTGGCCGCCCCCGCGAAATCGACGAAGGCGCGCAGAGCTGGCGGCGGCTCGGATAATACAGGAAGAAGCCGGGATAGGCGGGACACCAGAAGGAGCTCGCGGCCTGGCGCGAGGTTTCGACTTCGACCGACTGGACTGAAGAGGCTGCGTAAATGTTGTTGAACCCGCAGGCATAAAAATAGCCCGGTTCTGGTCAGCCAGAACCGGGCCTAGTTCCGTCAAACCGCAACCGAGGACATAGTGGCCTGGCGGGAGAGGGCGGCGAGCCGCCAGCTTGCACAGGGGATGTCTTGCGGTTCGACGTCGATATGCTTTTCGAAGCGCACCAGCTTCCAGTCGCCGGGGGTCGGCATGAAGGCGTAGCCGGATTTGCGGGCGAGGCCGATCATGGCCTCATTGGAACGCAGCGTATCGCCGAACAAACGGTCAGCGCCGAATGAGGCGGCGCGGCATTCGAGATTTTTCAACAGCGCCTTGCCGATGCCGTGGCCCTGCCAGCGGTCGTCGATCGACATGCCGAATTCGATGCTGCCGTCCTCGAACGCGTAACGGGCTTCGCCGACGATGATCTCATGGCCATCGACCAGCATGCTCGCGACCACGCTGAAGCGGTCGGCTTCGCCGATATGGATGAAATCCTCGAGCACCGACGGCGGCAGTTCGCGCGTGGCGCCGAGGAAGCGGTTGTAGCGGGAGCGGATGGTCAGCGCGCGGAAATAGCTTTGCAATGCCTCGGCATCGCGCGGCTCGACGAAACGCACGGTCAGGGCCTCGCCGCTGCGCGCGCGCAGCAGGTCCGAATATTGCTTGAGATCGTCGAAACGCATTGTCGTCATCGCACGCTCCCATTGCTCCCGAAAAAATGGCCGGCGTCCCCCTGATGAGGCGACGCCGGCATGGCTGCGTTTTATGCCCGCCAGAATGGTTTTGAGGCTTCGTAGATGGCATCGCCGTGGGAAACGCCGATGTCGTGGAGTTCCCGGTCGGACCAGTTGGCCAGTTCCCGGCGAGCCGCGGAGCGCTGCCGCCAGACATGGATCAGTTCGGCGACTTGGCTGAAAAGGCTCTGTCCATGATGATTTATCATCGATTCATGTGTGAAAGTAGACATTTAAAGCTCCTATCTCTAATCTGTTGACGCTAATATCTGCGCTCCCAAGGCCTTTCACAAACGACACTTTGTACCGCCTCGGATGATAAAAACTCATATATTGGGGAAGTGCTGGAGATGACCACCAGGCTGCCGTCGCTGAATGGGTTGCGCGCCTTCGAGGCGGCCGCCCGGCATCTGAGTTTCACGCAGGCGGCGGCCGAGCTGAACGTCACGCAGACCGCGATCAGCCATCAGATCAAGCGGCTGGAAGAAGAGCTCGGCGTCCGCCTGTTCGTGCGCCAGAACCGGGCGCTGACGCTGACGCCGCAGGCGGTGGATTACCTGCCCGGCATCCGCGCCGCCTTCAACGATCTGCGGCTCGCCACCGATCGGCTGCTGCGCAAGGACGACGACCATGTGCTGACGGTTTCGACGCTGGCCTCGCTCGCCGCCAAATGGCTGCTGCCGCGCCTTTCCGCGTTCCAGGAAGCGCATCCCGGGATCGATGTGCGTATCACCACCTCGACCAATCTGGTCGACTTCCAGCGCGACAATGTCGACGCCGCGATCCGCTACGGCCGCGGCCAATGGGCCGGATTGCGCGCCGACTGGCTGATGGCGGACGAGCTTTTCCCGGTGTGCAGCCCAAATCTCTTGAAGGGCAGCAAGCCGCTGAAATGCCCGGAAGATCTCCGCGACCACGTGCTGCTGCATACCAGCAACTTCAACAGCGACGACTGGCGGCTGTGGCTGACAGCGGCCGGCCTGCCCGCGGACTTTTCCAAGCAGCCGGGCGTGACCTTCGATCTCATCTTCATGACGGTGCAGGCCGCCATCGACGGCCTCGGCGTCGCGATGGGCCGCTCGGCCTATGTCGAGGACGACATCGCCAAGGGCCGCCTCGTCGTGCCCTTCAAGATCACGCTGCCGACCGATGCCGGGTTCTATCTGGTCTCGCCCGCGGGACGAACGGACCCGCCAAAACTGTCGGCGTTCCGGCAATGGCTGATTGCCTCGGTACAGAACAAGCCCTGAAAGGCCGACATTCCGCGTTCTCAGGGCACCTCCGCCGTTTTGCGGGTTGTCGCCACGCCCCACTGTGCCAAATTGTCGCATCAAGCAGGCTAACTGTCTCGGGGAACGAGACTTTTTGCGCCGGCGGCAACACAGCAGGGAGACGGCGTCATGGCGCAGGCAAGTGGTGCGGAAATACCGCAAATCAAATCGCGTATCGGCGCCATCCTGCGCGCGACCAGCGGCAATTTCCTCGAGCAATTCGATTTCTTCCTGTTCGGATTTTACGCCAGCGCAATCGCGAAGGCGTTCTTTCCTGCCCAGAACGAAACGGCGGCGCTGCTGAATGCGTTCGGGGTGTTCTGGCTCGGCGCGCTGATGCGCCCGGTCGGCGCCATCGTGCTCGGCTCCTATATCGACCGCATCGGCCGGCGCCGGGGTTTGATCGTGACGCTCGGGATCATGGCGATCGGGACGGTCGTGATCGCCTTCTGTCCGGGGTTTGAGACGATCGGCATCGCCGCTCCCGTCATCGTGCTGCTTGGCCGGCTGCTGCAGGGATTTTCCGCCGGCGTCGAACTCGGCGGTGTCTCGGTCTACCTGGCGGAGATTGCCACCCCCGGCAACAGGGGCTTCTACACCTCGTTTCAATCTTCCAGCCAGCAGGTCGCCATTTTTGTTGCCGCGATCCTCGGCTATGTGCTGAGCGAGGTGATGCCGGCAGAAACGGTTGCGGCGTGGGGCTGGCGCATTCCATTCTTCATCGGCTGCCTCATCATTCCCTTCATTTTCGTGCTGCGGCGGACGCTCGAAGAGACGCCCGCCTTCCTCGCCATGAAGACGCATCCGACCGCATCGGAAGTGTTCGCGTCCGCGGTGGCAAACTGGCGCATCGTCATTCTCGGCATGATGATGGCGGTGCTGACCACCACGACCTTCTACTTCGTCACCGTCTACACGCCGACCTTCGGCAAGACCGTGCTGAAGCTGTCCACGCCGGACGCCCTCCTCGTCACCCTCCTGGTGGCCGTGGCCAATTTCATCTGGAATCCGGTCGGCGGCGCGCTGTCCGACCGGATCGGGCGCAAGCCGGTATTGCTGGCGATTGCATGCCTGTCCCTGGTGACCGCCTATCCGGCGCTGCACTGGCTGATCGCGGCGCCCACCTTCGGCAAGATGCTGGCCGTCGAAATGATGTTCTCGTTCTACTTCGGCGTTTACAGCGGCACCATGCTGGGCGCGCTGGTCGAGGTGGTGCCGGCGAACGTCCGGACCACCTGTTTCTCGCTGGCCTTTGCGCTCGCCGCAGGCCTGTTCGGGACGTTTACGCCATTTGCGTCGACCTGGCTGATCGGTCACACCGGCGACAAGGCATCCCCCGCCTACTGGCTGATGTGCGCCGCGGCGCTGGGCATCATCGCAGCGCTCGCCATCTATCGCGACGGAGAAACGATCGCGACCCGCGACGCTGTTCCCGCGTAGAGCATTACCGGGATGCGCCGGGCAATGGACTGCCCGGCGGCGCAGGAGTTGTAACGGATAATTCCGTGATGCGTGCGGCATCCGACATTGTCGCATGTCGCGCGGCAGCCAATTTGATTTCCATGCAAACAACGATAACAAGAGCGCATGGTGGATTTGAAACGCAGGTTCGACGTTCTGGTGATCGGCGGCGGCAACGCCGCGCTGTGTGCCGCGATCTCTGCCCGCCGGGCCGGCGCCTCGGTGCTGGTGCTGGAAGGCGCACCGAAATTCTATCGCGGCGGCAATACCCGGCACACCCGCAACATGCGCTGCGCCCATGACGCGGCGACCGACATTCTCACCGGGCCCTACACCGAAGAGGAATTCTGGCAGGATCTGTTGCTGGTGACCGGCGGCGAGACCGACGAAGAACTGGCAAAATTCATGATCCGGGAGTCCAAGGACATCCTGAACTGGATCGTCGAACAGGGTGTGCGCTGGCAGCCGTCGCTCGGCGGCACGCTCAGCCTCGGCCGCACCAATTCGTTCTTCCTCGGCGGCGGCCGCGCGATGCTGAACGCGCTGTATCTGACCGCCGAACAGCTCGGCGTCCAGATCATCTATGACGCCGAGGTTGCCGACCTCCACATCGAGGACGGCATGTTCCTGGCGGCTCACCTGAAGCAGCCGATCGATGGGGCCACCGAAATCCGCGCCTCGGCGCTGGTCGCCGCCGCCGGCGGCTTTGAAGCCAACATCGAATGGCTCAAGGAATATTGGGGCGAGGCCGCCGACAACTTTCTCATTCGCGGCACGCCCTACAATCGCGGCTCGATCCTGAAAATGCTGCTGGCCAAGGGCGTGCAGGACATCGGCGATCCCACCCAATGCCATGCGGTCGCAATCGACGCCCGCGCGCCGAAATTCGACGGCGGCATCATCACCCGACACGACTCTGTCGTGTTCGGCATTGTCGTCAACAAGCACGCCCAGCGCTTCTACGACGAGGGCGAGGACATCTGGCCGAAGCGCTACGCGATCTGGGGCCGGCTGGTGGCGGCCCAGCCCGACCAGATCGCCTACATCATTTTCGATTCGGCTGTCGTCACGAGCTTCATGCCGACGCTGTTCCCGCCGATCGCGGGCGGCACCATCGCCGAGCTCGCCACCAAGCTTGAGCTCGACCCGGTCGCGCTGGAAAAGACCATCACCGATTTCAACGCCGCGGTGCAGCCCGGCACGTTCGACCACACCATCCTGGACGATTGCCGCACCGAAGGCATCACGCCGCAAAAAACGCATTGGGCGCGCAAGATCGAGGCCGCGCCGTACCTCGCCTATCCGGTGCGGCCCGGCATTACGTTTACCTATCTCGGCACCCGCGTGAACAAGCAGTCGCGCATGCTGATGAAGGACGGCAAGCCTTCCGCCAACATGTTCGCCGCCGGCGAGATCATGGCCGGCAACGTGCTCGGCAAGGGCTACGCGGCCGGCATCGGCATGACCATCGGCAGCGTGTTCGGACGGGTGGCGGGACGGGAAGCGGCCAAGAATGCGCGGAATTAGTGAGTTACCTCTCCCCGCCCTTCGCGGGGAGAGGTCGGATTTGCGCGCGCAAATCCGGGTGAGGGGCTCTCTCCGCGAGCACGGTCTGTGGAGACAGCCCCTCACCCCGACCCTCTCCCCGCGAAGGGCGGGGAGAGGGAGATAACGACGATGGGAGGCTTGATGATACGCGTAGCGATATTTTCTGCAGTTGCGGCTCTGATGTCTGCAACGCTGGCCAATGCCGCCGAGCCGATCGCGCTGCGCGACATGGGCTCGTTCCATGTCGGCGGACGGCTGGTCGAAATCTCCGGCAAGCCGGTGAAGGAAGTGACGTTCACGCCGGGCGGCGTGCCCGCAAAGGTCGATCCGAACGGCACCTACCAGGTCGAGCAGATGTACGTGCAGTATTTTCTGCCCGCCGTTGAGAAGGGCGCCTATCCGCTGCTGATGTGGCATGGCGGCGGGCTGACCGGCGTCACCTACGAGACCACGCCGGACGGACGCGAAGGCTGGCTGAACTATTTTCTGCGCAAGGGCTGGGCCGTCTACAATTCCGACGCCGTCGAGCGCGGCCGCGCCGGCTGGGCGCAATATCCCGACATCTTCAAGAGCGAGCCGGTCTTCCTCACCACGGCCAATCCGTTCGAGCGCTTTCGCATCGGCGACGGCGCCGGTTCCTACGATGCCGATCCGGCCAAGCGCAAGCTCATGCCCGGCAGTCAGTTTCCCAACGACGGCTATGAGAATTTCGTCAAGCAGAACGTGCCGCGCTGGACCACTACGGATGATGCGATCATTGCCGCCTATATCGCCGAGATCGACCGCGTCGGGCCCTCCATCATCCTGTTCCACAGCCAGGCCGGCAGCTTCGGCTTCAAGGTGGCGCAGGCGCGGCCCGACAAGGTCAAGGCGCTGATCGCGATCGAGCCCGCCGGTGTCGGCGATCCCGCCAAGGTCGAAAGCTTGAAGAACATCCCGACGCTGATGGTCTATGGCGACTATATCGAGCAGGACTCGCGCTGGCCGAAGATCCGCGCCACCGGCGTCGCCTTTGCGGAAAGCCTCAAGGCGGCCGGCGGCAGCGTCGATGTCGTCGACCTGCCGAAAGCCGGCATCAAGGGCAATTCGCACATGGTGATGATGGACAAGAACAATGCCGAGGTTGCGGCCCTGATCCAGAAATGGCTCGAAGGCAAGGGTCTCACCAAGTAACAGACACGTTTGGGAAGAGAGCACCGCGCGATGCACGGAACGAGAATTCTGGAGGAGGCGGACCGCCTGATGACGGTCTGCAATTCCTGCCGCTATTGCGAGGGGCTCTGCGCGGTGTTTCCGGCGATGGAAATGCGCCGCGCGTTTTCCGACGGCGACCTCAATTATCTCGCCAATCTCTGCCATAGCTGCGGCGCGTGCTACACCGATTGCCAGTTCTCGCCGCCGCATGAATTCAACGTCAATGTGCCGCAGACGCTGGCCGTTGCGCGGAACGAATCCTACGCCGCCTATGTCTGGCCGCGTGCTTTCTCCGGCGCCTTCGCGCGCAACGGCCTCGTGATCAGCATCGTTGCCGCGCTCAGTGTCGCCGCCTTCATCTTCGGCTTTGCCGCCTTCCACGACCGGCAAGTGCTGTTCGGCGTCCACACCGGGCCGGGCGCGTTCTACAAATTGATGCCGCACAATGCGATGGCGGCGCTGTTCGGCGCCGCCTTCCTCTATGCGATCGTGGCGCTTTTCATGGGCGTGCGCGCGTTCTGGCGCGATATCGGCGAGCCCGTCGGCATGCGCGCCGATGCGGGCTCGATTTGGCAGGCGATCCGCGACGCCGGCGAGTTGCGTTATCTCGATGGCGGCGGCGTCGGCTGCTTCAACGAGGACGACCGCCCGACCGACCGCCGCAAGATCTATCACCACCTCACCTTCTACGGTTTTGGACTGTGCTTTGCCTCGACCAGTGTCGCGACGCTCTATCATTATTTTCTGGCGCGTCAGGCGCCCTACCCGTGGTGGGACCTGCCTGTCGTGCTGGGCACGCTTGGCGGCATTGGGCTGTTGATTGGACCCGTGGGACTGCTCCTCGAAAAATGGAAGCGCGATCCTGTGCTGGTCGATGAAAAACGCCTCGGCATGGATGTCGCGTTCATCGTGATGCTGTTCCTGACCAGCCTGACCGGCATGGCGCTCTTGTTCCTGCGCGCAACACCGGCGATGGGACCGCTACTGGCGCTGCATCTCGGCGTGGTGTTCTCGCTGTTCGTCACCATGCCCTATGGCAAATTTGTGCATGGCATTTATCGGTTCGTCGCCCTGGTGCGTTATGCGCGGGAGCGGCGGATGATGGGGCATGTGTAGCTGCCAATGCGTTTCCTAGTCCTCTCCACTCGTCGTCCCGGCCTTGAGCCGGGATCTACCGTGTTAGCTGTCAAGAGGCGTTAGCGCCTTTCCAAGGCTGTCCGGACCTGATTACGGCATTGGCGAAGACGACAAGGCG
>NZ_JAFCMA010000043.1:0-54858 GCF_018130125.1 Bradyrhizobium sp. AUGA SZCCT0177 | reverse complement strand
CCATCCCGTCCTACTCAGAAGGGCGTCGGCCGTCGTCACGGACGTTGGGCGGGTTGCGGTGGACGCTTGTTTGCGCTGAGACGACGGCGTGGACGAGCGTACGGCAAAACCGTGTGGTCCTGGCGCCCGTTGCAGGCGTCAAGCTGTCGGAGAAGCGCAAGCGGGAACGGCAGCGACGGAGTCAACCAAGAACTCGTCTCCGGGGAGAGCACGGCATAAGCCGTAAAGCCACTGCGCAGGGAATGTCGGATGTTCTCCGCTGCCCTGTATGCTCGTGTGCACTTTGTTTTGTGCAAACCGCACGCGAGACCGCGGGTGCAGCGCGCATCCGGCATTCCCTGCGCCCTCTCTTTGAAGGGTGAAGATTACATGCAAACCTCGGGCGCATTGCGCCGCGGGAACGCGAAACTATATCCTCGTCGTCCCGGACAAGCGAAGCGCGATCTCAGATGCGCAATTGCGCATCGGGGGACCCATAGCCACCGAAACCAGCCATGGAAAGAAGGTCGACGAACAGCGCCTCTCAAAACAAACGCCGCGGCGTATGGGTCCCGGCTCAAGGCCGGGACGACGAGAGCGGACTTGTCGCGCCGTAGCCCAACGGGCGAAGGCGGATTGTCTTACCCGCCCCTTTGCTTTAATCCCCCACCCATTGATCGCCTCGAAACGGAGACCCCGTGCCAGACCAACCCCTACGCATCGGCACGCGCAAGAGCGTGATGGCACTGGCGCAGACGGATGAGGTCGCGCGGCTGCTGCGCGCCGCCAATCCGGGGCTGAACGTCGAGATCGTAAAATTCGAAACCCGTGGCGATCAGGACCAGACCAGCAAGCTGCTGCGCCATGGCGGCAAGGGCGGCGCGTTCGTCGCCGAAATCCGTCAGGCCATGCGCGCCGGCGAATTGCAGGCCGCGATGCATTCGCTGAAGGACGTGCCCGGCAATGAGGAGACGCCCGGCCTCGTCATCGCAGCGACGCTGCCGCGCGATGCCGCCAATGATTCACTGGTGCTGCGTCCGGGACTTTCGCTGGAAACTTTTCGGGCCTCGCGCGGCAAAGGCTTCAAGATCGGCACCAACGCGGTGCGCCGTGCGGCCTATCTGCGCCGGCTGTTTCCGGAAGTCACCGTGATCCATTACCGCGGCGCCGCCGACACGCGGATCGCAAAACTCGATCGCGGCGACATGCAGCGGCTTCCCGATGGTGGCGAGGTCGGGCCGGCAGATGCGCTGGTGATGGCACGCTCCGGCCTCGAGCGCATCGGCATGACCTCCCGCATTGCCTATGATTTCTCCGTCACCGAAATGCTGCCGTCGGTCGGTCAGGGCATCGTCGCGGTCGAATGCGTCGAGAAGGACTGGCTCACGCGTGGCTATCTTTCTGGCATCGAGGACACGTCCTCGCGGCTCTGCGCCGAGGCCGAGCGCGAGGTGCTGTGGGTGCTGAACGGCCATTGCAACTCGCCAATCGCGGGTCACGCGACCATTTCCGGCAGCGACATGACGCTCACGGCGGCGGTGCTGGATGAAACCGGTGCGCGCTTCATCGAAGCGTCGCGAACGGCGGCAGCGGAGCGGCCCCGCGAACTCGGCCGCGCGGTCGGTCTCGAATTGCTCGATAAGGGCGCCGCCGAGATCATCGCGCGCAACCGCCCCGAAGAGCATTAGCGAACGACCTCGCTCCAGTCCGGGCAGGTGCGCTGATCGACTGGCACCAGCCATGCTTTGTAGTTGGTCTTGTCGATCACCTCGGCCGGCAGCATCACCTTCTCCGGCAGCGGTTCGCGCTTGAGATGGCGCACCGCCGCCCGCGTCGCGATGCAGCCGATCTTGAACATGTTGAAGTCGACGCTCGCGAGCATGCCGCCGGCTTCGATCTGTTTCACCGCCGGCAGGATGCCGTTGATGCCGATCACGATCGCGCTCCGGTTGGCGGTCTTGAGCGCGTCGAGCACACCGAGCGCCATGCTGTCATTGGCCGACAGCACCGCATCGATCTGCTTGTGCTCGGCGAGCAGCTTCTCCATCCCGCGCCTGGCATCGG
Organism: Bradyrhizobium sp. AUGA SZCCT0177; assembly: GCF_018130125.1. Lineage (NCBI taxonomy): Bacteria > Pseudomonadati > Pseudomonadota > Alphaproteobacteria > Hyphomicrobiales > Nitrobacteraceae > Bradyrhizobium > Bradyrhizobium sp. AUGA SZCCT0177. Next base: position 52,815 of record NZ_JAFCMA010000043.1, on the reverse strand, counting down.
GTGTCTGGTAGTTGCCGACAGCGGAGCCGAGCACCTCGATGCCGGGGAATTCGCCGAAAGCGCGCTGGTAACCGCGCAGCCGCTCGCGGTTGGTGGGGGCCGCCGGGGTACCCTCGATGACGACGATCTTGCCCTTGCCGCCGAGATGCTCGAACAGATAGCGCGCCTCGCGATAGCCGATCTCGAAATCGTCGGCGCCGACATAGGTGACAAAACTGCCTGGCAGCGGATTGGAGACCAGTATCACCGGAATCTTGGCTTCGTTGAGCAGCTTCACCGAAGGGATCATCGCGACATCATCGACGGGAATGAAGATGATCGCATCCGGCCGATCCTTGATGACCTGCTCCACCATCGCCTTCTGTTCGTCGACATTGTCAGGCCGCTTCGGCACGAAGTGCACGACCTTTGTGCCGCTGGTCCGCGCGATCTGGTCGGCGGCAATGCGGAAGGCTTCATACGCCGGGTTGGTCGAATTCTTGGTGAACACGGCGATGGTCATCTGGTTGTCGGCCGCGGTGGCGCTATGTGCCAGCAACGCCGTCGCGGCTACCAGCATCGTCATCAGGTTTCGCATCGTTGCCTCCCTGTGCGTTATTCTCAAGTACCCAACCCCGTCATTGCGAGGAGCGGAGCGACGAAGCAATCCATCTCTACCGTTGAGTTGGCTATGGATTGCTTCGCTTCGCTCGCAATGACGAACTACTCAAAGCCACAAAATCTTCTTCCGGTACTCAAGATCAGTCAGCAGCGGCGCGGCCGGTCCCTGATGGAACACTGCGCCGCGCTCCAGCGCGAAGACGCGGTCGGCCAACGCCAGCACGAGATCGAGATTGTGCTCGACGATCACAATGGACGTATGCCGTCGCAATTGGTCGAACACCTTGAAAAGTTCGAGGATCACGGTCGGTGCCAGCCCCTCAAAGGGCTCGTCCAGCAGCAGCAGCTTGACATTGCCCGACATCGCGCGCGCCACCGCCACCATCTGCTGCTCGCCGCCGGAGAGATAGTCGGCCGCGACGTCCATGCGTTCGGCCAGCCGCGGGAAATACTGCAGGATCTGCGCTTCGTCCCACACCACGCCGTTGCTGCCGTCGGTCTTGCGCGCCAGACGTCCGAGCGAGAGATTTTCCCGTACCGTCATGCCGGCGAACAGGCCGCGCCCCTGCGGCACATAGCCGATGCCCATGCGCGCGATATCGGGCGCGGGCAGGCGGGCGATATCGGCGCCGGCATATTCGATTCGACCCGACGACAGCGGCGTCAGTCCGGCGAGCGTCTTGAGCAGCGTCGATTTGCCGGCGCCGTTGCGGCCGAGCAAAGCGACGATCTCGCCTTCGCGCACGTCGAGCGAGGCGTCGTGCAGGATATGGCTCTTGCCATAGAAGGTGTTGACGCCTTCGAAGCGCAGGACTTGCGCCGCGCTCTCCCTGGCTTCGTCGGTGCGGCTGTGCTCCACCTCGGGAACGCCGGTGCCGGTATAGATTTCCTGCACCCGGCGGTCGGCACGCACCGCACTGGGTGGGCCCGTCATCAGCACCTCGCCCTGGTTCATCACGGTGACGGAGTGCGAGAAGCCGAGCACCCGGTCGATATCGTGCTCGACGATCAGCACGGGGATATTGGCGGCGACGTTCTTGACAAGGTTCGAAACGCGCTCGCGTTCGGCAGCGGCAAGGCCGGCCAGCGGCTCGTCGAGCAGCAGCACCTGCGGCTTGGAGCCGAGCGCGATGCCGAGATCGACCAGCCGTTGCCCGCCGTAGGACAGTTCGCCGCCTTCGATGGTCTCGATGCCTTCGAGGCCGAGGAACTTGATCAGCTCCGCGGTCTCGGCGTGGATGCTCTCATAGCTGTCGATGTCGCGCCAGAAATTGAAGCGCATGTCGCTCTGCGCCTGCAGCGACAGCCGCAAATTCTCGTAGATCGAAAGGCCCTTGAACAGGTTGGTGATCTGGAACGAGCGCGCCAGCCCCTGATGGCAGATCAGGTCGGACGGCACGCCCTGGATCTCGCGGCCGTTGAGCTTGATGGTGCCCTTGTCGGTCGGAAACAGCCCCGAGACCAGATTGAACAGCGTGGTTTTTCCGGCGCCGTTCGGGCCGATCAGCGCATGGATTTCACCGGCGCCGACCGTGAGGCTCGCATTGTTGACGGCTCGGATGCCGCCAAAGCTCCTGGAGACGCCGTTCACTTCCAGCACGGTGCCGGTGAGCCCCTTCGGCATCAGGAAGGCCGGCAGCGGCAGGCCATCGTAGATCTTGCGCCGGCTCATCGCCGCGGATTCCTCCGGCGCCGGCCACCAGCGTTTGCTGAGGCGCGCCCAGATGCCGACCAGCCCGTCCGGCGAGAACAGCACGAAGGCGACGAAGATCAGTCCGAACCACAGCAACCAGTCCGAGGTCCAGATCGAAAACAGTTCGCGGAACAGAATGAAGAACAATGCGCCGAGCGCCGGCCCCAGCATGCTGCGCATCCCGCCGATCACGACGATCGCGAGCAGTTCGCCGGAAAACGGCACCGACACCGCTTCTGCGGAGACAAGGTAATTCTGGAATCCGATCAGCCCGCCGGCAAAGCCTGTGACCACTGCCGAGATCACGAAGACGCCGAGCTTGTAGCGCTCGACCGGATAGCCCTGGAACGTGGCGCGCAGCTGGTTCTCGCGGATCGCCACCAGCACATGGCCGAACGGCGAACGCACCAGCCGCAGCAACAGATACAGCACGCCGAGGCTGAGCACCGCGACGACGATGTAATAATTGAGCGCGTTGTCGAGATCGAAGGCGCCGATGCTGCCACGCTTCAGACCGCCGAGGCCGTCTTCGCCGCCGGTTACCCTGGTCCAGCGGAAGGCGGTGGTGTAGGCGAGCGCCGCCAGCGCCAGCGTCAGCAGCGAGAAGTAGACGCCGCGGCGCCGCAGGATAACTATACCGACGGCTGCGGAGGCGACCGCCACCACGACCAGCGACAGCAGCAGCGGCAGCCAGATCGCGCCGGGGAACCAGTTGAGCTGGATCAGGCCCGCCGCATAGGCGCCGATGCCGAACCAGGTGCCGTGGCCGAACGAGACGAGGCCGGTGTAGCCGACGCACAGATTGAGTCCCATGGTCGCGATCGCCAGCGCCACCACCATGGTCCCGGTGTTGTGCGACAGGCCAAGCGCCTGCATGCCGAATGGCAGCGCAATCAGTGCAAGGCCCGCCAGCAGCAGCGGTCGGTATTTCGAGGCGGACGACAGCTTCATTCGAATTTCTCGATACGCTCGCCCAACAGCCCGCGCGGCCGCACCAGCAGCACCACGAACATCAGGACATACATCGACGCCTCGCCGGCGGCGGGCTCGAAATGGATGGTGATGCCGCGCACCACGCCGACCAGAAGGGCTGCGATCACCACGCCCCAGAAGCTGCCGAGGCCGCCGATCACGACGACGACGAAGGCGACCGTGATGATGTCGGCGCCCATCGCCGGCTGCACGATGGTAATCGGCGCGAAGAACGCGCCGGCGAGTGCGGCCATGCCGACGCCGAGCATCACGATCGCGGTCATGTATGGCTGCAGCCGGATGCCGAGGGCGGCGACCATGTCGGGCCGCTGGATGCCGGCGCGCACCACGCGGCCGAAGGAGGTTTTGTGCAGCAGCAGCCATACGGCGACCAGCACCCCGATCACGACGGCGAGAATGAGGAGGCGGTATCGCGAAAACAGGAAGTCGCCGAGGAACACCGAGCCGCGCAGCGCGGGCGGGATCGCCGCCGAAATAGGCGGCGCGCCCCAGATGATGCGGATCGCCTGTTCGGCAACCATCGCGAGCCCGAACGTCACCAGCAGGCTCAGGATCGGATCAGCGGTGTAAAAACGGCGCAGGATGTATCGCTCGAACAGGATGCCCAGCATCGCCACCGCAATCGGCGACAGCACGACGGCGGAGCCGAAGCCGAGATACTTCGTGATCTCGACGGAGACGTAGGCCCCCAGCGCGAAGAACGCGCCATGCGCCAGATTGACGACGCCGCCGACGCTGAAGATCAGCGACAGCCCGAGCGCGATCAGGAGATAATAGCCCCCGAGCACGAGGCCATTCACCACCTGTTCCAGCAAGAACGCGAATTGCATGTGTCTACCTTGAACAAAAGCGGCGCCGGCTGGTCGATGCCGGCGCCGCTCACGCCAAACGGGGCTAGCGCGCCAAGTGGCGCGTTAGGCCTTCATCTCGCAGGGATTCTGCGTCTTGGTCGGATAGATTTTCTCCAGCGGCTCTGCCGCCACCGGCACGGCGTCACCAAGCACCAGCATGTCCCACTTGTCCTTCATCTCGGCTTTCGGCTTGACGGTGAACGGATAGGCTTCCTGCACCAGCTGATGGTCCCAGGAGCGGAAATAGCCCTTGCGCGCCTTCATGATGTCGAACTCGGTCTGCTTTTCGAAATGCGCGATCAGCGCGTCGCTCTCGGTCGATTTGATCTCGTTGATCGCCTGCGCCAGCAGCTTGAGCGTGACGTATTCGACCCAGGCGTGGTTCTCCGGCGGCTTGCCGTATTTTTGGGTAAAGGCGGCGACAAATGCCTTGGAGGCCGGGTTGTCGAGCGTGTGATACCAGACGGTCGGCCAGGTGCCGCTGAGATTGCCTTCGCCGGCGGCCCAGGCGTCGCCGGTGTTGAGGTTGAAGCCGACCAGCGGGTAGGGGAAGCCGAACTCCGCATATTGCTTCACCAGATTGGTGACCTGGTTGCCCGCGAGGTTGCAGCACACCACGTCCGGCTTGGCCTGCCGCACCTTCAGCAGATAGGGGCTGAAATCGGTGACGTCGGTCGCGATCAGTTCGTCGCCGGCCAGCGTGGCGCCGTTGGCGTCGAAGAAGGTTTTTGCGGCTTTCAGCAGATCGTGGCCGAAAATGTAGTCCGCGGTCAGCGTGAAGAATTTCTTGCCCTTCACCATGCCCTTTTGATTGAGCGCGGTGCCGACGGCATTGACCATCACCGTGTTCGGAATGTCGCAGTGGAACGAGTAGCGGTTGCAGTTCTTGCCGCGCAGCGCGTCGGAGCGCGCGCCGGTCGAGAAGAACACCTTCTTGTTGCGCTCGGCGACCTGCATGATGGTCAGCGAGGAGGCCGAGGAGATTTCGCCGAGCAGCACCACGGCGCCGTCCTGCTCGATCATGCGCTGGGCCTTGGTCGAGGCGGTTGCGGGATTGACCGAGTCTTCCGAAATCAGATCGATTTGCTTGCCCATGATGCCGCCGGATTGATTGATCTCTTCCGCGGCGAGCTTGACGCCGAGCTGGGCGTAGCTGCCGATCGCGCCGAGAAAGCCGGTCAGCGGCACGAGATGTCCGATCTTGATCCGGGTTGCCTGGGCGCGAACGATCGCTGGAAATCCCAAAGCGGAAGCGCCGGCAAACGCGGCGCCCGTCTTCAACAAAGTACGTCGGCTGTAGCTGAACATGGCGGGTCTCCTCCCTGGGGGCGCGTCACGACGTCCTGCCTCCGATTCTCGCTATGCGAGGATGTGAGAGACGTTTTTTTATTATTGGAGGATAATTCCGGACACAGCCGCGCCTGTCAACGCCAAATGCGTCGCAGATTCGCTTCAGGCGATTGGGGAGAGGCGTTAGGAGGACTTCGCGGTGTCGCGGGCGCCGAACTCGGCGGACAGCCGGGCGGCGGCGGTCTGCACCAGTTTGGCGCGGCTTTTCAGCACCTGGTCGGACATCCGCCAGATCGGGCCGGAAATGCCCAGCGCCCCGATCACGTCGCCGGTAAAATTATAGACCGGCACCGCGATGCAGCGCACTTCCGCGTTGTACTCGCCGTCGTCGATCGCGATTGCGCTGCGCCGGATTTCGGCAATTTCGCGCAGCAGCACGGCAGGATCGGTGATCGACTTGCCGGTCGAAGGCTTCAGTTCGACACGTTCGAGGAACCGCTTCAATTGGTCGGGGCGCAGCGAGGCCAGGATGATCTTGCCGAGCGCAGTGCAGTGCGCCGGTCGCACCACGCCGACCCGGTCGGTGAGCTGGAACGCGCCGGAGCCGCTGGTGCGGGCAATAACCACGACGGAATCGCCCATTCGGACCGCAAAATGCCCGCTCTCGCCGGTTTCCCGCGAGAGATCTTCCAGCACCGGTGTTGCGAGATTGACCATCTCGATTTCATCGAGCGCGCTGGCGGCGAGCGCGAACAACGGCCGACCAACGCGGTAGCGCTTGGAATCCCGCTCTTGGCGCATGTAGCCCAGCGTGACGAGGGTCTTGGCAAGATGGAACGTGGTGGAATTATGCAGGCCGACAAGCTTGCTGAGTTCAGCGAGGCTGATGCCCTCGCGGTGGCGCGCGACTTCCTCGAGGATCGAAAACGCGCGCCCGAGCGACTGCACGCCGCCGCGCTGACGCTCCTCGGCGTCGTCGTCGATGTTGGGCGCGTTCGATTGCACCAGCCGGGCGACCGCCGTCTTGCGTGGCGTGGCGGGCTTCTCGCTCGTCTTCGGCTTGGTTCGCGATTTCACGGATGGGTCTCCAGGAGGGCAGGGCCGAATTCTATCAGGCTGTCCTCGTCAATGAATAGCATGATGCTCCGCTGCGGGCCTGTTCATCTATACCACAATAGCAATTGACGTACAGTATTATGAGAAATAGGGTCCGCCCTTGCCGGCCGCGCGAATTAAGACGCGGCGTCCAAGCTTGTTGAGCAGGGAGAGAGTGATCCGATGGCGCGCAATATGCTCAACGGGGCCCAGGTCATCGTCGACTATTTGATCCAGGAGAAGGTGCCGCAGGTGTTCGGCCTGTGCGGCCACGGCAATATCCAGTTCATCGATGCGCTGTACGAGCGTTCCGACGACATCAAGACCATCTCGGTCCACCATGAGAGCGTCGCCGGGTTCATGGCGGACGTATATTACCGTGTATCGGGGCGGCCGACCGCGACCTTCACCTCCTGCGGGCCGGGCTCGGCCAATCTGCCGATCTCGCTCGGCAATGCGTTCCTCGATTCGGTGCCGTTCATGGCGGTGACCGGCAATGTGCCGACCAGCCAGTTCAATCGCGGGGCGTTTCAGGAATTGTATCGGCACTATCAGGCCGACTTTCCCTCCACTGTGCGTTCCTATTGCAAGAAGGTGTTCCAGCCGACGCGGGGCGAGATGGTGCCGCTCGCGGTTCGGCAAGCCTGGAAGACGATGATGTCGGGACGTCCGGGACCTGTCGTGCTGGATGTTCCCTTTGACGTGTTCATGGAGTCGGCCGCCGAGGAGGCGCCGAACGCGCAGGCCTGGAACGCCAACATCTCCAGCCGCTGCGGCGCCGATCCCGAGGGCGTGGTGAAGGCGGTCGATATGCTGCTCGGCGCCGAGCGGCCGGTGATGATCGTCGGGCAGGGCGTGCGTTATGGTGGCGCGGCCGAGGAATTGCTGAAGCTCGCCGAGCGGCTGCAGATTCCGGTGGCGGCATCGGCCAGCGGGCTTGGCGCGATCGACTGCAACCATCCGCTGGCGCTGGGCCTCGTCGCGCGTGCCGGTCATTACCAGGCCAACCACGCGACGCGTCAGGCCGACGTGCTGCTGGCGATGGGGATGCGGTTCGACGATCGTACCTCGAGTTCGTGGATTCCCGGCTATTCCTTCACCATTCCGCCGACGCGGCTGATCCATGTCGACATCGACCCCGAAGAGATCGGCCGCAACTATCCGGTCGCGCTCGGGCTGATGGCCGACGTTCGGACGTTCCTGCGGCAGGTTCATGCCGAACTCGACCGCCGCGCCGATCTGACCAAGAAGGGCGACAGCCGCAAAAAATGGCTGGCGCAGATCGATACCTATCGCAAGGAGTGGGACAAGTTCGTCGCACCCGGATTTTCCGACGACACCATGCCCATCAACCCGCAGCGTGCTGCGCTTGAGATCGACAAGGCGCTGCCCGAGAATGCGATCCTGGTCAGCGACATCGGCGTGCACCACAATTGGCTGCTCTCCTTCTGCAAGCCGAAGCGGCCGGACTCGCTGATCGGTTCGATGGGGTTCGGCCCGATGGGTTTTGGTGTCGCCGGCGTGATGGGGGCGAAATTCGCAGCGCCCGACCGGCCCTGCGTATCCGTGTGCGGCGACGGCGCCTTTTTCATGCACGCCAACGTGCTTGGAACCGCGGTCGAATATAATCTGCCCGTCGTCTGGGTGGTCTGGAACAATTACGCCTATGCCTCGATCCGCGGGCTGCAGCGCGGTTATCTCGGCGGCCGCGAACTGGCGACCGACTTCCACGATCCCGTGACCGGCCAGCGCTACAATCCGGATTTTGCCGCGATGGCGCGCTCCTGCGGCGTCGAGGGCGTGCGGGTCGATCGCGCCGGCGATATCGGCGAGGCCATCCGCAGGGGCATCGCCGCCAACAAGCCCTATCTGATCGACGTCGATATCGCCGCCGATATCAATCCCACCGGCGCCGGCGTCTGGGAATTGCCCGGCCTGGGCCAAAGCAAGGCGGGCATCGGCACCCGCTATCAGCCCGTCTGATTTGAACTGAGGAGAGCGCATGTTGCTTGCAGGCAAGAAAATCGTCGTCGTCGGTGGTTCCTCCGGCATCGGTCTTTCGACCGCGGAAATGGCCAAGCGCGAAGGCGCCGATGTGATTGTTTCGTCGCGGAATGTCGAGCGCCTCGACAAGGTTGCGGAAACGCTGAACGCGATCGCGATCCCGGCCGATGTCACCAGCGACGAAAGCATCGCAAAGCTGTTTCGCGCCTGCGGCCCGGTCGATCATGTCGTGGTCACGGCAGCCCAGCTTCGCACCGGTCCGTTCAAGACGGTCGCGATGGAGGACGTGCGGTCCACGATGGAAAGCAAGTTCTGGGGCGCCTGGCGGGTAGCGCGATCGGCCGAGATTCGCCCCGGCGGATCGCTGACGTTGGTCTCCGGCTTCCTCAGCGTTCGCCCGCGGCCGAATTCGGCCATCGTCAGTGCGGCCAATGGCGCACTCGAATCGTTGGCAAAAGCGCTGGCGCTCGAACTGGCGCCGGTGCGCGTCAATGCCGTCTCACCCGGCGTGATCGATACGCCGATCCGCGCCGCAATGCCGGAGGAGGCGCGCCGTGATATGCTCGCCAAAACCGCCGCGGCGTTACCGGTCGGCCGGGTCGGGATCGGCGACGACATCGCGCGACAGATATTGTCGTTCATGGCGAACGGCTTTGCGACGGGATCGATCGTCTATATCGACGGCGGCGCGCTGGTGATCTGATCGTCGCGGTAACTGAAGGAGCACCAAATGGCTTCAGAGGATCACGGCGCTTTCATCCGCAACATCGCCGAAGTGCCCTGGCGCGAATTCCCCAATCATTTTGGCGGCGCACTGTCGAAACCGCTGGTCATGCCGGAGACGGCGGGCTCGCGTCACATCGACTACCGGATTTCGATGTACCAGCCGATGGCCCAGGTCGCGCGCCACAAGCACAAGATCCAGGAGCAGATCTATCACGTGCTCGAGGGCGAGGGGCTGATGGAAATCGCCGGCAAGAACCACGTCGTGCGCAAGCACGATTTTATTTTCCTGCCGCCGGGCGTGGAACACGCCATCTCGAATTCCGGCCTGGCCGATCTGGTGTTCCTCGTCATCACTTCACCGGTGACGGATGACGAGAAGCCGCTGTGACACGACGGCGACATTACGCCGCAAGATCGAGCAGCAGGCACGATGAGCCTCTAACCAGCACCTTGCGTCCGCTTGACGTGAGGACCGGCACATCGCCGTTGATCGTAACGAGTCCAAGCGCAATCAGGCCTTGAATTGTGAATCGATTCATCCGCTGTGGCCGTGATGCGGAGTTGCGCAGATTCTTCAACACTTCCCACTGGTCGGGCGTCAGATCGTAGTCGATTTCATCGTTCATGGCGTCCAAAGACTCCTCACGTTCTCAAGGCGCGTGATAGCCGCCGCTCATGAAATTCATGCGACCACAACGAGTCAGGATTTGGACGTGCGATGATGCGCCGTCACATCATCGTGTCATTGGAATATTTCAACTGTCTCGAATCGTGACGTGCTGCATTGCGTCAAAGCGCCACAATCCTTAACCGCGGCGCACGCTCGCGCCGCCATCGACCGGTAACGTCACGCCGGTGATGAAACTCGCTTCGTCGGATGCGAGAAACAGCGCGGCATTGGCGACGTCCCAGCCGGTGCCCATCTTCTGGCGCAGCGGAACCTTACTGTCGCGTTCGGCTTCGACCTCGGCGCGGGTCTTCTTGAATTCGCGCGCGCGGGTATCCACCGCCATCGGCGTGTTCATCAGGCCGGGCAGGATGACGTTGGCGCGAATGCCATATTGCGCGTTCTGGTAGGCGAGCTGTTCGGTAAAGGCGATCATCGCGGACTTGGTCGCCTTGTAGGCGACGTATGGATAAGTGGTGATCGCAGCCATCGAGGAGATGTTGATGATGCTGCCGCTGTTTTGCTGGCGCATGATCGGGATCACATGCTTGGCGGCGAGGATGCAGCTCTTCAGATTGATCGCGACGCAACGATCGAACGCCTCCTCGGTGATATCAAGCAGTTCGGCGTCGCCGCCGGACAGGCTGACGCCGACATTGTTGTGCAGGATATCGATGCGGCCCCAGCGGCCATGCGCATCCGCCACCATCGCCTTGATGTCGGCATTCTTGGTGACGTCGGCCTTGAAGGCGATCGCCGTACCCTGTTTGGCCGCGATCAAGTCGACGGTCTCCTGCGCCGATTCGAGATGGTGATCGACGCACAGCACCCTGGCGCCCTCGCGCGCGAAGGTGAGCGCGGTGGCGCGGCCGTTGCCGATGCCTTCGCCGGGGCTCTGGCCGGCGCCGACCACGATGGCGACACGATCTTTCAGGCGCATTTCACTCCACTCCCGGGATCGGGTACTGTTGCAGTACCTCTTTGTAATAGGGCTCGTTGTCCATCTTCATCGTCGCCAGCACGCGGACCACGGCGCAGTAGAACGCGATGGTGAGCACCAGATCGGTCATGTGCTCGTTGGAGAGTTCGTTCTTGATCTCGGCGAAGGTCGCGTCCGACATCGCGAGCTCGCGCACCATCTCGCGGGCACCGCGCAGGATGGCTTTCGCCAGCGGTTCGAGGTTCGAGGGCTTGCCCTCGGTCTCCGCCATCATCGCCTTGATGTCGTCGTCGGTGACGCCGAACTCCTTGCCGATCTTCACATGATGGGTGAATTCATATTCCGATTTCTCCATCCAGCCGACCTGCAGGATCGCAAGCTCGCGCAGGCGCGGATCGAGCTTGCTCTGGAAGCGGATGTAGCCGCCGATGCCGTTGAAGGCGCGCGCCATGTCGGGCGAATTGACCAGGAGCTTGTGCAAATTGGTGTTGCGCTTGAGCATGTCGCGATACTCAGGCGCGACCTGGTCGGCTTCGAGATAGGGCAGGCGGGCCATTTTCTTCTTTTCCTTATCTGGCAAGATCGTCCGGCACCGCCACCTCAGCCATAGAGCGCTTTATGCTCGCTCGCGTAATTGGCGTATGAATCCTTCATGCTCGCATGATTGAGCAGCATGGTGGCGACCGGCTTGTCGTCGGCGCCGAATACGGTGGTGCGCACCCACACGCTCTCGGTGCGGCGGCTGCCGCTCAAGGCGACGACCTCGCGTTCGGTCGTGTAATTCTCGCCGGCGAAAAGCGGCCCGCGCAGCAGACGGATTTCCTGGTCCGCGAACAGTCCAACGGCGGGGCCGCGGATCGGCAGCCGGTCCTCGCGCGCGCGGTATTGAAACAGCACGCTCAGCATCTCCATGGGGATGATGGCCCGGCCCCAGGGATTCAATTCCTGCGAATAACACGCCGAAGGTTCGGTGATGACCTTCAGCTTCTCGGCCAGCGAAAACGGATAGAGATCGCCCATGTTCTGGTCGAAATCCATTTTCACGGTTTGCCGGCCGGTCTTCATGCCGACCTTGAGGTCGGCGAGAATTACGGGCTCAGTGAGCGGCTTCAATTCGCCGAGCCGCCGGTGAAGTGCGGTTTCCGTCCCATCGCCGCCGACGGACGCAGTGCCGCGCAAAATCTCGGTGCCGTCGCGTTTGGTCATGCCGATGGCGCAAACGGTCTGGCCCGGTTTCGGCTTTTCGATGTTGGCCTGGACCTCCTCGCCTTCGAAAGCGGGATTGCGATAATGCGCCGAAAGGCAGCCGGTCTCGAACCAGGCCTGGCCCCAGATCCGTTCGCACAGCGGCGCGAACTGGCTGAAATGGGTCGGGCCTTCGATGGTGCCGCCCTTGAAGCCGAGCTTTTGCGCCGTCGCGTCGTCATGGATCGAGGCGTGGGAATCGTAGACCTGCGCCTGCAGCATCTGCTTTGGGCCCCGCCACGGCCCGACGAGCACATCGCCGCTCTCCAGTATCTCGGTCGTGAATGCCGCTTCTGTCATCTCTGAGGTTTCCTTGACTCTTCCGTTTGCCGTCCAGCGTTTCAAAGAAGACAGGTTTCGGCAAGGGTGCGACCGTAATCCACATCGCAGCCGAGATATGTCCTGCCGCCATGCATTCAGGCTGGGCACGCATAGCAAAACCAGTGCATTCTGGCTCCAATTAGACCGGTTCAAAACAGCCGGCACAGAAAAGCGCGACGGGGAGCGAAAAATGGCGTTGATGGAAGTTGGGCTGGACGACAAGTACCGGCTGGATGCGAAACGCATCTTTCTTTCCGGTACGCAGGCACTGGTCCGGTTGCCCATGTTGCAGCGCGAACGCGACCGCGCGCAGGGACTCAACACCGCAGGCTTCATCTCGGGTTATCGCGGTTCACCGCTCGGCATGTACGATCACGCTCTGTGGCGTGCGAAATCCTTCCTCAAGGAACACAACATCGAGTTCGCGCCCGGCCTCAACGAGGATCTGGCGGCGACGGCGGTGTGGGGCAGCCAGCAGGTCGGAATGTTTCCGGGTGCCAAGGTCGATGGCGTGTTCGGCATCTGGTATGGCAAGGGTCCCGGCGTCGATCGCTCGATGGACGCGCTCAAGCATGCCAACTCGGCCGGCACTTCGCCCAATGGCGGCGTGATAGCGCTGGCCGGCGACGATCATGGTTGCCAGTCCTCGACGCTAGCCCATCAGAGCGAACAGGTATTTGCGGCGGCATTGATGCCGGTCGTCAACCCTGCGACGCTGCAGGATTATCTCGACCTCGGGATTCTTGGGTTTGCGCTTTCGCGTTACTCGAGTTGCTGGGTCGGGTTCAAGGCGATTTCCGAGACGGTCGAAAGCTCGGCCTCGATCGTCAGCGATCCCGATCGCATCAAGATCATCATCCCTACCGATTTCGAAATGCCGCCGGGCGGGCTTGGCATCCGCTGGCCGGACGCGCCGCTGGAGCAGGAGCGCAGGCTTCACGGCCCGAAGATGCAGGCGGTCGCCGCCTTCACCCGCGTCAATCGCTTCGACCGTATCGTGCTGGATTCCAAGCCGGCGCGGCTCGGCATCATGGCGACCGGCAAGGCCTATCTCGACCTGCGCCAGGCGCTGGCCGATCTTGGTATTACCGACGCCGAAGCGCAGGCGCTGGGACTGCGCATCTACAAGGTCGCGCTGACCTGGCCGCTGGAGGAGCACGGCGCACGCGCGTTCGCCGAAGGCCTGCAGGACGTACTTGTGGTCGAGGAGAAGCGCGGCTTCATCGAGGATCAGCTGCTGCGCATCCTCTACAATGTCGATGCCTCGAAGCGTCCCTCGGTGGTAGGCAAGCGCGACGAGACCGGCGCGATGCTGCTGCCAAGCGAAGGCGAACTCACGCCCACCATGGTCGCCGCGGCCGTGGTGGCGCGGTTGCGCCGGCTCGGCCATCGCAGCCCGGCGCTGGAACAGCGCCTCGCCAAGCTCGAAGCGTTCGACCGGCCCGCGGAGGGCATTGGTGCTGCAAAGCTGCAGCGGACGCCGTATTTCTGCTCGGGCTGCCCGCACAACACCTCCACCAAAGTGCCTGAGGGCAGCCGCGCGATGGCCGGCATTGGCTGTCACGGCATGGCGCTCTCGGTGCCGAACCGCCGCACCGCGACGATCTCGCATATGGGCGCCGAAGGCGTCACCTGGATCGGGCAGGCGCCGTTCACCAGCGAACAGCACGTGTTCCAGAATCTCGGCGACGGCACTTACACCCATTCGGGGCTACTGGCGCTGCGCGCGGCTTCCGCCGCCGGCGTCAACATCACCTACAAGATCCTCTATAATGATGCGGTGGCGATGACCGGCGGGCAGCCGGCCGAGGGCGGCCTGACCGTGTCGCAGATCGCGCATCAGGTTTCCGCCGAAGGCGCCAAGCGGCTTGCGATCGTCTCGGACGAGCCCGAGAAATATCCCAGCAATTATTTCCCCGCGGGAGCCACCGTTCATCACCGCCGTGAGCTCGACGCCGTGCAGAAGGAGCTGCGCGACGTCAAGGGCCTCTCGGTCCTGATCTACGACCAGACCTGCGCCGCCGAAAAGCGCCGTCGCCGCAAGCGCGGGCTTTATCCGGATCCGCCGAAGCGTGTCTTCATCAACGAGCGCGTCTGCGAAGGCTGCGGCGACTGCTCGGCTGTTTCCAACTGCGTCTCGGTGCAGCCGCTGGAAACGGAACTCGGCCGCAAGCGCCGGATCGATCAATCGAACTGCAACAAGGATTTCTCCTGCATCGAAGGCTTTTGCCCGAGCTTCGTCACCGTGCATGGCGGCAAGCTGCGGAAGGCCGATCGCACCGCGGCTGATCCCTCAGCGCTGTTCGCCGACCTGCCGCTACCGAAACTGCCGGCGCTGGACGGCGCGTTCAACATTCTCGTCACCGGCATCGGCGGCACCGGCGTCATCACTATCGGTGCATTGCTCGGCATGGCCGCGCATGTCGACGGCAGGGCCTGCTCGACGCTCGACTTCACGGGATTGTCGCAGAAGAACGGCGCGGTCATGAGCCACGTCCGCATCGCGCCGTCTGCGAACGATCTCGCCAATGTCCGGATCGGGCCCGGCACCGCCAACCTCATTCTCGGCTGCGACATCGTCGTCGCCACCAGCATCCCGGCGCTGAGCCGGGCCGAGCGCGGCCTGACGCGCGCGATCGTCAACGCCGATCTGCTGCCGACCGCAAGTTTTGTCATTGATCCCGATATCGACTTCCAGGCCGGCGCGATGCGGGACTCGCTCAACGAGGCCGTCAGCGCCAGCGATCTCGATATTCTGGACGCGACCGGTCTCGCCTCGTCCCTGATGGGCGACAGCATCGCGACCAACTCCTTCATGCTCGGTTTTGCATTCCAGCGCGGCGCGATTCCGCTGTCGCTGGAAGCGATCATGAAGGCGATCGACCTCAACGGCGCGGCGATCGAGATGAACAAACTCGCGTTCTCCTGGGGCCGGCTTGCCGCGCACGACCTGCAACGTGTGGTCAGCGCCGCGCGCTTCAAGGCGCAGGGCGCCGCGCCGGTCAAGCGGACGCTGGACGAGACCATCGCGCACCGCGCTGGCTTCCTGACCGACTACCAGAACGAGGCCTATTCGAAGCGCTACCTTGCCGAGGTCGCGCGGGTGCGTGCCGCCGAAGCCAAGGTTTCGCCTGCGGCGCAGGACCTCACCGAAGCCTTTGCAAAGGGCCTGTTCAAGCTGATGGCCTACAAGGATGAATACGAAGTTGCCCGGCTTTATTCCGACGGCGAATTTGCCAGAGCGCTGAAGGAGCAGTTCGACAGCGACGCGAGCGTCAAAGTCAGCCTGGCGCCGCCCTTGCTGGCGCGCCGCGACAAGGTCACCGGGCATTTGCGCAAGCGTGAATTCGGTGGCTGGATCCTCAAGGCGTTCGATGTCCTGACGCGCTTCAAATTCCTGCGCGGCACCGCGTTCGATCCGTTCGGCTATACCTCCGAGCGCCGGATGGAGCGGGCACTGCCGGGCGAATATTCTGACATGATCCTCCGCCACCTCGACACGGCCAAACCGCAGGACTGGCCGCGGCTGGTGGCGCTGGCGAAAATGGCTGACCTCGTGCGCGGCTACGGCCACATCAAGGAGGCCAATGTCGCGCGCTACCGCCAGGAATGCGCGCGGCTGGAGGGCACGATCGGTCAGCCGGTTGCGCAAGCCGCGGAATAGGTTCCGGGCGACCGGCCGCGGATTTTTCGCGGCCGGCGTAGTTAGCGGGTAACCTTGCCGAAAATTTCGGCTGGAAAAGGCCCTGCCGGCTTCCTACATGATGGTCTCAGTTACCTTTATTTTTATTCATTTCAGGAGGCCCATAATGGTCCTGAAAAGCGCTTTAGCTGCAGCGGTTTGCACGGGGTTTTTGGCATTGGCCGGCGCCGCGACGGCGGCCGAGTATCGTCCGGGTGAGTTGCTCAGCCTTGATCTTCCCAGGGCCGTATTGTCGCCCAAGCGGATCGGGCCGGAGGCACGGTTCGGGCCCGTTCGGATCGAGGCAAGGTCGGAGGACACGGAGGCGGATCTGGATTCGACGATCTGGCCCAAGCTGCCGCCACGCAAGGCGGATGTCGCCAAATCTCAGGCCGAGAAGACCAGCACTGAGGCGCCGCGTGCCGCAGCGCGTGCGAAGCTGGCGAAGCCGCGCCACAATCCGCTCGATGCGCAGGCGCGCGATACCCGGATTCAAACCTGGCCGTGCAGGTCCGGCGGCATCTGCAACTGGCAGCGATAGCGGCGGTCGCTCAGGGTTTTCCGATCAGAAAGAAGACAGCCACGATCAGCACGGAGAGCGTCGTGATCACGCCGAGTACGGCGGCGGCGATCGCCGGCAATTGATGCGAATCCAGCCATCGTTGCAACGCGTTGCCCATCGCTCTCCCTGACCTGATCTTGATTTGCCCAGCGCCTTGCGGGCAGTCTATTTATAGCGATCTATCCCACGCAATCCAATGCCGTCCATGCGGCTTTCGTCTTCCCCGCGACACTTTACGCCTTCGGGAGCATTCAATGGAAAATCTGCAAACGCAGGGCATTGCCCTGCCGAGGCTTGGACTTGGCACCTTTCGCCTGCAGGGCGATGGCTGCCGCGCCGCGGTCGAAAGCGCGATTGCGCTGGGCTACCGGCATCTCGACACCGCGGAAATGTATGGCAATGAGGAGCCGATTGGCGCTGCAATCGCGGCCTCGCGCATCGCCCGCAAGGACCTGCATGTCACCACCAAGGTCTGGAACGAAAACCTGGCGCCGGACGCGATCCGCCGGGCTTTCGATGCTTCCCTGAAGAAGCTGCGGCTCGATCAGGTCGATCTCTATCTGGTGCACTGGCCGTCACGAGATATGAACCTGCCGGCGATCTTCGAAACGCTGATGAAGCTGAAGCAGGAAGGCCGCACCCGCGCCATCGGGGTCGCCAATTTCAACATCGCGCTCTTGAAAACCGTGGTCGAGGAGATCAAGGCTCCGATTGCCTGCAACCAGGTCGAATACCACGCGATGCTGGATCAGACAAAGCTGCGCCAATATCTCACCGCCAAATCGATTCCGCTGGTTGCTTATTGCCCGCTGGCGCAGGGCCGCGTGGCCTCCGACGAGACGCTGACCGCGATCGGGCGCAAGCATAATGCCAGCGCCGCACAGGTGGCGCTGAAATGGTTGCTCGACCAGGACGGCGTCGCCGCGATCCCGAAGGCCTCGCGCGCCGAAAGCCAAAAGGCCAATCTCGATGCGTTGAAGCTGCGGCTTGATGACGACGATCGAAAAGCAATCGCGGCCTTGCCGAAGGACAAACGTTGTGTAAATCCCGCCTTCGGGCCGGCGTGGGATTGAAGGCGATTCCTCCTTTTCCGTCCGCCGGAATTCAAGGTTTTTCGCTACACACGGGCTGAGGTCCAGTCCATACTGGGTGGCATCAAAGGGAGGTCTAGAAAATGCGTGAAGCTGTTATCGTTTCCTATGCACGTACGGGGCTGGCGAAGTCCGGCCGCGGCGGGTTCAATATCACCCCTCCGATGTCGATGGCGGCCCACGCCATCAAGCACGCGGTCGAGCGCGCCGGCGTCGAGAAGGACTACGTCGAGGACTGCTATCTCGGCAATTGCGCGCATGGCGCGCCCAATATCGGCCGCCAGGCTGCGCTGCTCGCTGGCATGCCAAAGTCGACGGCCGGCGTTTCGGTCAACCGCTTCTGCTCCTCGGGGCTGCAGACCATCGCGATGGCCGCCAACTCGATCCGCTCGGACGGCGCCGATTGCATCGTGGCTGGCGGCGTTGAAAGCATCTCGATTCCCGGCGGCGGCTCGCCCAAGGAATCGATCGATCCGGATTTGCTCAAGACCGCGCCCGACATCTTCATGGCGATGATCGATACCGCCGACATCGTCGCCGAGCGCTACAAGCTCAGCCGCGAATACCAGGACGAGTATTCGCTGGAATCGCAGCGTCGCATGGCCGCCGCCCAGCAGGCCAACAAGTTCAAGGACGAAATCGTCCCGATGAAGACCAGGATGAAGGTGGTCGACAAGGCGACGAAAGCGGAAAGCATCGTCGACTACACGGTCGATCGCGACGAGTGCAACCGTCCCGAGACCACCATGGAAGGCCTTGCCAAGCTCGAGCCGGTCAAGGGTGCCGGCAAATACGTTACCGCCGGCAATGCCAGCCAGCTTTCGGATGGCGCGGCGGCTGTCGTGCTGATGGAAGCCAAGGATGCCGAAAAGCGCGGCCTGCAGCCGCTCGGCCGTTTCGTTGCCTGGGCGGCGGCGGGCTGCGAGCCGGATGAGATGGGCATCGGCCCGATCTTCGCCGTGCCGAAGCTGTTGAAGCGCCATGGCCTCAAGATCGACGACATCGACATCTGGGAACTGAACGAAGCCTTCGCCAGCCAGTGTCTGTATTCTCGCGACAAGCTCGGCATCGACCCCGAGAAGTACAATGTCAACGGCGGCTCGATCGCGATCGGCCATCCCTTCGGCATGACCGGCGCGCGGCTCACCGGCCACATCCTGCAGGAAGGCCGTCGTCGCAAGGCGAAGTGGGGCGTCGTCACCATGTGCATCGGTGGCGGCCAGGGTGGCGCAGGCCTGTTTGAAATCTACAGGTGAGCCGAAGCAATCAGCCGGCGATACCAACAAAGAAAATGGCTCCGCGAGGAGCCATTTTCCGTTGAGGCCTAAGTCTGAGGCATAAACCTCAGTAACGATGCTTCTTGATGATCACGACCTTGTTGTGGTGACCATGACCACGATGTCCGCGATGGTAGCCGCGGTCACGATGCCCGCGGTATTCGGCGCGTGCACCGTGAGAGTGGTGATGGCCTTGATGATAACCGCTGCCACGCTTGATCACAACAGTCTGTGCGCTTGCAATCGACGGCAGCCCGATGATGATCGCGCCAAGCGCGGCCAAAACTAATCCAAACTTCTTCATTACTTGTCCTCTTCTCAATTGAGCGAGGATAGAACAGCGCATCGACGGGAACGTTCCGACGAAACTTGAAGAGAATTCTGAATGTCTGTTCAGCAAGGATCTGCGGATGCAATGCGTGCGTTGGTTCCGTGCACGAGCAAGTTTCTTTAGTCCATTAACCCACGCTCGAAACGTTGCGTTTACACGCGGCCGTTCTGGACAACCGCAATCCCACGGACCGTCCGGCCGCACGGTCATTGATACCCGTGTGGGTTGATCGTGGGCATGCGCGCACTTGCGTTGAGCCCGGTCCCGGCGCATCATCGCGCCATAAAAATCATATGGGGGAGCGATGCCATGAGCGGGTTTTCACGCCGTGATTTTCTGAGCCTGTCAGGATCGGCCGCGGTCGCTGCGATGTCCGCACCGGCCAATGCCGCGATGGGCCCGAACGACAAGTTCGACCTCGTGATCAAGGGCGGCGATGTGCTCGATCCCAGCCAGTCGTTGCGGGGAAAACGTGATATCGGCATTCGCTGGGGCATGATCGAGGCAGTTGAGGCCGATATTCCGGCCGCACGCGCCTCGAAGACCATCGACGCTGCCGGCAAACTGGTGACGCCGGGATTGATCGACCTGCACTCCCATGTCTACCCCTATGGCTCGGCGATCGGCATTCCCGCCGACGAATTGGTGCAGGCCCAGGCAACGACGACAGTCGTGTCGGCGGGGGACGCCGGCGTCAACAATATCGCCGCGCTGCGCCGCTACATCGTGGCGCAATCCCGCGCACGGATTTACGCCTTCGTGCATATTGCCAATCATGGACTGTCGGGTTTCCCGGTCGCCGAACTATACAATATCGACCACGCGCAGCTCGACGCCTGCGCCATGGCGCTGGCCGAGAATCCGGATTTCCTGCTCGGCGTCAAAGTCCGGATGTCGGAGAATGTCATCGCCAAGCACGGCCTCGAACCACTGAAGCGGGCCATAAAGGCCTGCGAGATGTGCGGCTGGCCGGCCAAGATGATGGTGCATATCGGCGGCGTCGAGACCAAGGAGTTGATGTCGCAGATTCTCGATCTGCTGCGGCCGGGCGATGTGCTGACCCATGCCTATTCCGGCGCACCGAACGTCGGCGGCGTGTTCACCAACATCGTGCAGGATGGCAAGCTGCTGCCGGCAGCGCTTGCCGCCAAGCAGCGCGGCGTGATGTTCGACGTCGGGCACGGCGGCGGCAGTTTCGATTTCACGGTGGCGGAGCCTGCGATCGCGGGCGGCTGCCCGCCCGACACGATCTCGTCCGACATCCACGTCTTCTCCGGCAATTCGCCCGGCATGCCGTATCTGCCGAACGTGATGAGCAAGTTCATCCCGCTCGGATTTACGGTGGAGCAGGTGGTGGCGATGGCAACCTCGGCGCCGGCCAAGATCATCAACCGCGCACCGAAAATCGGCACGCTGCAGGTCGGCGCGCCCGGCGACGTCGCGATCATGGAACTGATGGAGGCGCAGGTCTCGTTCGTCGACACCCGCAACAACAAGCGCGAGGGCAAGCTGCTGCTGAAACCGGTGCAGACCGTGATCAACGGCGTGCCGTTCGGGAGGCCGTATCAGGCGCCGTTCGCGGTGCGATAGGGTGCGCATCCATCACGTCGGCAACCGCTGTTCGATCAACCGGAAATGAGGAGGCAACGTGCGAGCACGAGCGAGTCTTAATGCGATATTCAGCGTGGCTGCTTTGCTGGGAGCTGGGGTTTTCATGTCATCTGCGGGTGCTGCGACGTTTGTGTATGTCGGAAATGCCGACAGCCAGGACGTCCACGTGTTGGAACTCAAGCCGAACGGCGAACTGACACCGGTCGAAACGACCGCGGTGCCGGGCCCTGCCAAACCCGGAGGCTCGCTGCCGTTGGCGGTCAGTCCCGACAAGAAACGTCTCTTTGCGGGCTTGCGCAACGAGCCATATTCGGTGGTGAGCTTTTCGATCGATGCCAAGACCGGCAAATTGAAGCCGTTGGGCCCCGGTCCGCTGGCCGATTCGATGGCCTATGTCGCCACCGACCAGAGCGGAAAGTTCCTGCTCAGCGCCTCCTATGGCGGCAACAAGGTCACGGTCAATCCGATCGGCCTCGACGGCGTCGTGCAGCCGGCGCAGCAGATCATGGCGACGCAGCCGAATGCGCATTGCATCGTGGTCGATCCGTCGAACCGCTACGTGCTGCACACCAGCCTCGGCGGCGACGTCGTGTACCAGGAAAAATTCGACGCCAAGACCGGCAAACTTGTACCCAACGATCCACCGACCGTTAGCGTCAAGGCCAAGGCCGGTCCGCGTCACCTGGTGTTCGCGCCGGGCAACCGGTTCGTCTATCTGCTCAATGAACTCGACGCGTCGATCTACGTTTTCCCATGGAATGCCAAGGCCGGTACCCTGGGTAAGGAAATTCAGGTCGCGACGTCATTGCCCAGGGGGTTCGAGGGCAAGCCGTGGGCTGCGGATATCCATCTCACGCCGGACGGCAAATTTCTCTACGCCTCCGAACGCACCACAAGCACGCTTGCGGCATTCAAGGTCGATCCCAAGACGGGAATGCTGACACCGATCGATTCCTACCCGACCGAAAAGCAGCCGCGCGGTTTCAACATCGATCCAACCGGCCGCTATTTGTTGTCGGTCGGCCAATTGTCCAACAGCATGACGAGTTGCGCGATCGACAAGGCGACCGGCAAACTCACCAAACTCAAGGAGTATGCCGTGGGCAAGAACCCGAACTGGGTCGAGATCGTCGCCATGTCGCGGTAGAGCGGAGGGGCAGGTCGGCCAGATCAGCCTGATTGCTGTTGCGCGCGGCTGTCGCCGATAATGTCGGCAATGACCGCGCCCATGACAAGGGCGCCGCCGATGAGGACCCGGATTCCGGGAACCTCGGCGAACGCCAGCCACACCCAAAACGGCATCAGCGGTGTCTCCAGCGTCGAGATCAGCGCCGCCTGGCTGGATGGCAACAGGCGTGAGCCGAGGAAGAACAGCGTGAGGCCGATGGCGACCTGAAAGAAGCCGAACATCGCAAGAATGAACAGGTCGTACCCGGTGACGCCAGTTATGTTGTGAGCGAACGGAATGCTGACGACGCTGCCCAGGATGTTCGAGATCGCGGCGGCGGCTACCATCGACGTCTCCTTGTGCCGTCGCACCATGACCGTCATCGCGGCGATCGCCAGCGCCATGAAGATGGCGAGCGCGATGCCGAGAATGTCGGAACCGGCGCGCGCATTGCCGAGGATGATCGCAACGCCGCAGAGCGCCACGACACTCGCCAGCATGGTTCGCAATCTCGGGATTTCTCGCAGCCATGCCCACGCCAGCGCTGCGGCGAGGAAGGGCCCCGTGGCGATGATGATCGCGACATTGGATACGCTGGTCAGCTGCAGGGCAGGGATGAAGGCGATCATGGCTGCTGTCGAATACGATGCGACCAGCCAGCCGCTTTTTCCCATCCTGGTCAGCTCCTGCAGGCCGGCGCGACCCTGCAGCAACACCATCATGGCCGCGATCAGGCCGCCGCCGAACAACCCCCGCCAGAACAGGATGGTCCAGGAATCATAGGCGAGCAGCCGTGTGAAGAACGGCGCCGTGCTCCAGGCGATGGCGGCAGCGACGACGAGGGCAATGCCGAGGCGATGCTGGGAGGCGGCGCCGGTCACCTCAGGTGTGCGCTCGCGCACCTTAACTGCGCGCCCGCTTCTCCACATTGGCGCTTCGCTCGGGCACACCGAACTCCTTGCGGCAGACGTCCGCGAGCACGGCGACGCCTTCGCGGATCTGCTCGTGGGAGGGGCTGGCAAAGCACAGCCGCAGGCGGCTGCCGGCATAGGACTTGTCGGTCGACCATTCCGGCCCCGGGTTGATGGCGACGCCGGCGGCCAGCGCTGCCTGATACAGCTTCAACGTATCGACATTGTCGGGAAGTTTGACCCACAGGAAGATGCCGCCCTTGGGATCCTCGAACTCGGCTGATGTGCCGAACTGCTCGTTGAGCGCCTCCATCAGCGTATCGAGCTTGGCGCGCAGGCCGCGTGTCAGCTTCGGCACGTGGGTTTCGAAATGCGGCGTGCAATATTCCGCCAGCACCATCTGCTCCAGCGCGCCGGAGCCGGCATCGGTCTTCAGCGCCAGCATCCGCGACATCATCTCCCAGGGCGCGACGATGAATCCGACCCGCAGCGCCGGCGCAATCGATTTGGAGAACGAGCCGATATGGATGACGCCGCCTTGCTTGCTCATCGCATAGATCGCGGGCGGGCGCTGGCCGTTCCAGATCAGGTCGGCGTAGCAATCATCCTCGAAGATCGGCACGCCGTATTCCTGCGACAGTTTTATCATTTCGGCGCGCCGCGCCTCCGGCAGGATCGAGCCGGTCGGGTTCTGCACGGTCGGGATGGTGTAGATGTATTTCGGCATGATGCCGCGGCGCTTGTGGTCGGCCAGAACAGCCGCCAGCGCATCCATCCGCATGCCCTCGTCGTCGAGGGGAATGCCGACCGTCTTGACGCCGAGCCGGGTCAGCCGGCTCAGCGAGCCCTGATAGGTCTCCTGTTCGATCAGCACGGTATCGCCGCGCGCCAGCAGCGTCGCGTTGACGAGGTCGAGCGCCTGCAGCGAACCGGAGACGATCATGACGTCGTCGGTGGTGCAGCCGATGCCGGCATCGCGCTTGAGTTTCCTGGTGAGGAATTCGCGCAGGGGGCGGTAACCCTGCGGGCCGCTGGCGAGGCCGTAGGTCGCAAGCGTCTTGCCCTCGCGCTGGAGCACGGCAGTCATCGCCGCGATCAGGCCATCGACCGGCACCTGGTCGGGATCATTGTTGCCGCCGACGAAACTGTATTTGGCCAGACCCGTCCACCGCGCCGCCGGCGCCGGCAATCCGGCCGGCAGCAATGGTGCGAAATCAAAGATTGATGCGGTAGACATTGGACATTCACTCCCGTTTTGTTTTTCGTTGAGAAGGCCGCTGGCGCGGCCCTCCGGTAGTTTGGTTAGTTCTTGCCGATGATCTTAATCGGTCGCCGCCGGGGGATGAAAGCGGAATGTCTGCTATCGATGCTGCCCGATATAGCGGGGGTGCGTGCGGGGTTCGCCGTCAGGAACCCTTCCAAATTTTGCCGGATACTGCCGGCCGCCTGCGCCTGCGCTCCCGGGCAGTAAAGGATCGACAGGCAGGCAAGAATCGCTAGAAAGAGACCTGTTAGGCGGATGTGACACATTGCTCGTTTGACCATTGCGCCCCGGCCTCTAGGTTGCAATGAGGAAAAGTCAGGAAATATGCACGAGCTTATCGGCGATATCACTTTATGCATCCTGTTTGCCTGGGTGCTTGGTTTGCTGGCGCATTTTACCCGGCAACCGCTGATCCTCGCTTACCTTATCGCCGGGTTTTTGATTGGTCCATTCGGCATGAAATGGGTCCATTCAAAGGATTCGATTCACGTCATCTCCGAACTCGGCCTGATCTTCATGCTGTTCATGATCGGGCTGGAAATCGACCTGAAAAAGATCGTGCGCGCCGGCAAGGTCATCCTGTTCGCCGCGGGCGGGCAATTGGTCGGCGGCTGCCTGCTCGGGATCCTGTTCTTTTGGGGGATCGGACTGTCGATGGGGGCGGGGCGTTTCGACGCGCTGTATCTCTGCGTCGCCTGCGCGCTCTCCTCAACCGTTATCATCGTCAAGGTGCTGTACGAGAAGCGTGAGCTCGATACGCTGCCCGGCCGCATCACGCTCGGTGTATTGGTGCTGCAGGACATCTTCGCGATCCTGTTCCTCGCCGTGCAGCCGAGCCTCGACAATCTTCAGGTGAGCGTGATCCTGATCTCGATCGGCCGGGTCGGCGTGCTGGTGGCGACCGCTTTGGTGCTGAGCCGCTACGTGCTGCCGCGGCTGTTTCACCAGATCGCGCGCCGCCCTGAGCTGATCCTGCTCGGCGCGCTGGCCTGGTGCTTCCTGATCGGCGAGATTGCCGAGAAGCTGCATCTGTCGCGCGAGATGGGTTCGCTGGTCGCCGGTGTCTCGCTCTCGACATTCCCCTATGCGCTCGACGTCACCGCCAAGGTGACGACGCTGCGCGATTTCTTCATCACGCTGTTCTTCGTGGCCTTGGGCATGACCATTCCCATTCCCGGCCCGTCGGTGATAGGGCTGGCGCTGTTGATTGCGGCCTTCACCGTGGTGAGCCGCGTGGTGACGACATTTGTGCCGCTCTATCTGATGAAGCAGGGTCTGCGCGCCAGCCTGTTGCCGGCGATCAATCTGGCGCAGATCTCGGAGTTTTCGCTGGTCGTGATCCAGACCGGTGTCGTCGCGAACCATATCGGGACCGAGACGTCGAGCGCGGCGTCGTTCGCCTTCGTCATTTTGGCCGTGATCAGCACCTTCGTGATGGGCAAGAGCGATGAGATCACGCGGGCTCTGATCGGTCCAATGAAGAAGATCGGGCTGCGCGATCTCGATCACGGCCAGGGCGAGGCCGGACATGAGGGCGGCCATGAGGCACGCCGTATCGTCATTCTCGGCTTCTTCCGCGCGGCGAGCGCGCTGCTCGCCGAAATCGAGCGGCAAAATCCGCTCGTGCTCGAACAGATCACCGTGATCGATTTCAATCCCAATGTGTTCCGGACGCTGGCCGATCGGGGTCTGCACGTGATCTATGGCGATATCAGCAATGTCGATACGCTGCTCCATGCCGGTATCGGCAAGTCGGAACTGATCATCCTGAGCGTGCCGGATTCGCTCCTGAAGGGCGCCAACAACGAGAAACTGGTCCGGCACGTGCGCACCCTCAACCCGACCGCAAAAATCGTCGCGACCGCGGATCTCTTGTCCGACGTCAACGACCTTTACGCAGCCGGCGCCGATTACGTCACCGTGACCCGGCTCAGCGATGCTCACGAACTCTATACCGTGATCGAGGCCGCCGCCGCCGACCTGCTGGGAGACAAGCGCGCCGAAATGGATGCACTGCTCGCCGAGCGCAAGGAAGTGCTGCCGTAAGGCTGGCTGTCGCTCTATCTCCGTAAGCGGAGAGATGACGGACAGGCGCCGCGGGGGATCAGAGTCTCCCAACTCTGCATTTGAACCGAACTTAATACAACCGACACTGAATATTGCACGGCGAGCAGCCATTCTTTTGGCGGCTGCGAACACTCGTCTCAACCGAAGGAAAGCGTCGAAATGATCCGGTCCGATCGTGAAGCGCCGGCCCGGAAGGCTCGGCCTTTCGCGCGGACGGGCGGGAGCGATGCAGCCAAGGCGCTCGCCATCGGATTGCTGCTCGCCCCGCTCGGCGGCCTGGCGGGAGCGCTGATGCTGGTCGTGCCGATGTATCTGATCGACGGAATCGATTTTCCGTTTCCCGACTTTCTGAGGTTCCTCGCTCTCGCCGGTATTTCGTTCGGCGCGCTACTCGCGGCGCCGACCACACTGATCGCCCTGCCGGTCGCGGCCTATTCGTCCGCGGGATGGCAAGGCAGGCGCGTACCGGGACTGACTGCCGTCGGCTTCACCGCGGGAGCGCTGAGCATGATGCTCCTGGTGCTGCTGACATTGAAGCCGCACGAGACCGTTTACGCGGCCCGCGCGCTTGGCACCATGGGCGTCGGCGGAGCGGCGGGCGCCCTGTGCGGGGCCGTCCTGGGTTTGGCGATGCGCCAGCCGGATTGAAGCACGGAAATGCCCATCAGCATGCGGATATCGTTCTCGTCATCAAACAGGACGCGCGGTTCGGGCCCGTCGCTGGCCGCGTCGTCCACGCTGTTCGGCTGCCTGATGGCGGGTACGGCTGCGATCCTGTTTCAGCTGACGCTCGGCACGCTTGTCGTTGCATACACGCCGGTTGTGCCGTGGATCATGGGGGTGTTCCTGCTCGGTTTGCCGCTGGCTATAGGCGTCACGCGATCCCGGCCCGGCCTGTGCATGCCTGCGGTCGCGATCATGACATTGACGGGCGTGTCGCCGGCCTTTGTCGTGGATGCACCGTTGTGGGGCCGCACCGTCAATCTGCGTCTGGTCGACGATATTCCTGAAGGTGTCGGCGTCGCCGGCTACGCCGCGCCGCGCTGGCGCATTGCCACCGAGTTCGCAGGGGAGGCCCGCATGAGCGGCGGCCGCGGCAGCAAGGGTTACGGCACCCGCCGTCTTGCGCCGCTGGTCGGCGAGGGGTGGAGACCCGAGCTTCCCGTTGAAGTCTGGGTCGCGGGCGAAGTCAGGGATTCCGGACGCGTTCTCGCCTCGCATCCGCAATTCTGGAGCGAATCCGGCGGTGAATATGTCCGGCTCGTGGGCGTTGCCGTATCCGGCGCGCAGATCATCGCGCGCGATGCGGCCAGGAAACTCGGCCTCAAGACACTGGATGAGCCGCTCATCGTGACGCGCGCTCCCTCGGTTGCAGGCGCCCTCGCAGAGCAATACCGGGCCATTGCGCGCACCGCAGCTGTGCCCTTGCTGGGGTGGGCCTTCTGCATCCTCCTTGCTGCAGGCTTCTCCAAATGGCGCGAGCAGCGGCGGCGGTGAACTGGTAGGGCTACAGGCTGCTCTCAGCGGCTGGTACGCCAGCGGCGGGAGCGGGGTGCGATAGGCCCGCGACCCCTGCCATCAGGGCGAACCCCGCCCATGCCATCAGGTGGAAATTCAACCGAAAACGCATATGTCTCCTCCCCGAATGGTGCTTCTTGTTTTTATGGGTGCGACCATGGCGATTGAAGCCGGACCCGGTCAATGGTTTCCTGCATGCCGATTTCGTACTGCGAAACGTCGCAGGCGACGTCCTGCCCTGCGTATTGATGCTGGCGCGGGCCCATGAGTCCGGCTAATGCACTCCCTGTCCAAAGCGAGAATTTGAGAAAATGGCCGATACGATCCAGGAAGTTCTGCAAGCCTTTGCCAACGGCGAACTCGTCGTCGTCACCGATGATGACGACCGGGAGGGTGAGGGCGATTTGATCGTCGCGGCCTCGCTCTGCACCGCCGAGAAAATGGCGTTCATCATCCGCCATACCTCGGGCATCGTCTGCGCGCCGATCACGCAGGAAGACGCGCGCCGGTTCCGGCTCGATCCGATGGTCGCGCATAATGATTCCAACCACACCACCGCCTTCACGGTCTCGATCGACTACAAGCCCGATGGCGGCACCGGGATTTCGGCGGACGAGCGCGCCTCCTGCTGCCGGGCGCTGGCCAACCCGAATGCCGGCGCCAGTGATTTTGCCCGGCCCGGTCATATCTTTCCGCTGATCGCCCGTGACGGCGGCGTGCTGCTGCGTTCCGGTCATACCGAGGCCGCGGTCGATCTCTGCAAGCTCTCCGGCCTGCCGCCGGTCGGCGTCATCTCCGAGTTGATGAACGACGACGGCACCGTGATGAAGGGCGTGCAGGTCGCAAAATTCGCCGCCACCCACAAGCTCAAGCACGTCACGATCGCTGACATGATCGCCTACCGCCAGGCGCGCGAGAAGCTGATCGAGCGGGTCGCAACCTTTACAACGGATAGCCCGATCGGGCCGCTGCAGGGCTACGCCTACCGTTCGCCGTTCGATGAGATCGCGCATGCCGCCTTCGTCTACAACGGCATCGGCGACGGCAAGAACGTGCTGACGCGGCTGCACAAGCCCAACATCGTCAAGGATCTGTTCACCGGCCAGGCGCGCATGCAGATCGTGCTGAACCATTTCAAGCAGGCCGGCCGCGGCGTGCTGGTGTATTTGCGCGACGGCGCCGCCGGCGTTCCGGTCGAGCCGGTCGGCGAACAGAAATCCGCCGAGGCCGATCGCAACCGGCAATGGCGTGAAGTCGGCGTCGGTGCGCAAATATTGCGCGATCTCGGCATCACTTCGATCCGGCATCTGACGTCGTCGGTCCATGACTACAAGGGACTGTCCGGTTTCGGGATCGAGATCGTCTCCAACGAACGGCTCGAAGGGTAGCCGCATTCGCCATTCCGGGATGGTGCGTTAGAACCAGACCCGGAATCTCGAGATTCCGGGCTCGCGCTGCGCGCGCCCACAGATGCGCAATTGCGCATCGGGGAATGACGTAAAAGGCCCAATTCAATTGCGCTTCGGACGATAGCGCACTAATTTGGCCGCCAACTCCAATGAGGACAGTGATGCGAAAGGGATTTTTATGAGCGTGCGCCCTCAGTCCAAGGACAAACCGACATCCGCGGGTTTCCAGTGGGACGATCCGTTCCTGCTCGACGAGCAGCTTACCGAAGACGAACGCATGATCCGCGACACCGCGCGAGCCTATGCGCAGGACAAGCTGCTGCCGCGCGTCACCAAGGCCTATCTCGAGGAAAAGACCGATCGCGAGATCTTCAACGAGATGGGCGAACTCGGCCTGATCGGCATCACGCTGCCGGAAGAATATGGCTGCGCCAGTGCAAGCTATGTCGCCTATGGCCTGGTGGCGCGCGAAATCGAGCGCGTCGATTCCGGCTATCGCTCGATGAACTCCGTGCAGTCCTCGCTGGTGATGCACCCGATCTACGCCTATGGCGACGACAGCCAGCGCAAGAAATATCTGCCCAAGCTCGCGACCGGCGAATGGGTCGGCTGCTTCGGCCTGACCGAGCCGGATGCCGGCTCCGATCCCGGCGGCATGAAGACCCGCGCCGAGAAGGTCTCCGACGGCTACCGGCTGACCGGCAGCAAGATGTGGATTTCCAACGCGCCGATCGCCGACGTCTTTGTCGTCTGGGCGAAATCGGCCGCGCATGACAACCAGATCCGCGGCTTTATCCTGGAAAAAGGCATGAAGGGCCTGTCGGCGCCGAAAATCGGCGGCAAGCTTTCGCTGCGCGCCTCGATCACCGGCGAGATCGTGATGGACGGCGTGGTGGTGCCCGAGAGCGCGCTGTTGCCCAACGTGTCCGGTCTGAAGGGGCCGTTCGGCTGTCTCAACCGCGCCCGCTACGGCATCTCCTGGGGCGTGATGGGCGCCGCCGAAGACTGCATGGCGCGCGCGCGGCAATACACGCTCGAGCGCAAGCAGTTTGGCCGGCCGCTGGCGGCAACCCAGCTGGTGCAGAAGAAGCTCGCCGACATGCAGACCGAGATCTCGCTGGGCCTGCAGGCCTCGTTGCGCGTCGGCCGTCTGATGGACGAAGGCAAGGTGGCGCCGGAGATGATCTCGATCGTCAAGCGCAACAATTGCGGCAAGGCGCTCGACATCGCGCGCGTCGCCCGCGACATGCACGGCGGCAACGGCATCCAGATCGAATATCACGTGATGCGCCACTCTTCGAACCTGGAAACCGTCAACACCTATGAAGGCGCCCACGACGTCCACGCCCTGATTTTGGGCCGCGCGATCACGGGCATCCAGGCGTTTTCGTAAGGCCTTGGACAGGGCACCCGAGGTGGCGTCAAACTTAGCTGTCATCGTCCGCCCGAGTGCGCAATTGCGCACGGGGGGCGGACGATCCAGTATCCCAGAGACCTCCCGTTTAGTCTCGAAACGCCGGCGTTTACTGGATACCCCGCCTTCGCGGGGTATGACGACTGTAGCTTGGTGACAGCGTGCAGGAACTCCCATGGCCGAAACCGACAACGAAACCATCCCGTTCAACCGCGACTTTCCGCTCCTGCCGGGCGTCGTCGACGAAGCCCGGCCCGGCGTACGTCGGGTGCTCTGCAACAATCCGAGCCCCTTCACCTTCACCGGCACGGTCAGTTACATCGTGGGCAAGGGCAAGGTCGCGATCATCGATCCCGGGCCAAACAACGAGGCGCACGCGAACGCGCTGCTGGACGCCGTGCGCGGCGAAACCGTGACACATATCCTGGTCACCCATACCCACAACGACCATTCGCCGAACACCGTGCGGATCAAGGCCGCGACCGGCGCGCCTGTCTACGCCGAGGGACCGCACCGCGCCTCGCGGCCGCGCTTCGAGAGCGAGAAGCACAATCCGGAATCGGGCGCCGACCGCAACTTCCGGCCGGACATCGAGGTCAAGAACGGTGACACCATCGAGGGCTTCGGCTGGGCGCTGGAAGCGGTGGCAACCCCCGGCCACACCGCCAATCATCTGGCGTTCGCCTGGCCCGAGCGGAAGATCAGTTTCGTCGGCGACCACGTGATGGGCTGGTCGACCTCGATCGTGGCCCCGCCTGATGGCTCGATGATCGACTACATGGATTCGCTGGCGCGGTTGGAGAGCCGCCCTGAGGATCTGTATTTCTCAGGCCATGGGCCGGAAATTCCGGAAGGCCCGCGCTTTGTGCGTTTCCTGACCCGGCACCGCCGCGCGCGCGAAGCCTCGATCCTGCATCGCCTTGTCAAGGGCGAGACCGACATCCCGACCATGGTGCGCGCGATCTATATCGGCCTCGATCCGCGGCTGAGCGGTGCAGCCGGCTATTCGGTGCTGGCGCATCTGGAAGATCTGGTGTCGCGCGGCATCGTGGCGACCGACGGCGATCCCGTGATCGGTGGGACCTATCGGATGGCTTCTTCTTAGGGCCATCCATCCGTCTGTCATTCCGGGGCGTGCGAAGCACGAACCCGGAATCTCGAGATTCCCCGATGCGCAATTGCGCATTTGTGGTTCGACACTTCGTGTCGCCCCGGAATGACGGTAGTGCCTCACTTCTTCACTGTCTTGGCCCGCGCCTTGGCTGGCGACGTCCGCTTTGCTGCGCATAACAGACTCAAGTCGGACATCTCGTCATTTCCTGCTACGGGCTAGCAAGCGACGTCAAGATAGGGGCTGCCCGCTGAGGCGGGCTTACAAAAGCTTGCGCCACTAGATGGAACTAGAAATCAATCCTTATCGTGCGAGTACTTCTCCAAGAGCAGCCGATTATACTCATCTCTCACAGCTCTCCGTGAAACATGCCCTTTTCGGTCTTTGGCAATCTTCAGAAGATCAGGATCAGTTGGTGCCCGTGATTTCTTTCTGAATCTGGCAAAGAGTTGGCTAGTAGGCCCCGGGGTTCTTCCAAACAGCCGGTCAAACCATCCCATGGTGTCCTCACCGGTCATACTGCGAATTACGACACTCTATCATCTTGCATTTAGGACACTAGGGTTGGCTTGCGCCTTGGCCGGCTGGCCGGTTTCTTGGTGGGCCGGCGACGTCCGCTTTGCTGTGCATAACAGACTCAAGTCGGACATCTCGCCATGTCCGGAAAGTGCCCAACTACGGACATGATGCCGCAGGCTTGGCTGCTTTTTGCATAGCTACCGCTCGATCCTTGCGCCAGACTGGTGAGTGCTCCGTCCAGGTGGGGCCAGGCACCTCATTCCGATTGCTGCCGCGCGGTAAATTGAACGATCTTGGCGAACAACTTGCGTGTGCCTGGACTTTGCTAGGCGGCCCAAGACCGCGCTCCCTTCAAGTTCAATGGGCAAGATCGACCGACTGAAGATCAACTCTACCGCAAGCCTCCTGACCAAGAAAAGGAGAGGACATGAGTAACGATCATCCGCAGGGCCCGGCTGACTCGCGTCGAGGCTTCCTGCGCACGGCTGGAATGGGTGCGGTGGCTCTGGGACTCGGCGCCGCGGCCGATACGAGCGGGCAAGTCCACGCGGCCGTTGGCTCGACCAAGGCAGCCCGCGAGAGCGCGCAGCCCTACAACATCCTGTTCCTCCTGGTCGACCAGGAGCGATTGTTCCGGCCAGGAGAACTCCCGGCGGGTTATCGGTTGCCTGCACACGAACGATTGATGAAACGAGGCACAACGTTCGTCAATCACCGCATCGGTTCATGCGTGTGCACGCCTTCCCGCTCGGTGCTCTATACCGGGCGGCACATCCAGCACACGAAAATGTTCGACAACACGAATTTCCCCTGGATCGAGAGCATGTCGACCGAGATTCCGACCCTTGGCGATATGATGCGCGACGCCGGCTACTACACGGCCTACAAGGGCAAGTGGCATCTGACCAGGGAATTTGAGACGGTCAACGAACATGGCCATCTGACCAAGATTTTCACGGAGGAGATGGAGGCGTACGGTTTCGCCGATTATTTCGGCGTGGGCGACATCATCGCACACACGCGGGGCGGATACCTGCACGACGCGATCATCGCTGCAATGGGCGTCAACTGGCTGCGCGGCAAGGCACGCGATCTCTCACAGGAAAACAAGCCTTGGTTTCTCGCCGTCAACCTCGTCAACCCGCATGATGTAATGTACTACAACACCGATGCCCCCGGCACGGTTGTCCAGACAAAAAGCGGCATCAAGCGCGTCGCGCGCGACCCGGTCGATCCGCTCTATGCCAAGCAGTGGGACTTCAAGCTCCCGGCGAGCCACTTTCAGGCACTTGACGCGCCGGGCCGCCCTCCGGCGCATCGTGATTTCCTGAGGGCCCACGACGCGCTGGTCGGCCACATCCCGAACGAGGATGCTCGCTGGCGCCGGCGCCACAACTATTATCTGAATTGCATGCGCGATGTGGATCGCAACATCGAGACCGTTCTCGCCGCGTTGGACGCCTCGGGTCTTGCCGACAAGACGATCGTGATCCTGACCGCCGATCATGGCGACATGGACGGCGCGCATCAACTTCACGCCAAGGGTGCAGTCTCGTACCGCGAGCAAAACAACGTACCGTTGATCATCGCTCACCCCGCGCACGCCGGCGGGCAGCAGTGTCGGGCCGTCACGTCGCACGTGGATATCGCGCCGACGCTGATAGGGCTTAGTGCGGTCGCACCGGACAAACGGGCCAGGATTGTCAAAGACCTTCCCGGAAAGGACTTGTCCGGACTCCTCGCGGCTCCTCAGCGCGCCGAGTTCACGGCCGTTCGCGACGGCGCGCTCTTCAACTACAACATGTTCGCTTACCTCGACGGGGATTTTCTCAACAAAGCCGTTACCTACATGCAACAGGGAGGCAAATCGAGCGATCTCAAAAGTGCGGGCATCCGCCCCGACATGATGAAGCGTGGCGCGGTACGGTCGGTGTTCGATGGGCGGTACCAATTCACGCGCTATTTTTCGCCGAAGCAACACAACCGCCCCACGACTTTCGAAGACCTTTACCTGATGAACGACGTAGAGCTGTTCGATGTGAGAGCCGATCCTTACGAAATGAACAATCTCGCGATGAATAGCAAGCAACACCGGGAACTCGTTGTCGCCATGAACGAGAAGCTCAATCGGTTGATCGACGCAGAGGTTGGTGAGGATCGCGGGCAGATGCTTCCCGGTGGCATAGATGCCGGTTGGGAGGTCACGGCGGAAACAATGTCAGGCGCCTGAACCTGGGAGATGAATTTACGCCGGGCTGCAAGCCGATGGCGATCACCTTGGCAAGGTGCATTCCCGCACGAGAATCTGACTGCGTCATGTCCGGTTAGGGGATAATCTCGGAGACCCGTTCTGCGCCCATCGCACGCACGGGGGCGAGGGAGCGCGGCCAGCGAGCTACTGTTTCTTCACCGTCTTGGCCTGCACCTTCGCCGGCGCCGCCGGTTTCTTCGCGGCCGGCTTGGTGTCGGCCACGGTGTTGATGTCCGCGATCAGCTTGGTGATGCGTGAGGCGTTGCTGCCGAGGTCGCTGTCGAAATAGCGCGATGCGGAGCGGATATCGACGCGGGAATCCTCGCCGTCGGCCTTGATCCGGATCGAGACGTCTTCGCGAAATCCCATGATCATCGTTTGCGCGATCGCCTCGATGCGTCCTTCGCGGCGCGCCTGCGGCGGGCGTTCGTCGACCACGCGCCATTTGCGCTTGTTGATCAGCGCGAGCGTGATCTCGTAGGCGCGCTGCGGCGGGACCTCCAGCTCCACGGTCTCGATATCAGGGTAGGCGATCGCCTGCTGCTCGGCTGAATAGAGCCCGGCATAGACGGCCGGATTGGTGCCTTCGCCGGCGCGCAGCCGCGCCAACGCCTCGAACCGCGGTGGGTCGATCGAATCGGTGGTGATGTCGTAGATCCGCGGCAACTTGCGGTATTGCAGGGCCAGATAGGCGGGGTAGGCGAGGATGGCGGCGTCGAGCAATAGCGCCAGCAGGATGCGGCCCATGCCGCGCGAACCGTTCTGCCAGATCGCGGCAAACGCGGCCAGGCCGACCAGGATGGAAAGGCCGGCCAAGGCCAGCGCGCCGAAGAACGTCGCCAGCGCCGGCTTCATCTCGAGGAAGCCGAAGCGGACGATCATGATCGAGACCACCACCGCAATCAGTGAGAACAGTGCGAGGTTGCGCGCCCATGTGGCGAGGCTGGACACGGGCTCCGTCTGGTAGGGAGCGGAAAACCTGCGGGCCATCCTCAAACTTCCATCATGAATTCAGCTGCCGTTCCGGTCGCAATACTGGAGACCCGGCGCCCTGAACTAGCGCATTTTCCGCACCTGTGGAAAGCAGCTTGCGCCGGAAAATCAGTCCAAATGGTGGTGCAAGGAGCGTCATGGCGCATCATGCCGGGCGCCCGAACTGCGTGGCCACAAAGTCGATAAAGGCCTTGATGCGCGGAGCGCGGTGGCGGCCCGGGACCGTCAGCGCGTGGATCGGAAACGTCTCGGGGATGTGGCTGTCTCCGAGCAGCGGAACGAGGGTGCCTTGCTGTATCGCCCGCGCGACCATGAAATCCGCCAACCTGGCGATGCCGAGCCCGGCTACCGCCATATCGAGCAGCAGGTCGGCACTGTCGCTGGTAAATGTGCCTGACACGGCGAGGCGATTGATGCCTTCATGGGTGTGGAAGGGCCATTGCGACCACGCCGGCCCGGGTAGCGTCAGGCAATTATGCTGCAGCAGATCGGCCGGCACGCGCGGCGATCCGTGTTGCTTCAAATAGAGCGGACTGGCGCAAACGACCCTTGTCGCGTCACCGAGCTTGCGCGCCATGAGGGTTGAATCGCCGAGTGCGCCGGAGCGGATGGCGACATCGACTTGCTCGGCAACCAGATCGACCTGGTGGTCCGAAACATGAAGCTCGACGCTGATGTCTGGATAATGGCTAAGGAAAACAGGAAGGGCGGGCCCGAGTATCTGTTTGGCGAGGGCTGTCCCGACGCTGATCCGCAAATGACCACGTGGCAGCCGGCTTGCCGCCGTTACCTCGGCTTCGGCGGCTTCGATCGATGCGAGGATGTCCCGGCTCCGGGCCAGAAACAGATCGCCCTCGGCAGTCAGGGCGAGCCTGCGCGTGGTCCTGGTCAACAGGCGCACACCCAGCCGGTCTTCGATGCGCGTGACCAGCTTGGACAAGGCAGAGGGGGTCAGGCCGAGATCGTCTGCCGCGGCCGCAAAGCTGCCCCGCTCGACCACCCGCACGAACCCATTCATCTCGGCCGAGGCTGCATTGATATTCATGAATTTGTTTCACGAGTGAATATAAATACTAGCCGATTATATCACGTTGGAAACGTAATAATAGTGGTCGCAGTCAATGAAGGAGCGGTCGCTATGTCTTGGGAGAAGAAGCTGCACGGTCACGTAAGGGCTGTTGAAGGCGCGCTGCGCCATCCGGACGGCAGCCCCGATATCGCCGCTTACGGCAGGATCGCTCACCACGAGCGGGACGCGGCCGTCGTTGCCGCCGTGCAGGACACAGCCCGCAGCCTGCGCGCGATGTGGTCATCGATCTGGCGTGTCTTGGGTGGGTCCCTGGGCAGGTCGGGGCGCATCCGGTCGAATGCGCCCTTCCGAGGCTAGAGCGTTTTCCAGCGAAGTGGACACCGGTTCGCGTCAAGAAAACGCGTCAAACCAAAGAATCTAGAGCCCCGTTCCGATTTTATCGGAACGGGAAAGGTCTAGGCCGCAGCGTTCGGGAAACGGTAGCTCTTGAACTGGTCGCGCAGCGCGGTCTTCAGGATCTTGCCGGTCGCAGTGTGCGGAATGCCCTCGACGAAAGCCACGTCGTCCGGCATCCACCATTTCGCGATCTTGCCATCCATGAATTTCAGGATGTCCTCGCGGCTTGCCTGCTGGCCGGCCTTCAGTTGCACGATCAAGAGCGGGCGCTCGTCCCATTTGGGATGATAGATGCCGATCACGGCGGCCTCCGCCACCGCGGGATGGCCGACCGCGAGGTTCTCCAGATCGATCGATGAAATCCACTCGCCGCCAGACTTGATAACGTCCTTGGAGCGATCGGTGATGCGCATGTAGCCGTGCTGGTCGATGGTCGCGACGTCGCCGGTGTCGAAATAGCCGTGCTCGTCGAGAATCTCGCTATCGACTTTGAAGTAGGCCTTCGCGACCGCAGGTCCTGCGACCTGGAGGCGGCCAAAGGTCTTGCCGTCCCACGGCAATTCCTTGCCGGCATCGTCGGTGATCTTCATCTGCACACCGAACGGCGGATAACCTTGCGTCTGCAGGATATCGAGCCGTTCCTCGCCGGCGAGTTCGGCAAACGGCGGCTTCAGCGCCGCCACGGTGCCGATCGGGCTCATCTCGGTCATGCCCCAGGCGTGGCGCACGCGAACGCCCATGTCGACGAACGACTTGATCATCGAGCGCGGCATCGCCGAGCCGCCGCACACCACGCTCTTCAGGTGGGGCAGCTTCAGGTTTCCGGCGGCCATGTGATTGAGCAGCATCAGCCACACCGTCGGCACGCCGGCGGTGTGCGTGACCTTCTCGGTGTCGAGAAGCTCATAGACCGAAGCACCGTCGAGCTTGGCGCCCGGCATCACGAGCTTGGTGCCCATCGAGGGTGCGGAGAACGCGATGCCCCAGCTGTTGGCGTGGAACAACGGCACCACCGGCAGCATTGTCTCGGCGGCGCTGGTGCCGAGAGCGTCGACATTGTTGGCCATCAACCCGTGCAACACGTTGGAGCGGTGCGAATACAACACGCCTTTTGGATCGCCCGTGGTACCCGAGGTGTAGCACATCGCGGCTGCGGTATTCTCGTCGAAGGTCTTCCACTCGAACTTGCCGTCGGCTTCCGCGATCCAGTCCTCATAGGCGACCGCGTTCTTCAGCGTGGTCTGCGGCATGTGGGCCTTGTCGGTGAACACGATGTAGCGTTCGACGCTGGGCAGGCTGCCCGCGATCTTTTCCAGGATCGGAATGAAGGTGAGATCGGTCATCACCACGCGGTCTTGCGCGTGGTTGATGATCCAGGCGATCTGGTCGGGGAACAGCCGCGGGTTGACGGTATGGCAGATCGCGCCGATGCCCATGATGCCGTACCAGGCTTCAAGGTGGCGCCAGGTGTTCCAGGCGATGGTGGCGACGCGGTCACCGAGCTTGATGCCGTCGCGGTCGAGGCGCTGCGAGACTTTCAGCGCACGATCGCGAATTTCGGCGTAATTGGTGCGATGAATGGGCCCTTCGACCGACCGCGTGACGACCTCTTGCGTACCGTGATACTGCGCCGCGTGTTCGATAATCCGGTGGCAAAGCAAAGGCCAGTCTTGCATCAATCCGAGCATACGCACGTCCCTCCCAAAGGTTATTGTCTCGCGCATGATCCGCCAAAGTGCTGGTGTTTTGGCGTGCGATCATGGAATTGACATGAACTGTAGCGCGGAGAAAGCAAGCCGAAAATGGGCTTATGGCGCCTTTGGTCGCACGGCGGCGGCAATGGTTACCGTTGCGGCGGGCCTGCTTTTGCTCGGTCTGCTCTCCGACCAGGCCCTGGCCGCGAAAACGTCCCGGCAGCCGGCGTGGCAGTCGCCTTGGGGCGATCTGTTCGGGATCCATCCGCCGAGGCAGCGTGGAAAGGTCCACCGTGCGGCGGTACCGCTGCCGCGACCGCGCCCGACCGATGCACCAACCGCTGAGCCCGCCAAGCCCACGGCTGACGAGTCCTCCAAGGAAGCTCCCAAGGAAGCTGCCAAGGAAACGGCCAAGGAAACGGCCAAGGAGACCACAAAGGAAGGCAAGCCCACCGAACAGGCCGCGCCCCAGCCACCTCCGCCCTCGGCCTGCCGGCTGGCACTGACGGAGGCCATCGCCATCGCTCCCAGCATTCCCGACATCCGTGGCGCCGGCGGCTGCGGGGGCGAGGATCTGGTGCGGCTCGAGGCGATTGTGCTGCCGGACAAGCGTCAGGTCTCGGTGAAGCCGGCGGCGATCCTGCGCTGCGCGATGGCCTCTGCTTTGGTGGACTGGATCCGCACCGACATCGCGCCGCTGGCGGGGCGCCTCGGCAGCACGATCAGTGATCTCGACAATTTCGACTCGTTCGAATGCCGCGGCCGCAACCGTATCGTCGGCGCAAGACTCTCCGAACACGGCCGCGCCAATGCGCTCGACGTCCGCGCCCTCAAGCTCGCCAATGGCCGCTCAATCTCGCTCACCGATCGCAATGTGCCGCGCGAGCTGCGCGAAGCCGTGCTGCATTCGGCGTGCGCGCGGTTCTCGACGGTGCTGGGACCGGGGTCGGACTGGTACCACGAGGACCACATCCATCTCGATCTCATGGAACGGCGGAATAACTACCGGATCTGCCAGTGGAACGTGTGGGACCCGCTGCCGCAGACAGCGCCGCTGATGCCGGCCGAGCGGCCGGAAGAGGCGCCGCCGCGCGAGTTTGCCGCCAAACCCGAAGCGGCCAAATCGGACGCTGCCAAACCCGCTGCGGGGAAATCCAGCGCGGCCCCGGCGGATGAGAAATCCGATGCGGTGGAAGTGGAGTCCAAGCCAAAGCCCGCAACAAAAAAACGCCGGCAAAACCGGCGCTCTTGATTGTCCTTGTGCGGCGTCATTTGTCGTCGGTTAGAGCGTTTTCGAGCGAAGCATGCCCTCGGACTTGATCCGGGGGTGGATACCGGTTCGCGTGAAGAAAACGCGTCAAAACAAGAGTCTAGAGCTTCGGTTCTGATTCCATCAGAACCGATAAGACTCTAGCGCGCCAGTCGTGCCCTACACGTGACGATTCATTGGCCGCATTACTGTTGCAATCGGCCGTAATTCCAGCGTTTACGTGCCAGCTGGGCTTACTGCGGGAGACGGCTGTGTCTTTCTGGCCGCATGGCCGCGGATCCCGTGGATTTTGGCCGACATTTTGGCCACGCCCAAGGTTTCAGCCCCGCCAGCCGCGTGTTCTCCGCGACACCGACCGACAAATAAAAAACGCCGGCAAGGCCGGCGTTTTGATCTCGTTGCGATCGGATGCAGTCCGCTATTGCGTTATCGAGCTGCCGCCGCCCTGGAGCGCCATCTTCGAATTGTACGGCGAGTCACCCTGCTTGGGGTCGAGCACCACCACGATCGTGCCTTGCTTGACCTTGCTGTAAAGGTCGATGACGTCCTCATTGGTCATGCGAATGCAGCCCGAGGAAATCGATGCGCCGATATATTCCGGCTGGTTGGTGCCGTGAATCCGGAACAGCGTGTCGCGGCCGCCCTGGTAAAGATAGAGCGCGCGGGCGCCGAGCGGATTGTCGACGCCGCCGGGCACCGACGCGGGCAGGCCTTCAATGCGCTTGTGGATATCAGCGGTCGGCGTCCATTTCGGCCATTCCGCCATGTTGCCGACCTTGGCAATGCCGGAGAAGGCCAAGGCTTCTTCGCCGACGGTGATGCCGTAACGGATCGCCTTGCCGCCGTCCTGCACCAGGTAAAGATAGTGGTTGTCGGAATCGACCACGATCGTGCCGGGCAGTTCGCGGCGGTGATAGTCGACGATGGCGCGGCGGAACGGTTCGGCCACGGCAACCTTGGCGTAACGCGCCTTTGCAAGCTGGGCCTTGTCATTCGGCTTGAGCGTCGCCTCCGGCGCAGCCTGATAGCTCGTGGTCTGCATGCAGCCTGACAGCATCAGCCCTGCAGCCAGAATTCCCAACTTTGCCTTCAGCGACGTCATTGCGCACTTCCAATCGAACATATCGCGGTTAGCGCCAACTTGCGCCGCAAACGCCACGATTCCAATAATCCCATTATTGGCAAAAACCGGTAATTATTCCAGTGCTTAGACGCTTGTTCGGCGCTGCGGGAGCCTGGCTGTGGCTTTTTTGCCGCAAGTTTTTCGATTTCCGGTTGATTTATAGGCAACGCTGTCGTCCTTGCCGAATCGTGGCCACGGTACCGCCACCCCACCGCCATAAATGTGGATGGGGGGTTAATACGCCAGTCATCAAGCGCTTGCCAGAATCGCGTTTAGTCCGCTGGGTGGCGGTGTCGCGCGGGAGCGGGTCCCGGGTTCGCGTGACGACACGTCAGGACCAAAAGACTGCCCTGTTCCGGAGTTTCCCATGTTGTCAGTGTATGTCCCCTCTGAATCCACTCTGAAGAAAGTCGAGGTGCCAGAACCGGCGACTTTGCCGGAAGCCGCGGTCTGGATCGACATGGTGAAGCCGACGACCGAGGAAGACCGCGCCGTGGAGCGGCTGACCGGGATCGCGGTGCCGACCCGGGAGGACATGCAGGAGATCGAGATTTCCAGCCGGCTCTATATCGAGAACGGCGCGCGCTACATGACCGCGACGCTGATGTGCCATTCCGACACCGATATGCCGCGGACGACGGCCGTCACCTTCATCATGGCCGGTCACCGCTTGGTAACCGTGCGCTACGACATGCCGAAGCCGTTTGCCCTGGTGGAGAACAAGCTGGGGCGGTCCTGCATGCCGGGCATAACAGGCGAAATGGTGCTGATGGAACTTGTCGACGCGGTGATCGACCGTTGCGCCGACATTCTGGAGAAGGTCGGCGCCGACGTCGATCAGGTTTCCCATGACATCTTCGAACCCGAAAGCGAGCGTCACGGCCAGGCCAAGCGATATTCGCAGATCCTGATCGCGATCGGGCGCAAGGGGGATTTGACCTCGAAGGTCCGCGAGAGCCTGGTCTCGGTCGGCCGCGTCGTCACTTTCCTCTCGGCTGTCATGGAAGGCGTCAAATGGTCCAAGGACATGCGCGAGCAGCTCAAGACCATGCAGCGCGACGTCGCCTCGCTGACCGACCACGCGTCCTACCTCTCCAACAAGATCACCTTCGTGCTCGACGCCATGCTGGGCGTCGTCAATCTCGAGCAGAACAACATCATCAAGCTGTTCTCGGTGATGGCCGTGGTCTTGATGCCGCCGACGCTGATCGCCTCGATCTACGGCATGAATTTCAAGGCGATGCCGGAGCTCGAATGGGCGCACGGCTATCCGATGGCGCTGGTGATGATGCTCATGGCAGCCGTGCTGCCTTACTTTCTTTTCAGATGGAAGAAGTGGCTGTAGTCACAACCTGACTGTTGTCACCGAGGTGGCCGTAGTAACCGAGATGTTAAGGCGCGCGCATGATCTCGGGGGCATTCATGCACCTTCAAAAAAAACAGGAAGCTGCCCCAATTGTACGAGTAAAATTTGAGCGTCGCGATGAACCTTTGCGCGACGGCTTTCTGCGATAACGCAGTCACAAGCCGCGAGGACAGCAATGGTTGAAAAATTCATAACGTCACCCCGCAACGTCATCGATTTTGCGCGCTACCAGCAGGGCCGCATCGTTGGCAAGGCGCAGGCGATCGCGGCGCGGCTCTGCCGGCATTGCGGCGCTTCGCTTGCCGATGGCGAGAACGAAGACGAATGCTCCAGCGCCTTCAACGTCGAGACGCATGATGTGCGAACCGCGCCAAGAAAAACGCGGAGCAAGTTTTACGCGGAGTGAAGCGCGCCAGCGTTTCGCGCGAAGCATGCCCTCGGACTTGATCCGGGGGCATACCGGATCGCGCAAAGAAAACGCGCCAAGGAGAATCCAGAGCTTCGGTTCTGATTCAATCAGAACCGATCATGCTCTAGACGTGCTGGCCGCCGTTGATGTGGATCTCGGCGCCGTTCACGTACGAGCTGGTTTCGGTGCACAGCACGTAGATGATCTTGGCCACCTCGTCCGGCGTTCCAAGCCGATGCATCGGGATCTGCTGGTCGACGATCTTCTCGGTGCCCGGCGACAGGATCGAGGTGTCGATCTCGCCCGGCGCGATCGAATTGACGCGGACGCCGACGCGGCCGAAATCGGAGGCCATTTCACGTGTGAGTGACGCAAGTGCCGCCTTCGACGTCGCATAGGCCACGCCCGCGAACGGATGCACGCGCGAGCCCGCAATCGAGGTGACGTTCACCACCGAGCCCTTGGTGGCCTTCAATTCCTCGATCAGCCCGCGCGCCATCATGATGGGCGCGAAGAAATTCACCCGGAAAACATGGCTCCAGGTCTCGATGTCGGTATCCATGGTGCCCATCCGCGTGCCTTCAGCGGTCTTCGGCGAAATCGCGGCATTGTTGACCAGCGCGTGCAGCGCGCCGCCTTCGAGGCGTTCGCGGATTTCCGAAATCGCCCGCGTGGTATCGGCATGGTCGGCAAGATCGACCTGGATGTGATCCTCAGGCCCGGCGTCCCACGGGCAGTTGTCGGGGAAGGGATGCCGCGAGCAGGTGATGACGCGCCAGCCCGCCGATGAAAAGCGGATCACCGTGGCATGG
The DNA here is from genome assembly GCF_018130125.1 of Bradyrhizobium sp. AUGA SZCCT0177. NCBI lineage: Bacteria > Pseudomonadati > Pseudomonadota > Alphaproteobacteria > Hyphomicrobiales > Nitrobacteraceae > Bradyrhizobium > Bradyrhizobium sp. AUGA SZCCT0177. Next base: position 9,111 of record NZ_JAFCMA010000043.1, on the reverse strand, counting down.
CCGATGCCGCGGCTCGCTCCGGTCAGGAGCAGCGTGCGTCGCGGCGCATTGGTGGAAGTCGACATGTCTTTCAGGCTTTCGGCGTCAGGGGTAGAGCCGCATTTTAGTCCATGGCTGGACCGGCGCGTCGCGGCGGAATTCAATGCGGTCGTGGAGGCGGAACGGACGGTCGTGCCAGAATTCGAAACGGACCGGTTCAATGCGCCAGCCGCTCCAGCCTGGCGGACGCGGCACCTCGCCGATGACGTGCCTGGCGGCAACCAGCGCGATCGCCTGTTCGAAGGCAAAGCGGCTTTCCAGCGGCTGCGACTGCTTGCTGGCCCAGGCGCCGATCTGCGCCTGCTTCGGGCGGGTGGCGAAATAGGCGTCGGCTTCTTCCGGCGTCACGGGCGACACGTTGCCGCGGATGCGCACCTGACGGCGCAGCGATTTCCAGTGAAATAGTAAAGCCGCTTTAGGATTTGCGGCGAGTTCGCGGCCCTTCTGGCTGGCGATGTGGCTGTAGAACACGAAACCATCCGCATCATAGCCTTTCATCAGCACCATGCGGACATCGGGAAGTCCGTCGGCATCGACGGTTGCGAGCGACATCGCGTTGGGATCGTTCGGCTCTGCCTTCACGGCTTCGGCGAACCACGCACCGAACAACGCAAATGGTTCCTCGGCGGCGGTAAAATCACCCGATGTTAACGGTGTCGGGTGTTTGATGGAGGTTGTGTCGGTCATGCCAGGAGTTCCAGTTGCGTCCGTTCGCGTTAGAGAGCGCGCTACAGCCCCAGTATAGGTTCGCCCTATATAGGACATGGGGACGCGTTGGCCTATCCGCGATCCGGCCGGCGGGCGCGGTGATGACCATGATTTTGATCGGCCTCGGCGCGGGCGGTTGCAGCCTGTCCCGCTCCGACGCTCTCGCCAAGCTGGAAGAAAAAGACGTGACTGGGTCGGTGACGCCCCAGGCCGCCCCTCCGGTACCGACCGAGAGCGATCTCGCCTTTGCCCGCACGGCCGCCTCCGATGTATTGACCAAGGGCGGCAAGAATTCCAGCCAGCCCTGGGAAAACCCTGAAACCGGCGCGCGGGGTTCGGTAACGCCGCTGTCCCAGGCCTATGCCTCGGACGATGGCCGTACCTGCCGGGATTTCCTGGCCAGCTACGTCAAGGATCGTGCGGAAAGCTGGCTGCAGGGCGCCGCCTGCAGGGGTGAACAAGGTCGATGGGAAATTCGTACCCTCAAGCCCTGGAAACGGAGCTAAGCTACCCCAAGAATCTTGAGGGCCCGTTTGAGGGTCCGTTTTCAGGGGCATCGGCAGTTGCAAAAATGCCACTGGCTCCCCAGATGAAGGCAAAGCGGGCAGATCGCCCTTTAGTTAGAACCGATTTCCCGTGAAGGAGACGTGACGGATGCGCGACCCCTATGAGGTCTTGGGGGTGCCGCGGGGCGCCAGCGCTGCGGCGATCAAGAGTGCTTACCGCAAGCTCGCCAAGAAGCATCACCCCGACAACAACACCAACGATCCGAAATCCGCGGCGCGTTTTTCCGAGATCAACTCGGCCAACGAGATCATCGGCGACGAGGACAAGCGCAAGCAGTTCGATCGCGGTGAGATCGACGCCGAGGGCAAGCCGCGCTTCCAGGGCTTTCCTGGCGGCGGCCCGCGCGGCCGTGCCGGCGGTCCGGGCGGCGGCTTTGAAAGCCACACTTTCCGCGCCGGCGGCGGCCCCGGCGGCGGCGGCTTCGAGGACATCCTCAACAGCATGTTCGGCGGCGCGGCCCGCGGGCAACGTCCCGGCGGTGGCAAAGGATTTGAATTCGATACCGGCGGGATCGGCCTCGATCTCGATCTCAGCGTCGCCATGACGGTGTCGCTGGAGGAGTCGGTCAAGGGGGCCGAGAAGCGCGTCCGCTTGCCGAACGGCAAGGAGCTCAACGTCAAAATTCCGGCAGGCGTCGCCGCCGGTCAGCAAATCCGGCTGAAGGGCCAGGGCGAGACCGCGCAAGGCCATCCCCCGGGGGACCTCCTGATCACCGTCAGCATTGCGCCGCATCCCTTCTTCAAGATCGACGGCAGCGACTTGCGGCTCGACCTGCCGATCACGCTCTATGAGGCGGTGCTCGGGGCCAAGATTCGGGTGCCGACCCTCGGCGGCGCGGTCGAATTTCCGATCCCGAAGAACACCTCCAGCGGTCGCACCTTCCGTCTCAAGGGCAAGGGGCTGCCGAAGGCAGGCGCGACCGGCGACCTGTTCGTCACGACAAGGATTATTCTTCCCGACGGGAACGATGCCGAGCTTGAAGCATTGATGCAAAAGTGGCGCGACGGCCACCCTTACAATCCGCGCAGCGATTTCGGCTGACCAAAAACACGTCTAATAAAACAGCGCAGTGCGGCAGGCCATTTCCCGAACCAATTCAGGTGCTTCCCTTAAAAAGGGCGGCCTCGAAAGGGGGACCAGCGCGGTACCAAACCCCGATCGAGGCCGCTTGCGCCGATCGGCGGATCGAGCGCCGCTCATTTTCGCGTGATCACCCAGTGCGATAATGAGACGCGCCGATGTCTTGATTCCAGATTTTCGATGTCAGAATTGGGACAAACGGCTTGACGTATAGCGTTTTCGAGCGAGACCTGCCCCGCACTTGATGCGGGACGGACACCGGCTCGCGCACGGAAAGCGCATCAAACAACAAGCTTGTTCAACCGGGATGGTGAGGGCGCTCAACCCCCGGTCTTTTCCATCTGGTCATACACCGATTGGGCGATCTGCGTCAGTCGGCCACGGTCGCCGACGCTGCTCACCACCACATATGCCACGCCGCGATCGGCCCAGAACAAGGCGCTCTCCTTGCCCTCCGACGAAAATCGCATCTGCGTCGCCTCGGCTTCCGACTTTGCCGTATAGATCGTGAAGCGCTCGCCCGATGCGCTCTCATACATCATGAACGAGGCAGGCCCGGTGGCGCCGGGCAACAGTCGCCCGCCGACCAGCTTCAATCCCGCCGCGGTCAATTCCGGCGCGCGCACCAGCCAGCCGCAGCGCTTGGTCAGCCATGCCTGCAGATGCGCGCGTTCGCTGCCGGGTACTTCGACGGGATGGCGCACTTCGACCACATAGAGCCGGTGCGCATCGAGCGCATCCGTCGTGAAACTCTGCAGCGCCGAGGGTGCTGCTGCAGCCCCGCGCGCCATCCAGCCGACGCCGCCGCCGACAATGAATGCCGCCAGCGTTGCGGCAATCGCGCCGTAGAACCATTTGCGCGGCTGGCGCACCAGCCGCTCGATCTCGAGCCGCCTCGGCACCGCCTCGTCGACGATGCCGTCGTAGCGGACATGCAGCGCTTCCGCCATCGTGCGCCACGACTGCACGCGCGCAGCATCGTCGGGGTGCGTCGCGAGCCACGCTTCGACATCGCCGCGGCGCTCCGCCGGCAGCTCGTTGTCGACGTAAGCATGCAGCTCGTCTTCGGTGACGGGAATATGGGGGTCGGTCATCGTCGTCGTCTCTGTCTATTCCGGATCGGAATCTGCGTCGAACCCTGCCTAAGCATATCGCCTGCCATCACGCGTCCTGTTTGCATCGCCTGCATCACTTCACCCGTCTGAGCGCGGTGCGCTCGCCCTCGAGCGAGGCTTTCACGTGCGCGCGCGCCCGGGCAAGCCGGGACATCACAGTCCCGATCGGTACGCCCTGGATGTCGGCGACCTCGCGGTAACTCAACCCTTCCAGCATCACCAGCAGCAGCACCGAGCGCTGCTCTTCCACCAGCGTCGACAACGCACGGGCGATGTCGCGGCCTTCCGCTTCGGTGCCGCTGGCGTCCGGGTTGTTGTCGAGCAGCGGCATGAATTGCGGCCGCCGCGCCAGCGATCGCCGCCGGTTCTTGTTGAGGTTGGTCAGGATCGTATAGAGCCAGCTCCTGACGTCGCCGCCGAGAAACAACCGTTCCGAACGCAACGCGCGCACCAGCGTGTCCTGCACCAGATCGTCGGCGATATCGGCGTCGCGCGCGAGCGCACGCGCGTAGCGGCGCAGCGCCGGGATCATGGCTTCGACACTTTGGCGAAACGCGGTCATTGTCACCAGATCTTCAGGTCGGTCCGGCGCGAACGCCTTATCCAGCATAACACCCAATCGATGCGTCTATTCCGCCTGTTGAGGCTTACGCAAGACAGCGTTAAACCCAAGGTTAATCCCAGGATTAGGCTCAAGCGGATTGGGGCTGTACCCCGCTGGAGTGCTGGTGTACCTCCAACCGTAATACCAAGCGCGACTGGAAGCCGCATGCCGCGCGCTCTCCCATTCGTGGCCTGAGGAATAGCCGCCAGTCCGATGCCTGCGCCTGTCATCTATTACATTCGCCATGGCGAGACATCGTGGAATGCCGAAGGGCGGCTACAGGGTGTACAGGACATTCCGCTGAACGATCTCGGCCGCAGGCAGGCGGCCCATGCCGGCAATGTCCTCGGCGATCTCTTCGCCCGCCATGGCCGCGACAAATCGGAGCTTTCGTTTGTCGCGAGCCCGCTGATCCGCGCCCGCGCGACGATGGAGCTGGTGCGCGGATCACTGAAGCTGCCGCGCGACGGCTACGCGCTCGACGACCGTTTGCGCGAGATCGGCTACGGCCAGTGGGAAGGCGCGACGCTATCAGAGTTGCAGCTGCGCGACCCCGATCTCTATGCCAAGCGCCAGATCGAGAAATGGACGGTGTCGCCGCCGGGCGGCGAGAGCTATGTCGACGTGCAGGCGAGGATGCAGGATTGGTATGCGTCGGTGGCGGCCGACACCGTCGCAGTGGCGCATGGCGGCACGGCGCGGGCCCTGATGGTGGCGCTCGGCATCGAGACGCCGCTCAGCGCCGCCGACCTGACCATCGAGCAGGGCGCCGTTTACGTCTTTCGGGACGGGGCGCTGCAGAAGTATAGTTAAGGGCGACGTTTAACACCGTCATTCCGGGGCGATGCGAAGCATCGAACCCGGAATCTCGAGATTCTGGGTCTGGTCCTTCGGACCATCCCGGAATGACGGCCTGGCGGTTTGACCGCAGGGGACTCGCGCGTTACGACAAGTCAGAATTGACTGTCTTTCCAAGGCTCAAAATGTCCTTCAACACCTTCGGCCACATGTTCCGGGTCACGACCTTTGGCGAGAGCCACGGCATCGCGATCGGCTGCGTGGTCGACGGCTGCCCGCCGCTGATCCCGCTGACCAATGAGGACATCCAGATCGATCTCGATCGCCGCCGTCCCGGCCAGTCGCGCTTCACCACCCAGCGCCAGGAACCGGACGCGGTCAAAATCCTGTCCGGCGTGATGGCCCATCCCGAGACCGGGGTGCAGGTGACGACGGGAACGCCGATCGCGCTTCTGATCGAGAACACCGACCAGCGCTCAAAGGACTATTCCGAGATCAAGGACAAGTTTCGTCCCGGCCACGCCGACTTCACCTATGAGGCCAAATACGGCCTGCGCGACTATCGCGGCGGCGGGCGCTCGTCGGCGCGCGAGACCGCCACAAGGGTCGCGGCCGGCGCCATCGCGCGAAAGATCCTGCCCGACGTCAAGGTGCGCGGCGCGCTGGTGCAGATGGGTCCGCACAAGATCGATCGCGACAAGTGGGACTGGGACGAGATCGCGCGCAATCCGTTCTTCTGCCCGGACAAGGACAAGGCCGCGTTCTTCGAGCAGTATCTCGACGGCATCCGCAAGAGCGGCTCCTCGATCGGCGCCGTGATCGAAGTCGTCGCCGAAGGCGTGCCGGCCGGCCTCGGCGCGCCGATCTACGCCAAGCTCGACGGCGAACTGGCGGCGGCGATGATGAGCATCAACGCGGTGAAGGGCGTCGAGATCGGCGCCGGCTTCGGCGCCGCCGAATTGTCGGGCGAGCAAAACGCCGACGAGATGCGCACCGGCAACAACGGCACGCGCTTCCTGTCGAACCATGCCGGCGGCGTGCTGGGCGGCATTTCCACCGGCCAGCCGGTGGTGGTGCGCTTTGCGGTGAAGCCGACCTCGTCGATCCTGTCGCCGCGCCAGACCGTGGATCGCTCCGGCGCCGACACCGACATCATGACCAAGGGCCGGCACGATCCCTGCGTCGGCATCCGCGCGGTGCCGGTCGGCGAAGCCATGATGGCCTGCGTGCTGGCGGATCATCTGCTGCGCCATCGCGGGCAGGTCGGCGGATAGGCGATGAGCGCGAAGGGCTTGTGATGTCCGCGTTACGTCCAGAAGCGGACATCCAGGCCGGCCCTCAGCACGTCTGCTTTGTGCCAGTAGGCGACTTTATTCGATCACCTCGTCGGCGCGGGCGAGTACTGCCGGAGGAATCGTGAGACCTATTGCCTTTGCGGCCTTCAGGTTGATCACAAACTCGTATCGCGTCCCTTGGACATACGGCATCTCGCTTGGTTTGCTACCGCGCAATATCTCAGCCACCTGCGCATTAGCGACCCGAATGGCGTACTTTAGGTCCATGGAATAAGACATCAATCCTCCGGCTTCCGCCTGCTCGCGAAAAACAAACATCGTCGGGAGACCGATTTGCTGGGCGAGTTTAACGAGAAGAAAGCGATGAGCGTAGGCGTTGATAATATTTGCAATCACAAGTCCATCGGCTTGGTCCCGCTGGATGGCTTGAAAAGCGTCGCTGTATGCCTGTTCATTGACCGGAGTGGACACGGGCGCAATCGCTAACGCAATACCGAGCCTTTGAGCTGCCTCCCGCGTCGCCTTGCCGCCCGCAGCCTCCCAACCCGCTTGCGTTGAAACGAAAAGCACGTTGCGAGCCTTTGGGATGGCTTCAGCAAGCAGTTCAAGACGCTTACCCCAAAGTTCAACGCCAGCATCAATGCTAACCCCCGTAACGTTTCCGCCCGGATGCGACAGGCTGGATACCACTCCAAATCGAATCGGATCGCCAGTGATGGCAACGATGGGAATTGTGCTAGTCGCCGCTTTCAATGCGAGTGTGATAGACGTACCCGGAGCAAAGATCACGTCTGGATGCGCGCTGACGATTTTGGCTGCGAGGTCGCCATATTCCCCTGTCCCGCCAGCCGAAAACCGGTCGATGATCAAATTCTGACCTTCGATATAACCAAGGCGCTGGAGTTCCTGAAGACCCAACGTGTAACCCGAGTCGCCTCCAATCCGCATGTCGGCAACCTTTAGCGCAGGGTCAGCTAGTGCGAGCCGCTTCATCTTTGTTGGCTGCTGCGCCCGCCCAGCGATTGGAGACACGGCCAGGCCGCCGATTAGCCCAATGAACGCGCGCCGTCTCATGCCCGCCTCCCAGGATCAGGATGCGGGAAGTGTATCTGTCCAAGCCCGATGCTTGGAAGGTGTTGTCGGCGGTCGAAGGAAGTATATTTGGGTTGGGTCCAATGTCCGCCTTGGGGCATTCTGAGAAGTCCGGGCGTTCAATCGGCAGGTCGGTTTTACCCCCAACTCCGGACATCGCCTTGCACCGCGCAAACTGACGCTTTGTGCCACAAGCGGATATGCGCGCCGCCGTAAACAGCAGCGCTACTCGATCACCTCGTCCGCCCGGCCGAATAGTGTCGTTGGTACGCTTAAACCAAGCATTTTAGCGGTTCGAAGATTGATCACCAGTTCGAACTTTGCCGGCATCTGAACCGGCAACTCGTTTACGTTTGTCCCTTTGAGAATCCGCCGAGATCGGTCGCGAGCAGCGGCTCGCACAACCGCGGGCCACCGATCATTTCGCCCGCCATGGGGTCATCCGCGGTATCCAGCGCGGGACGGCGGCGCAGAACGCCTCGTACTCACTCCCAAACGTCCGCTCGAGCGTGGGTTCTTCGTACGCCACGACGAAGACGTGGAAGAAGAGCCAGAGCAGCGCGCCGTAGACGATGAGGCGCCAATCGCCTATCAGCACCGCTTGACCCAGGATGATGGCAACGACCGCGACGTATATTGGATTACGCACATAACGGTAGAGACCGGTCACCACGAGATTCCGGGTCGGCGCGATGGGCGCGGGGGTGCCGAGACCCTGCAGCGCGAAACGCGCAAATGCGTCAACGAGCCCAGGCACGCCTGCGAGAATCATTATCGCGCCGATGCCGCGCGTCAGCTCCAGACCAAGGAACGGCGGCCGGAGTTGCCAACCCGTGATCGACCATGGAACGAGCCCCGCCAGCGTACATGGGGCGACCACGAAGAAAACTGCCGAGCCCAGGACGGCAATGGTTCGTTGCACGGCGGTTCCCGACACTCGCTGCGAGCTCATTCCAAGCTCCCCTTCACGGTTTCCCGTCGTCATCCGGGTGCCGACACGCCCGCCATGTTATCCCAAAAGCGGAAACCGCGCACGACTAAAGCCAGAATGCCACGGCGGCAACGAGGCACAGGGCTGAGAAGTAGTTCCGAGCGAGTTTGTCGTAGCGCGTTGCGATGCGCCTGAAGTCCTTGAGCCTGCAGTAGCAGCGCTCGATGACGTTGCGATCCTTTAAGGCTAGCTTGTCGTGACGTATGCGTTTCTTCCGATTTGACCGGCCTGGGATCACCGGTTTGATGCCGTCCTTGCGCAGTGACTTGCGGAACGAGTTGCTGTCATAAGCCTTGTCACCGAGCAACTCGGCGATGCCGTCGAGCAGACTGACACATGCCGGCCCGACTGTGCAGTCGGCGGTGTTGCCAGGCGTGAGGATCAAGATCGTAGGGCGGATTGAGCGGAAGGCGTAATCCGCCATCCAGGTTATCGTCAGGCGCTCATCTTCGCTAGAATCTCCGCTGGTCGATCGCGTGACGATCATTCGACATAGAGCGTTTGATGCACAGACCAGTTTGCGATGTAGCCGGGGCGGCGGATTACGCCTTCCGCCTTCGCTCTCCGAGCTACGGCGGACAAGTCGGCTCCAATCCGCCCTACCGACGTCGCTGTGTCGCCTCGCATGCAAGCGTAATCTTGAGGACTGCGTGCGACAGATCAACCCGTCGGGCAAATCAATTCCGATTTGCAGAAATCATGTCAAGTCCTAAATTTCCGAAAATCAAAAACATTTCTCTTCCCTTCCACCCCAAATCACCTGCACATCAATAGCCATCCCGTCCCACTCAGAGGGGCGTCGGCCGTCGTCATGACGAGGGG
>NZ_JAFCMA010000042.1:0-54985 GCF_018130125.1 Bradyrhizobium sp. AUGA SZCCT0177 | reverse complement strand
CAGCGATCCATCCGTCCGGCATCTTGGCTGTCAGCGCCAGCCTGCCTGCGTTCCATCCGTCGGGACGGGATTTGGCAGAACCGTACCGGAGCTCTCTTCGACCGATGGGAGATGAATTCGATCTTGGCGCCGCCTCATGAAAGACGATGCTCTGTTGTTGGTTTGACACAGAATTCGTGGCGAGCTTGTGCTGTTCACGCGAGAAAAAATGACAGTGATGCTGTCCTGCTGAGTAGTGACGCCTTTCATACTGTTCCAGCATTATTGATGCGCATATACATATAGACGCGGTTGGAAGGCAGCCCCGGTGCAGGGTTTTCCGATGTGTGATCTCCTTGCGACGGCAAGCTGAGGAATGTTTATTTTGTATGCCCATTTCAGCGCACGGCGTGGTGATATCCGCTGTGCATTTACAAAAGCGGTCAGGCTAACTGCTCTGCGAAGGTAGCTTTCGAATAACGGACTGGCTCTACCCGAGAGGCTTTTGCCGATCGAAGGAGACCGCACCGATGGGAATCGATCTGGTTGCGGCGCGGCAGAAGCGGCGATTGATGGCTGTGATGCTGGCCGATGTCGTCAGCTATAGCCGCATGATGAGCCGCAGTGAGGATGAAACGCATGCGCGTTTTTCCACTTATGTTAGCGAACTGATCGCTCCAACAGTCAAGAAGCACGGGGGCCGTCTCGTGCGCAGCATGGGCGACGGATTATTGGTCGAGTTTTGGAGCGCGGTCGACGCGGTACGTTGCGCCCTCGATATCCAGCGCGGACTTGCCGAGCGCCAGTCTGGCGATGCGGAGAAAATGCAGCTGCGGATCGGAATCAACACGGGCGACGTTCTCGTCGATCATCGCGACATCTATGGAAACAGCGTCAATATCGCGGCACGGCTGGAGGCCCTGGCTTTGCCTGGGACAGTATGCGTTAGCCAGAGCATCTATGACCAGACACGCGCTCAGCCCGAGTTCTTTTTCGCGTACCGCGGGGCCCGCAACGTGAAGAACATTCCGTATCCAATTCACGCTTACCAGGTCGCGTACGAACGGATTCATGAGACGTTTGCTACGTTGCTTGTTGCGAACTGGGTTAAGTTGATTGCGACCATCAGCATCGTGGCTTTGGCCGTCGCTTCCGTCGCCTCGTTTCTGGTGTTTCGGGAGCAAAATCAGGCGGCGGGCCGTACCAATACGATCGTTGTATTACCGTTCAAGAACGTCGACGGAAACACGGCCGATGAGTATTTGGCCGACGCGATCACTGACGACCTGACGACCGAGCTTTCGCGGTTGCGGCGTGCCTGGGTGATCGCCTCCGGTACCGCGTTCGCATACAAGGGCAAGTCAACGGACCCCCGCCAGATAGGTCGGGAGCTCAAGGTTCGCTACGCGCTTGAAGGTAGTGTCCGGCGCGCGGGGCCGATGGTCCAAGTGAATGCGCAACTGATCGACACCAGAAGCGGCACCAATCTTTGGGCCAATCGCTTCGAGCGCGAAACCGGTAGCCTGCTTGATCTGCAGGACAGCATGTTGTTGCGAATTGCCGCCTCGCTGAATGACGAGATGGTGCAACAGGGCGTTCGACACGAGGTCGGCACACTTGCAGCGGACGGCAACCCTCTGGATGAAAGGATGAAGGCAATGGCTGCAAATACCGGTTATCCAACACCGCAAAAATCGCTCGAAACGCGACAGCATGCGGAGGCAGGCCTCAAGGCTGACCCGGACAACGCGCGACTCTGGGGTCTGCTTGCCAACGTTTTGTCTTCGGACGTGCTCAATTCCTGGAATGGTGCGGGCAAGCCTGAGGTCGATCGTGCAGAGGATGCCGCCAACAGGGCGATAAAGCTTGATCCGAATACCACGCTCGCGCATTACGCGCTCGGGTTCGTCAATCGGTTGCGCGGCAATCACAGGGCGTCGCTGGACTCGTTCAACGAGGCGATCAGGCTCAACCCAAATCTCGCCAAAGCCTATGCCCAAGCCGCCAATGAGATGGTCTTCGTCGGAAAGCCTGCTGAAGCCATTCCGCTTTCCGAACAAGCCGCTCAGCTCAGCCCGAAGGATCCTTCATTCGGGGTTTTCCGTTGGGTCAAGGGGCGCGCCTATTTTGTCGTTGGTGACTATGCCAGGGCGATCGAGGTGCTCGAAGAATCGGTGAACGTGCGGCCGAACCTTTGGTTCAGCCAAGCGTGGTTGATCGCGGCCTACGCTCTGACAAACAGAGATGCAGACGCCAAAAAGGCGCTCGAGACATTCAGGAAGACGTCGTTCAGCAAGCAGAAATACGACCTTAACAAGATCACTGAATACTATAAGGACGACCAATATCAAACCGAGACCCTGCTCAAAGCCACGGCGGCGTTGCTGGAAGGGCTGCGGAAGGCTGGCTTGAAGTAGCATTCCATGCGCCGTATTGGCGGAGGCCGCCTGCCGCCGCTGGGTTGGCTGAGCGACGGCCTTAACCGTGACCACCAGAAGGTCACGAGGATCGTGATGGATCTTGGTTAACAAAACAGCAAGGCTGCTGTCCTAAGATGTAACTACTCGCTTATGGGGGCCGGAATGACCGAATACGTCATCACGGAAGTTGGCCATCATCAATGGCTCGTGTTTGCGGATAGGCAGAGCATTGCTTTTTGCGCCGACGAAAACGAGGCGGTGAAAGCAATGACCGAACATAGCGAACGCAGCCGTCAATCACGTGGGTCTGCGCAAAATTCGCCAGAACAAAGCCCGCCGTTGTGAACCAGCGGGCTTGATTCACCCGACTCTTAGATTTTCCGCGGACGTTTTGCCCCGGTTGCTCATTTCTTCATAGCTCACCTTGGCACCCTCATTGAGGCTGCTCAGGCCGGCTTTCTCAACAGCTGAAATGTGGACGAAAACATCCTTGCCGCCGTCGTCGGGTTGGATAAACCCGTACCCTTTGGTTGCATTGAACCACTTCACTGTCCCTATCGCCACTTCAGTATCTCCCGCTAATGAAAACGTGGGATTCAAACACGCGCGATTCGTTGGCCAAGCTGGTGGCACGTTGGTGGCAAAAAGCGGGCGCTGTGACGATTTTGCGACGGCCTTGCCCTAGGCGTTACGAAATCATTACCGTCTGAGCCTTCGCGCGTGCGAGGCCAGCCGCCGCCGGTTGCGCTTCTTGATCGATCGGCGCCGGCGCTTCATGACGGCTGCCTCTCGTCGTGCCAGCGCTTGTAGTAGAGGACCTTGAAGTCCCGCAGCATCTTGGCCTGCGGCGTGACGGCAAAGGTGGAGAGTTCCAGCGCGAAAGCCAGCCCGAGCTTACAGGCGTGCTCAAACATCTGGCCGATCACGTCCATTGTGATGCCATACAAATGGGCAGCTTGAGATTAACCAACGCTAATCTACCCTGGAAATTGGAGCACCCGGTGGCGCGTGTGCTGGCTTACGGCCAGCCTAAGGGTAGGCATGGAAAATGGCCTTAGACCCGGAAGAGCTTGTTGCCCTGGCCAATCACGGCATCATGAAACTTCGTTCCGCAGTGGCGCGAGGGATGATGTTGCCCCCCGAAGAGCGCGATGCGGCGGCGATAATCGTCCGAAAAGGCGCCCTGGCAAAGTCGACCCTCGATTTCGAGCAGATCAAGCAGCTTGCGGCGCGGTGGAAGCAGGAGGAGCAGCCCGCACCTTCCAGCCAGACCACCCCGTGCCATCGATGAAGAAGGATTATGTCCGAAAGCTTTTGGCCGTCTTGCTGATCAGCGGATTGGGCCAGTCATAGTCGGTGTCGCGGGTCGTGGAGATAAACGGGCCACTTTAGAGCGTGCCATGGAGCGTTACCTCCTAAGAAGGGGCGTTTTAGCCGGGACTTGGATGGTGTGGGACCGGCTGAAGCGCGGTCCCGCGACTAGGGATGATCGTGAGCTCATTCGGCTGTCGCGAGAAGAAGCTGATGCTGAGTTTGCGAGATTGATTGGGCGGGGTGACCGCGATGCCCCCGAGCCATCGGCTACACGTAAGCCATCGGCTAAGTGGCTAATAAGGTATGGCGGGCTGACGATTGAATGCCGTGACGAGCACGATGCTAAGAAGGTGGCGGGCGATCTCTACAGGAAGGGGCATCGCGTCTCTGCCAGGAGATGCAAACCCGAGCGGTCTATCGAGCCAAATCAAATGCGCGGTTGGCTCTCGGAAAAGCTCCCGACAAAGGTTAAGCATAAGCACCACTAGCCTAACCCCTGGACATTTTCCAAAATCCGCCGAAAATTGGGGCCCGGGGCACGGCACATGTGTCGCAGATTAGATGCCACCCACTCCGCTATTTGACATGGGTCAAGATCAATCTGAGAGTGATCATCGTCAGGCTCGACTTCGCCTAAGGTGTTGCGAGGTCCGGTATGGGTCATTCGCGTCGTTTGACCGGACCACGGCGACTTCCGGTCTACCCCGGTGAACGGACATTCTCAGGATAGGCGGGCACGTCTCAAAGGTGCCACGAACGGACTCATGCGCCGCAGTAATGCCCGTTTCTCGACTAGCTCCAAAGGGATCAGCCGCAGACTCGCACCCAGCGATCCATCCGTCCGGCATCTTGGCTGTCAGCGCCAGCCTGCCTGCGTTCCATCCGTCGGGACGGGATTTGGCAGAACCGTACCGAAGCTCTCTTCGACGAATAGCGGATGAGTTCGACATTGGTCCGCGCGTTCAGCAGTATGCGGGAACGGCGCGCTGATTTCGCGGAGCCCTAGATCAACGTCGCTGCGCCGACCATTGGCTCATCCGGGCAGCTTGATATATCCCGTCGCCATGTCTTCTAATCCCACCCAACTCAGCAAATTCCTGAGCTTCGTTCTCCGCCACAAGCCTGACTCGGTAGGACTGGTGCTGGATCAACTGGGCGACGCGCGCCGATGGGCGAGAAGCAAACCTCAAACTGCGAATGCTCGATGCCCGCTTCAATCCGGTGTTGGGTTCACTTTACCAGCTAAACAATGACCCCGTGATAGGTGCCGCCAAACGCTCGGAGGCGTACTTGCTCGTAGCGAGTTTGGCAGCAACTCGGAAGATGATCAGCGTTCGTAACGGATTGCGATGCATCTTGTTCGGGCAGTCCCGGCCTCGACTGACGCTCGAAACGGTATCCCGGGCGCTGTCACACCTTCCGCCGTCCAGAGCCGCCACGAGCAGGTGCACAAGCTGTGGGACGATATGCTGTCGTCGATCGGCGTAGAACGCCGCAACGACCAATAAGCGACGATGCCTGCAATGGCGTCGAATCCCAACGCGGAAGCCTTGATACAGATCAAAGCCTCATGCCGGCTCCGCTCTACCCTCGGTCACGCGCCTGCACTGAGGATACCTAACGGCGCGACCGCCATGGTCAGTGGGTTCATGGGGGTGAGGACGCCGAAACGCCTGCCGGACGAACTGGTCAGGCAAAGAAAGTCAGAGCTCTCCATCATCGGCAATGAAAACTGTTCGCCTTCGTGGAACGCATTCGGGCTGACGGCTGTGGCCTGGGAGGCGCTCTAACGCCGACGGGCGTCGGCCATTGTCGAGGAGGGCAAACGAAAGATCGAGGTCGACGGCAAAAGCGCTGTCCTCGAGAAGGCTTGGTGGCAGATTCGTCGGAATCACCAGATGAAGAAGCATGCTTGGTATGTGACGTTCGAAATCCCATGGAAAGGTACAGCGGTCCGAAACCGGCGGTCTCGGTCGACGGAGACATTCGAGACCGAAATGGAAGCTAAGAGCTTCGCACGTGCCAAGTTCGACGAGGGTTTGGTCGTGACTGCCGGAACGATCATTCCCCATTTGCCGAGACGCGCTATCGCGTCGGGAAACATTCCGTCCTGGCTTGACGAAGGACGGGAGCAAGGCAGCGGCGACGCGTCGCAAACCCCTGACACGCAGTCAGGGAAGATCGAATGACCGCAAGCTCCAGCAGAACTCTCATGTCGTTTGCCGTATGCACGATGATCAACACACGACATGAATTGCGACGAAATCCAGTCGAAAATCTGTCAGGTGCCGCGCGCCAATTGCCCTTGAGTGTTGCCATTTTGGCACGGCAACTTAGGCCCAACGTACTAGGATTCACGTGCATGTTGGAATCAATGCAGCAAACCACCGTTGGCGGGGACAAATTAGAAGCCGACGGAAATGGAGAGAGAAAAAATGAAGAATTTTCTGTTGGCTTCCGTTGGTCTCGTAGCATTACTCGGCGTGGCCGCCCCCGCATCCGCTGCGGATATGGCAGTCAAGGCACGGCCACCCGCGCCGGTCATCGTTCCGATTTACGACTGGACCGGCTTTTACATCGGCGCCAATGGCGGCTGGGGCCAGAGCCGCAATTGTTGGGATTTCGTTGATGTCGCTGGCGTCGTCTTCGCCGACGGCTGCCGCGAGCGCTCCGGGGGCCTGATCGGCGGCCAGATCGGTTATCGCTGGCAAGCCAATCAGTGGGTGTTTGGCCTGGAAGCTCAGGGCGATTGGGCGGATCTCAGCAACCAGCGCGTGAGCGTCCTCAATCCTCTGTTCTCCACTCGTACCTCGACCGATGGTATTGGCCTCTTTACCGGCCAGATCGGCTACGCTTGGAACGCAGCACTGCTGTACGTAAAGGGCGGCGCGGCAGTGACGAGCAACCGCTTTAGCATCCTCAGTACCCTTACCGGCGCTGAACTGGCCTCAGCTAGCGCGACCCGCTGGGGCGGCACCATCGGTGTTGGACTGGAGTACGGCTTCACACCAAACTGGTCGTTCGGTGTCGAGTACAACCATCTGTTCATGGGCGACGCGAACAATTCGTTCTCGGTCGCCAATCCGATTGTTGCCGGTGCACTCAACCGGATCAGTCAGGACGTGGACATGGTCACCCTGCGCATCAACTACCGCTTCGGCGGCTACGGGGCGCCGGTCGCGGCCCGCTACTGATCAGGGGCTTGTCTTCAGCAAGCCTTGGCCCCGGCACCGTGCCGGGGCTTTTTTTTTTGAGTGCGAATGGGTGCTGCTGCTGCCTGGCGAGGTCCACAAAAGGCCGTTAACGGCGCTTGACCCAGATCAACGCGCCGGACGCATCAACGATGCGTCCTACCCGGATAACCCATCTGCTGTCGGTCGTCGGCAGCCCATTGTCCCGGTGAGGAGGATATTATGCCCCAGGTTCTAATCATCGTTAGTTGGCTTGGCGTTGCGAACGGCGCCGTTGTTGCGACACAGGAATTTAACAGCGCAGAACGGTGCGACGCGGCGCGGCAGGCCTTAATAGAGTACGCGAAGGCCCGAAGCTCTGACGAGACGCTTAGGACGGTCTGCCTCCCCAAGTGAAAAAGCGGGAGGTTGCCGCCGTACAACTGGTTGGCGGCTCATCATGCCTGGTAACAACCACCCCGACACAGTTGATCAGTGCTGCTTACCAATTGATTTGTATCACCGCACCCTGGATCGGCGTGGGATTGGTTGACGGCAAGACTCCAAAGCGGAATGCTCGCGGGAGGACATCGTCATGCCTATGTGTCGGTCGCCTCGGACTCCTGATGCACTGCTTCAAGCGGGCAGGCCTCCCGCCAACGACAACCACCCGCCGGCAAGAATTGGTATCGGATCTTCTCGCAAGACAAATCGAACCGTCAAGGCCGGCTGGCAGGCAATTCTGATCCTCTGCGTCGCCACACTACTGCTACTTTGAACGATTGATTTGCCATGTTTGTAGCGTCCGCACCTCGTGCATTTGGCCCGAAACTGACGAAATGACCAACGAGGCTACCGACTTTCCTCATTGTTTGCTATGCGGCTGCCTGGCCAAGACGGACGGTCTGTTGAGGATTAATACAACGCCGAGCAGTCTAAATTTCTGCCTCAGTCGCGCCCCTGCTGCGAGCCCACGCCTCGGCAGCAGGCACGCTGTACTTTGCGACATAGTACCTGATGAGCGCGCAGGAAGAGCGGCGGATCGGCTCATCTGCTTGACGAGCAGCGGCAGTGGGTATCGAGATCGTAACGCCTTCATTCCTTTCTTTCATAGCGACCTCCATGGCTTTAACTAGCCATGCCCACCAAACCTCCTGCCGTTGACATAGATCAATAGACGCAAATCACCTGGCTCGGCGAACCTCTCCAAACGCTATCCCATCATCCAAAACCGCAGCTTGTAGCCGGCCAAGGCGTGGTCGGCCTCTGTGGCTCTGCTTATTGGCCGGGATCGCTCATCTCGAGAGTAACAAGCCTTGCCAAGAGTGTTGCCGGATAAAGTTGACCAACGACGCTCTCGATGTTGCATAGACTACGCGCCAACGGATGCACTGGAATGATGTCGCCGTAACCTGTCGAGGTCAGCGTAACAAAGCTCATATAGAAGACCGCGCTCGCGAGTGATTGATCGTCGTCAAATGTTATTCCCTTGATCGCCCCCGGATCCGACAGGCCGACGAAAGCAAAGAGCGTTGCAAAGGCTACTGCGATCAGCAGGTACAGAAGGATCGCTCCGATAATTCTGTGATATGTTACACGGCCACGCCTGAATACGGCCTGAGTGACCACGATCCCTAGAGTGCAGGCGATGATCAACCATGCGCCAGCCAGTATGTGAAGGTGGAAGGGAACGGGGTAATAGAGCCGCAGGAAAAATACGGCGATATTGGCGACAAGCGCAACCGACATCAGAACGAGCGCTGTGGGACTGTTGGAAATGATCACCATGCTTCCGATGATCGCGAGTGACAGGCCGACAGCAAATAGATGAAAGGTGGTAATACCAACTGCCTGCAGTGGCGCGAAGACGAATATCAGCAGTATGAGCACTCCAGTCAGCACCGTCAGCAGCCAGTCACTCCGTTCGTTGCGCAACTGGCGCAAGTCGCCGACAGGATCCAGAATCATCCTTCGCTGCCCCATCGCGCGGCTCCGATCTCGCCAGTGCCCATTGCGCATGCAATCCCTGTTCGCCTTATTGATCTAGATCAACGAGCGAAAGCAGCCGTTGCTCCACCGAGCCGGTGGGCATACCGTACGCGTGAATTCTCCGTGGGGCTTAGAATGCATGTGATCGTTTGGGCAACCTTGACAATTGTCGTGTCCTCCACGTCCTCAATAGCCCAACCGGTCTTCTTGGCAGGGCGTTACGTGCTGCCGATCACCCAGCACGATTTGTCCGTATTCGCTCCAGGGCCTCTAGGAACAACTGTAGCCGTCAATTTCCGATTCAAGCCAATCGAAAGCTGTACCGATACGCTGGACAGCGTCCTGGAGTACCAGCTGCCACCAGGGTACAACGATACGCCAATCAACGAGGTAAAGGCGACTTGCAACAAAACGATTCAGTGCAGCGGAATCGAGTTCAAGTGCGTTGGCGCCGCGCGGCCATACCCAATGTCATTTCGACACGTGCCGTTGCGGGAAATCAAAGCGAGTGGCGGATCGTTTTCCGGAACGTATCGGTACGTTTCATCGTCGATCGCGCGTCCACGTGCGGCACGTCTAAGGCGCGCGTCAGTAGGGAATTTTGAGATTGTCGAAGAATCTGCGGACAAGAAGAGCAAGACGGTCCGATTTCGGATCGAAAAGTAACCTGCTTCCAGTATGTACCCACTCACGACGAGCAAGAAGCCCGCCGCTCCGCAGCAAGGGAACGGTTGCGACCGGCCCCGAGCGTGTCGCACCCGACCAGGGATGGTCGGTAGTGAACCGACAGCGTCGTTATCGCGCGCCCACCACCCTGCGTCTTGAACCTTGGTAGGATCGGCGCAGCAGCGCGAAGAGGCTGCCGCCCGTCGCTGCGCCCAGAAGGTAGACGACAGCGACCAAAACCGCGAGCGGTACGCGAGCATCGAAGCCAAACACCGACATTGTGATGATCTCGAAATTCTGCAGCGCGAAAATGATCGTCGCCGCGGCGAACAGAATAATGATGCCGAGGTAGATCCAGCGCATGAGCACCTCCTTCGTCGAGAAACCGCTCTGGATAAGGTACGAGCCCACGACAAGATTGCGGCTGCCGTCACCAGATGGTGGTGTTGCCAAACCAACCGAATTGCGGCTGCCGCGCGACGAGGAGCGAGCGGGGCGGCGCGTGCCGCTTCACGATTTTGCGTGGCCGTTGCTGCCTCAGTTCTCGCTTTCCCGGGTCGGACGGTTGTATCCGCTTCGCGTCGGATGGCTGCATCAACGCAAATGCCTCGCGTTCCCGCTCCTTTAAAGAAACGTCGGTGACCGGCGCAGGACTGGCGATGCCGTGTTCCGCTATCGCAGCCTGTGCGGGAACGATCGTCGGAAGGCTGGTGTCGAAGACGATGCGCTCCGGCCATTTTCGGTCGGAATGAATGCGGATAACGGGCGCGTCGATGTGTGAACTCTGCATGACCGGCAGTCTGGTCAGGCATGCGTCCAGAATGAACACCAGAGTGAGCAATACTCCGCCGACATAAAGGAAATATCGCGCCAGGGGCATAAGCTACTCCGCCACGGCGCCGCGCCCGGCTCGAGGCCGATTCGGGTGCGGTCGTGTGCTGGCAAGAGCCGCCTTCACCTCGGCGTCGAGCAATCCGCGACGTAACGAGGTGCTGTTGCGGCAGGAAAGGTCCGATCAGCGCCGGCCAACGCGATCCACCGGGCCGCCGCGGTTGGTGGGTGTCCCGACACGGCCGACGCCAGGCGTCGCCGCCGCACGCGCGACCGGCCGCGGGCGCAGCACGACGCCGGCCCTTACGGTGCAGCCTGCTGGATAGTCGACGTATTGGCAGTATATGACGGCGCTGGCCGGTTTTGTCGTTGCAGCCATGAGGCCGGCAATCAGCAATGCCGACAAGGTGATCGAGAGTTTCATGGTGTTCTCCCTGAGTCTGACGCACCAGCTTCGATGCAGCCCTCTCAAGGCGCAGCCAGTGCCGCTGCAAGACTGACCACGGTCCATTCGGCCGGCTTGATATAGATCAAGTGTGCGAATGTTGTGTGTGGCGGCTACTTGGGGCCATCCTCGCTTCTCGCGCGCTCCCGCATCGCCGCTCGCCAGCAAGCTCATGCGCAATACCTCAAAGATCACCGCCGTTGCCGTTGCCAGTTCATCCGCGCGGCGCGCCACCCTTATGACAGCCAACATCACCAAGGCAGGGATGGTCAGATATCCGCGAGCAACGAGCCCGGATGGGGTGCGGTGTTCTGGATCAAGATTTCCCCGCCTTGCTTCAGTTCGGTAGCGATCGGACTGCGGTGCGCGAGGATCGTACAACTGGCGTGCGATATCGCCGGGAACGTCGGGATCTCCGATTGCACGATTCAACTACGCCGGGAATCAAGAAGTCGGGTCCGACTTCTCCCGCCAACTCGCCGTGATGCGGGGATCGGTTGTTCTTCGGCAGCGCCGCGGCTTCTCTGTTTCGACAGCCGGGACCAGTTCTCGGCCTCGGCCATCCAAAGAATTCGATGTTCCGGTTCTCGCTCGGCGAGCCGCCTGCATAGCGTAGCGCGCAGGTCAAACTCCAACTGATCAGTCATTGGTCCCCTGCCTGAGGGAGAAATCATTGTCACATGTTTACGACAAACGCGCCGCCCGGACTATTGTCCCAATGGTCAATGTCCCCACGGGCAATTGACGCTGATTGACGGAAAATCCGAAGTCATTGCCGTTCCAATACCTTTGATCTGAATCAAGATCGGGCGCTCCGAAACGCAACGATATGCATTTGCTATCGTGTTCCATGCACAATGGAGAAGACCATGAAACGGATCGCGAAAAACATTGCTGTTAGTGCTCCCGCATTTGCGTTTGCGGCGCTGTTTTCGCTCGGCTGGTCAGCGCAGAGCGGCATCGCGCTATCAATCGAGAGCGCTGAAGCACGCGTCGGTCGCCCGCTAACTCCCGTTAGCGTTGCCGGCGTTGCACGACGGCAGTACAGGCGCGCTGCAATCGGCACTGCTGCAGCTGTCGGCACCGCAGCAGCTGTCGGCACCGCAGCAGCTGTCGGTACCGCAGCAGCGGTCGGCGCCGGATACTACGCGGGCCGTCCATATTACAATGAGACGGTTCGGGGAGCCCGCGCAGCCTACGTGGGCGGCTACGCCGCGAGCGGCCCAATAAGCCCCCGACCTCACTATGCAGTGGGCGCCTATTACGCGGGTGGCCCCTGGTATGGCTACAGCGGATGGTCTGACTACGCAGCCCGCAACGCGATCAGCTGCACGCCCGGTACCATGGTCAAGCTCGATGACGGCCTCATGCACGTCTGCCAATGAATTTCCGGAACGCAGGGGCGGCCCAAAGCCGCCTCGGTATATTCATGGACCTAAGGGAGAACAACAATGTTCAGATTGATCGCTATGGCCGGCTTCGCCTTGTTCGTTGCAACATCTGTACAAGCCATGACACCTGCGCCGCCTCCCCAGGTAGACGATATGGTAACGCGAGTTGCCGTCGGCTGCGGGCCAGGTAGAACGAGAGTCGGCGGCGTATGCGTGGCACGGACGACCGTCCGCCAGACCCGCCGGGCTGTCCGCAGGTGTGTGCGGTGGCAGGGCAGCACTTGCGCATCATACCAGTGAACATACCAGGCGTGTGCTCGATCTAACGCTTGTCGGCCCCGTCAAACGCTCGAATGTCGCAGCAAGCGAGTAGCCGGCATGAGCTTAGCGATATGCGGGAGCCGTGAAAAACAAAACCCGGATGTTGGCTTGCTCATCCGGGCCGGGTTGCTGATGTTGGTGTGAGGTCGGAAATGAAAGCCTATTTGGTACTCGATTTCTCGGTGAACGACTTCGGTGGTTTCAGAAAGTACATAGCGGAAATCCCTGCGTTTATCGCGAGGCATTCCGGAAAGTACCTCGTTCAAGGGGTTCAACCGACGACCGTCGAAGGGGATTGGAAGCCCGAACGCATGGTCATCCTCGAATTTCCGGAACGCGCAAAGGCGGAAGCCTTTCTGGGCGACCCCGACATTCGGGGCCTGTTCGAGGTGCGCCACGCTACGACCACGAGCAAACTGGTGCTTGTCGATGGCTGCACCTAGGTGCGCGCATTCGCCGTGATCGGGTAGCCCGCATGAGCGAAGCGATATGCGGGATCCGTGCGAGGCGGACCCGGATATCGCTCCGCTCATCCGGGCTACGGGCCCACTACATCTAGCCCGTCGGGCAAATCACTTCTGGTTTGCGGAAATCGTGTCAAGTCCAAAAGTTCCGAAAATCAAAAATATTTCACTTCCCTTCCACCCCAAATCACCTGCACATCAATAGCCATCCCGTCCCACTCAGAGGGGCGTCGGCCGTCGTCATGACGAGGGGCGGGGATGCGGTGGACGTTGACGTTGCGATTGACGGTCGCGGCTGATGCGTACGGTGAAGGCGTGTGGTCCTGGCGCCCGTAACGGCGTCAAGCTCTGAGGAAGCTAACGCTTCCGAGGGGTGACGGTGGCAATAGAGGCCGTCTCACCGGGGAGAGCACGCTATAAGCCGTAAAGCCACTGCGCAGGGAATGTCGGATGTTCTCCGCTGCCCTGTATGCTCATGTGCAGCATTCTTATGCACAATCGCACATGAGACCGCGGGTGCAGCGCGCATCCGGCATTCCCTGCGCCCTCTGAATTGAGAGGGCGAGAAGATTTCCTGCAAACCTCGGGCGCAATTCGCCGCGAGAATGCGAAACTATATCTGCGTCGTCCCGGCCTTGCGCCGGGACCCATAACCCCAGGGAGTAGTTTTGCGGAAGGTCTCTACTACCGAGTTTCATAGAGAGATCACGCGGTATGGGTCCCCCGATGCGCAATTGCGCATCTGCGTTCGCCGGGACGACGATTCACAGGGTGCCATATGCCCCCCCAAAAACAGGCCAATTCCCGCCAAAACCCCCATACTTAACAAACCCGTAATGGCCCGGGCCCAAACCGCCTTGATCCGACCAAAAAGCCGTTGTTGGTTGACCGCGCCGGAGCCCGGGACGCCGATTCACCTGAATTTGGCTGATGATAGCGAGAAGGATCGCAAATGCGCAGGAATCTCACCTTTCTCCTCGGCACGGTCACCGGCGCCTGTTTGACCTTTCTGGTCGCCGGACCGCAGGGGACGCATCTGGTTGCGGCCGCCAAGGCTGCGGCCCGCACCGACGGCACCTATTCGCAGCTCAATCTGTTCGGGGACGTGTTCGAGCGCATTCGCGCCAGCTATGTCGAGAAGCCCGACGATTCCAAGCTGATGGAGGGCGCCATCAACGGCATGATCTCCTCGCTCGATCCGCATTCGCGCTACATGAATGCGAAGGGCTGGAACGACATGCAGGAGACCACGCATGGCGAATTTGGCGGGCTCGGCATCGAGGTCACGATGGATGACGGCCTCGTCAAGGTGGTGGCGCCGATCGACGACACGCCCGCCGCCAAGGCCGGCATCATGTCGGGCGACCTGATCACGCAGATCGACGATGATTCCATTCAGGGCATGACGCTCGACCAGGCCGTCAGCAAGATGAAGGGGCCGGCCAACAGCAAGATCCGCCTGAAGATCGTTCGCAAGGGCGCGGACACGCCGGTCGAGGTCGCGATCGTCCGCGAAATCATCCGGGTGCGGCCGGTGCGCTTCCGCACCGAGGGCGGCGATATCGGCTATGTCAGGATTACCAGCTTCAACGAGCAGACCACCGACGGCCTGCGCAAGGCGATCGCGGATATCTCAAAGACGATCCCGTCCGACAAGCTCGTCGGCTACGTCATCGACCTGCGCAACAATCCGGGCGGCTTGCTCGATCAGGCGGTGTCGGTGTCGAGCGCCTTCATGGGGCGGGGCGAGGTGGTTTCGACCCGTGGCCGGACGCCGGAGGAAACCCAGCGTTTCGTCGCGCGCGGCGGCGATCTGACCAAAGGCAAGCCGCTCGTCGTGCTGATCAACGGCGGATCGGCATCGGCGTCCGAGATCGTGGCCGGCGCCTTGCGCGACCACAAGCGCGCCACCATCATCGGCACGCGTTCGTTCGGCAAGGGCTCGGTGCAGACGATTATTCCGCTCGGCAAGTCCAACGGCGCGCTGGCATTGACGACCGCGCGCTATTTCACGCCGTCCGGAAAATCGATCCAGGCCCAGGGCGTCACGCCTGACATCGAGGTGCTGCAGGACGTGCCGGACGAGTTGAAGAGCCGTGCCGAGCTGAAGGGCGAAGCGTCGATGCGCGGGCACCTGGCGGCCGACGGCGCCGAGCAGACCGGTTCGCAATCCTACGTGCCGCCGTCCGAAAAGGACGACAAGGCGCTTGGTGCCGCCTTCAATCTGCTGCGCGGCGTCACCGTCAACGCCAATGCGCCGGCGGTTGCGGCGAAGCGGTCGGTGCCGAACTAGAGCGTTCTCAACGAGAAGACCCGTCTAGGCGGCGGGCTTGCGCCTGCGGGAACGCACCGGGCTCGCGGCGGCAGGCATCGGCCGGTGCGCGAGCAGCAGGGGCTTGATGTCGGCGCCCGGTCGTGGCGGGCTGAACAGATAGCCCTGCATCTCCGAACAGCCGAGCGCGCGCAGCAATTCGCGCTGCTGCTCGGTCTCGACGCCTTCCGCGGTCGTCGTCATGTGGCGCGCGGCGGCGATGTTCACCACCGCCTCGACGATGCTGGCCGACCCTTCCGGCTCGCCGATATCGGTGACGAAGCAGCGGTCGATCTTGATCTTGTCGAACGGGAAGCGCTTCAGATAGCTCAGCGAGGAATAGCCGGTCCCGAAATCGTCGAGCGCTATCCTGACCCCGATGGCGCGAAGCTGGTGCAGGATGGCAAGCGCCGCATCGTCGTCGCGGATCAGCACCGCTTCGGTGATCTCGAGTTCCAGCCGGCCCGCGGCCAGGCCCGACGCCCCAAGCGCTGCCATCACCTTCAGCGCCAGCGTGCCGCTCTTGAACTGTACCGGCGAAACGTTGACCGCAAGACGGACATCGTCGGGCCAGGTCGCTGCCTCGGCGCACGCCGTGGTCAGCACCCACTCGCCGAGCTGATTGATCAGGCCGGTCTCTTCGGCGATCGGCACGAAGTCGGCCGGCGAGATGATGCCGCGCTCCGGATGGCGCCAGCGCACCAGCGCTTCGCAGCCGGTGATCCTGCCGTCCCGCAGGTCCAGACACGGCTGGTAATAAACCTCGAAGCCGCCATCGACGATGGCCTGTCGCAGGTCCATTTCCAGCACGCGGCGGGCGCGCACCTGGGCGTCCATTGCCGGCTGGAAGAAACGATGGGTGCGGCGGCCGGCGGCCTTGGCGGCGTACATCGCCAGATCCGCGTTCTTCAGGATCTGGTCGAGGTCGGAACCGTCCTGCGGCGCCAGCGCGATGCCGATCGAGGCGTCGGTGGTCACCTGATGGCCGAGGCATTCGTAAGGAGCGCGGATCGCATCATAGATGCGGCGGGTGAGTTCGGTGACATCGTCGGCGCCCGTCACCCCGGTCTGAACGATCGCGAATTCGTCGCCGCCGAGCCTTGCCACGAAATCGGTCTCGCGCACGCAAGCACGCAGGCTGACCGCGACGGATTTGAGCAACTCGTCGCCGATCATGTGTCCGAGCGAGTCGTTGATGCTCTTGAACTCGTCGATGTCGATATAGAGCACGGCAAGCTGCCGGTCGGCTGCGACGTGAGGCAGTTCCTGCTTGAGTTGTTCGTGGAACAGGGTGCGGTTCGGCAGGTCGGTCAGCGCGTCGTAATGGGCGAGGTGGGTGATGCGTTCCTCGGCTTGGCGCTGTTCAGTAACGTCTTCATGGGTGGCCACCCATCCGCCGTCCGCCAGCGGTTCGTTGACGACCTGGACCGAACGTCCGTCGGGCGTCGTGATGATCATCGCGTTGCGTTGCCCGACGTCGCGCAGAACCCGCACGACGTACCGGTCGACGTCGCCGGTGAACGATCCGGTCTGTTTTCGATGCGCGATCACGTCGCGGAAACTGCAGCCCGGCTTCACGATCTCGGTCGACAGGCCGTACATGTCGAGATAGCGCTGGTTGCAGATCACGAGGCGCTGCGAGGAATCGAACAGCAACAGGCCTTGCGTCATGTTGTTGACGGCGGTGTCGAGCCGCTGTTTTTCCAGCGTCAGCCGCTGCCGCGACGCGCGGTGCTGCTGCGAGAGCTTGCGCACCACCAGGAACAACAGCACGGCAATCGCCAGCACGGACAATCCGGCCACCGCGATCAGGATGGAGATTTGCGCGCGCCAGTCGGCCAGCGCCGCCGCGGTGGTCGTCGCTGCGACGATCACGATCGGAAATTTGCTCAGCGCGCGCGAGGAGATCACCCGGTGCTCGCCGTCGAGCGGGCTGGTCAGACGGGAGGTGGTATTGGCGCGCTCGAACACAAGCCGCTGGCTGGCCGGGCCGGACTTGAAGTTCTTGCCGATCATCTCGGCGACATGCGGATAACGGGCGAGCAGCGTGCCGTCGCGGTGGTGCATGGCGATCGCGGCATCCGATCCGAGCGCCACCGAAGCGAAGAATTTCTCGAAATTGGCGGGTTCGATGCCGCGGCCGATGGCGCCGAGGAATTCGCCGTTCGGCCCCGTGACCTTGCGCGCGATCACTGTGGTCCAGACGCCGGTGACACGGCTGTAGACCGGCTCGATCACCACGGTCGGCGATTCCGGCCCGGACTTGAAGGTCTTGAAATAGGCCCGGTCCGCGACGTTGACGGGCGGGGCGGGCCAGGCCACCGACGAATTGATCAGTCTGCCCTCGACGTCGAAGACGTTGACGCCGCCGACATAGGACACCGCCTCGATCTTGGACTTCAGCATCAGATGGATTTCTTCGCTCGACATCCGGCGCCGGAAATGTTCCGTCGTCGTGATCAAGCTGGATCGGATGAAGCTGATCAGGTCCTTCTGGACCACCTCCAAATCCTCGAGTTGCTGGTCGAAATGGCGGGCCAGCAGCAGCACGGTGTTTTCCAGCTCGCGTTCGCTGTTGCGCAGCGCGCGTTCGCGGAAATTGCCGGCCATGATGGTCGCGCCGATCGCGATCGTGGCGATCAGCAGCACGCCGCCCAGGATCAGCCATCGGATCGGACCGCCGCGAAAGATGGGCTTGATCTTGAATGAGGCGGTGTTGATTGAACCCATTGAACGAGATCGCTGCCAGGAAATAATCCCGGAAGCAGCATTGCGTGCTTCCGGCCCGTTACTTTGCTACCGCGCCGAGATGGAATTGACGTTAGCAAGTCTGGTTAACGGAACGTTAGCCAGGTAGCGAATGCTGCCCATGACAACCTCGGCAGGACCTAGTTCCGAAGGGGTCCGTGGGTCGGGCGGAACATGATTGCGACGATGGCGGCGGCGATGATGTTGGCGGCGACGCCGGCCAGGATCGGCAGCGTATAATCGCCCGTGACATCGAATGCGTAGCCGGCGGTGCTGGGACCGATCAGGGTGCCGAACGCGACGCTGGTGTAGAGGATGCCGATGATGCCGCTGACATGGCGCCCGCCGAAATGATCCATCACAACGGCCGGAAGCACCGCAACCCACGCGCCGTAGATCATGCCGTAGATGAAGGCGAATCCGGCAAGCTGCCAGAAACTCGTCGAGATCAACCAGATTGCGAGAGCGAGCGCCATGCCGATGAACAGCAGCAGCAGGGCGGTTTGGCGGCCGATCCGGTCGGCGAGCCCGCCGAGGAAGAAGCGGCCGGCGGTAGAACCGATGCCGATGACACCGAGCAGCAGCACCGCGGAGGAGGCCGCAACGCCGTGATCCCCGGCATAGGGAACGAGGTGCACGAACGGCACGAACAGGCCGAACGAGCAGATCAGGCAGGCGGCATAAAGCGCAACGAAGTGTGGTGAGCGGATCGCCTCGCTGACCGTGGCGCCCTGCGCCTGCGCCGGGATGGCGCCCGGCAGGACCGCATCGCCGTCGGGGTTGAGACCGCGCGCGCGCGGATCGTTCTCCAGCAGCAGCGCCATCCCGCCGCCAACGATAGCGGCGATGGCGCCGAGCGCCAGGTAAGCGCCGCGCCACCCCAGCGTCTCGATCAGGAGCGTCGCCAGCGGCGGCATCACCAGTGTGCCAACGCCGATGCCGCTCACGGCAAGACCGGAGGCAAAGCCGCGCCGTCGCACGAACCACCGCTGCACCGCGCCGACCGCGGGCACATAGGCGCAGCCGATGCCAAGTCCGACACCGAGGCCGTAAGCGGCATAGACCTCGAGCAAATTGCGTGCAGCACCCGCCGCGGCGAGCCCGAGGCCGATCAGCAGCATGCCTGCCAGCGCGAGGCGGCGGGAGCCGTAGCGGTCGGCGAGGGGGCCACTGACGATGCCCAAGGCAAAATAGAGAAAGCCCGCGAGCGAAAACACCAGCGAGACCGAGCCGCGCGAGGCGCCGAAATCGCGCTGCAGCGGTTCCAGGAACGCGCTGAACGTATAGGCGCAGCCGAAGCCGACAAAGGTCACCGCGAATGCGGCGGCCACGACGAACCAGCCGTAGAAAATCCCCGTACGGGGCCAGGTTGCGTCTTGGCTCATGGCGGGTTCCTCTCGAAACGGTTGCGGGTAGAACACCGGTATATTGATTATACCGGTGTCTCTTGCTGTCAACCGGTAAATATGCTTTACTGGTGTCGATGTCGCGGGAATCAAAAAAGTTCGGCGTTCCGGACGAGCTGGCCAATCTCTATGATTTCGCCAATACGCTCGACGTCAGGCACTTCACGCATCACGGCGTGCCGCATCCGCAAGGCGATGAACTGATCAGCGCGCGGGAGCTCGCGAGGTGGATGTCGCAGCGCGGGCTGGCGCCGACCAGCGCGAAGATCACGCCGGCGATGTTTGCAACCGCGATCGAACTGCGGACGTTGGTGCGCGACTATCTGCAGTGCGATCCGCTGGAGCGGCGCGGAAACAAGGATGCAGTTCGCGCGCTGAGCAAAGCGCTGAAATATTTTCCGCTGGTCGTGACCGCAGGGGATGACGGCATGGTGCTGCGGGCGGCGCGCGAAGATGCGCTCGCAGGACTGTCGCCGATTGTCGCAGAACTCTATGACGGCTCGAGAAATGGAACGCTTGATCGGCTGAAAATGTGCGCGTCTGACGAATGCCGCCGGGTGTTTTTCGACCGCTCGAAACCATCGACGCGGCGCTGGTGCATGTCGTCGCTGTGCGGGAACCGGATGAAAACACGCAGCTATCGCGAGCGGCAACGCAACGCCGGATAAATCATTGTGACTCGGTCACGACCGGCGGACTGAACGGTGTTTTCTCGCCGATTGCGATCAGTCCCCGGCGCGGTAATGTCCGGACTTGCCGCCCTTTTTCTCGACCAGATGAATGCCTTCGATCCGCACACCGCGCTCGACTGCCTTGATCATGTCGTAGATCGTCAGGCACGCAACCGACACCGCCGTCAGCGCTTCCATCTCGACGCCGGTCGGCCCGGTGACCTTCACGGTGGCGCGGACGACGCAGCCGGGCAATTTCCTGTCGGGCGTGATGTCGAGCGTGACCTTCGATAGCGCCAGCGGATGGCACAGCGGGATCAAATCCGAGGTGCGCTTGGCCGCCATGATGCCGGCAATACGGGCGGTGCCGAGCACGTCGCCCTTTTTGGCGTTACCGGAGACGATCAGTTCGAGCGTCGCCTTGCTCATGACCACGCGGCCTTCGGCAACGGCGATGCGTTCGGTGGCGGGTTTGGCCGACACGTCGACCATCCGCGCTTCGCCCGATGTATCGATGTGGGTGAGGGCGCCGCCTTTGGAAGCCTTCCGCGCCATCGCCTAGCGCGTCCCGGTGGCGCGGGGCACGTCGGTACGGGCCAGCAACGCCCGCGTTGCCGCAGTGACGTCGGCCTGGCGCATCAGGCTTTCGCCGACCAGGAAGGTCGCCATGCCGACGCGCGCGAGGCGCGCAAGGTCTGCCGGCGTAAAGATGCCGCTTTCACCGACCATCAGGCGATCCCCAGGGATCAGCGGCGCGAGCGCCTCGCTGGTCACCAGCGTGGTCTCGAAGGTGCGCAAATTGCGGTTATTGACGCCGATCATCGGCGAGCGAAGCTTCAGTGCGCGATCGAGCTCGGCGCGGTCGTGGATCTCGATCAGCACGTCCATGCCATGCGCGATGGCGGCATCTTCCAGATCCCTGGCCGTGACGTCATCGAGTGCGGCCATGATGATCAGGATGCAGTCAGCGCCATGGGCGCGGGCCTCGACCACCTGATAGGTGTCGAACAGGAAATCCTTGCGCAGCACCGGCAAATTGGTCGCCGCACGCGCCGCAACCATGAAATCGAGGTGGCCCTGGAACGAGGGCGTATCGGTCAGGATCGACAGACACGCCGCCCCGCCGGCTTGATAGGCTTGTGCCAATGCCGGCGGATCGAAATCGGCTCGGATCAGCCCTTTGGAGGGCGAAGCCTTCTTCACCTCCGCGATCAGCGCATAGTCACCGCGATCAAGCTTTTCACGGATCGCGTGCAAAAAGCCGCGCGGCGGCGGCGCGGTTTTGGCCAGTGCTTCAAGGCTTGCCAGCGGATGCGTCCGCTTGGCGGCGGCGATCTCCTCGCGCTTGTAAGTCTCGATCTTGCTCAGGATGTCGGACATGTCAGGCGCTCCCGCGGTCAGCCGTTGGACACCGCGATCAAATGCTTGAGTTTTGCAGCGGCAGCACCGCCGTCGAGCGATTTGGTGCCCAGCGCGACGCCTTCCTTCAAATCCCCGGCGCGGCCGGCGACGATCAGCGCCGCCGCGGCGTTCAGGAGAGCGACGTCGCGATACGCGCCCGGCTTGCCGTTGAGCACGCTTTGCAGCGCCACCGCGTTGGCGTCGGCATCGCCGCCCTTCAACGCTTCGCCGCCGACGCGGGCGAGGCCGGCCTCTTCCGGCGTCACCTCGAAGGTGCGGACATTGCCGTTTTCGAGGCTCGCGACAAAACTCGGGCCGGTGAGGGTGATTTCGTCGAGCCCGTCGGAGCCGTGCACCACCCAGACCGACTCGGAGCCGAGGTTCTTCAGCACCTGCGCCAGCGGCAGCACCCAGTGCCTCGAGAACACGCCGACCATTTGCCGCTTGACGCCGGCCGGGTTGGACAGCGGTCCGAGCAGGTTGAAGATCGTGCGCGTGGCGAGTTCGACCCGGGTCGGGCCGACGTTCTTCATGGCGGGATGGTGCGCGGGCGCGAACATGAATCCGATGCCGGCTTCCTGTACGCAACGGGCGACCTGGTCGGGCGAAAGATCGATCCTGACACCGAGCGAGGCCAATACGTCGGCCGCCCCCGAGCGCGAAGACAGCGCGCGGTTGCCGTGTTTGGCGACGGGCACGCCGGCGCCCGCGACAATGAAGGAGGCACAGGTGGACACGTTCACCGACCCGGACCCGTCGCCGCCGGTGCCGACCACGTCGACGGCCTCCGCCGGCGCCTTGACCCGCAGCATCTTGCCGCGCATCGCGGACACCGCGCCGGTGATTTCGTCGACCGTCTCGCCGCGTACCCGCAGCGCCATCAATAGTCCGCCCATCTGCGAGGGCGTCGCCTCGCCGGACATCATGCTGTCGAAGGCGGAGGCGGCCTCCTCACGCGACAGCGTCGCACCGGTGGCGACTTTTCCGATGATAGATTTGAGGTCGTCCATCGCGTTGCTTTCAGGATTGGGACGTCTTTATCTCTTGAGCATGACCTTCGAGCAAACGCTACGCGTTTGTCGAGGGAAAACCGGTGCCCACGTCCCGGATCATGCTCAGTTGCTGTTCGCGCCCGTCACCTGTGCGAAGGCCGCCTGGTTGATTGTCGTGCCGATCTCTGACTCGATCTTCGTGACGTACTGCGCGACCTGTTCGTCGGTGAGGCCCCGCAGCAATGTCTCCTTCAGTTTCTTGACCTCGTCGGCAGCGACGTTGACCGAGGGCATGCTGACATCGGTGACGCGGTACACGATCCACTCGCTGCCCCCGGCGCCGGCGGTTTGTCCGACGCCATCCTTGGCGGTGCGAAACGCCGCGGTGATGAGGCTCGATGGCACGCCGGATGGAGCGGCGTCGCGCCGGAAACCGGTTGCGGTTTCGACCTTCGAGCCGATCGACGCGGCTTCTTCGGCCAAGGTGCCGCCACGCTCGAGCTTGCCGACCATCTCGGTCGCCTTCTCGCGCAGCTTGCTCGAGATCTGGTCTTCGCGCCACTTGGTTTCGACCTGGGCGCGGACCTCGTCGAGATTGCGTTCACGCGACGGCGTAACGCCGATAACGTCGTACCAGACATAGCCGCCGGCAAACTGGATCGGATCGTTGTCGACGCCGACATTGCTTGCGAAGGCTTGCGAGACCACTTCGAGACCGCGCGGAATATTGCCGACCGGCCGGCCGTCAGGGCCGCGGCCCGAGCGGTCGACGGCCTCGATGGTGACTGCGGTCAGTCCGAGCTTCTGGGCGGCTTCGACCACGCTGGCGCCGCCGCCACGCTCGTCTTCCATCTTGTTGTGGAGTTCGGCGACCTTGCCGCGCGCCCGCTCGGTCCCGATTTCCTTTTTTATCTGCGCCGCGACGCTTTCATAGGAAGGCGTCGTAGCCGGTTCGATCTTGCCGACCTTGACCAGCGCCACGACGAACTGGCCTTTGATCGGCTGGCTTACCTCGCCGGAGGGCAGCGCGAACGCCGCGTCGGCGATGGCCGGATCGATGATGGCGGATTTTGCCGTCATGCCGAGGTCAACAAGATTGGCGTTGTGTTCCTTGGCGACGTCGTCGAATGACATTCCGGATGTGATGCGGCTGCGCGCGGTGAGCGCTTCCTCGGCGTTTTGAAACACCATCTGCTGCACTTCGCGCTTCTCGGGCGTACCGATCCGGTTACGGCTCTGCTCGAATACCTTCTTCGCATCCTCGTCGGAGACCTCGGACCATTTGCCCAGTTCCTCGGGGCTGACCACGATGAACGACAGTTTGCGAAATTCGGGTGCGCGGAACTGGGTCTTGTGGTCTTCGAAATAGGCGGCGAGCGTCTCGGGCGAGGGCGTGTCGATGGTGCCGGCCTGCGCGGCGTCGAGTTTGATGTAATCGACCGAGCGCTGCTCGTTCTGGTACCGGGTCAAGGCATCGATCATGAGCTTCGGCGGCTCGAGCCCGGCCGTGACGGTGTCCGCGATCTGGCGCCGCAAGCCCAGGCGCCGCCGCTCGGCGAGGTAGCGCTGCTCGGTGTAACCGGCCTGGCGGATCGCGGCCTGGAAGCGCGCCGGATCGAAATTGCCGCCCAATCCCTTGAACGCGGGGTCGCTGTAGATGACCCGCATGGCCTCGGCATCCGACTGTGCAAGGCCCATGCGCCGCGCCTCCTCGTCGAGAGCGGCTTCCGCGATGGTCTGCTGCAGCACCTGACGATCAAGCCCAAACAAGCGGGCCTGCTCCTGGGTCAGCGGACGGCCGAACTGACGGCCCAATTGCTGGAGCTTGTCGGTGTAGATCTGGCGGAATTGCTCGGTCGAAATCTCGGTCTTGCCGATCTTGGCCAGCGTCGACTGCCCAAAGCCCTTGAAGATGTCGGCGATGCCCCAGACAGCAAAGCTGAGAATCAGCACGCCCATCACGACGCTCATGATGGCCTTGCCGAGCCAGTTTGATGAGGCTTTGCGTATTCCTCGAAGCATGGGTCCAACTTGTTTTGTAGGAGGGGAACCGGGTCATACCCAAGGCGGTTTCCGATTGGAATACCGCAACAGGGCGTCTACCCGAGTTGATATCGCATCATAAAGTGGCAGTCGCCCCCCCGCAACCTCGGTTCGGGCCCTCGCAATCTCGGTTGCGTGCCCGTAACCTCGCCATTTGAAGCGGATAACCGCTCAGAGATCACTTGAGCCGGTATCTGGAACTGGTGGCGCGCCTCTGCTAGCGGATGGGGACCCCATATTCGAGAGAAAATCGACATGCCCGACGCCATTCGGCCCCTGATCGCCGGCAACTGGAAAATGAACGGCCTCAAGTCCTCGCTGGCCGAATTTGAAGCGATGCGCGAAGGTGCCGCAGCGGTGGCCGCCAAGGCCGACCTGCTGGTCTGCCCGCCGGCCTCCCTGATCGCCACGTTTGCCGACAAGGCGAAGGGCTCAAAACTCGCCGTCGGCGCCCAGGATTGCCACCCGAAGGCCTCGGGCGCCCATACCGGCGATCTTTCGGCTGAAATGCTGGCCGATGCCGGCGCCAGCGCCATCATTGTCGGCCATTCCGAGCGCCGCGCCGACCATGGCGAAACCGACGCCCTAGTCCGGCAGAAGGCGGAAGCCGCCTGGCGGGCGGGGCTGACGGCCATCGTTTGTATCGGCGAAACCCAGGGCCAGCGCGACGCCGGGCAGACGCTGGACGTCTGCGGTGGCCAGCTCAAAGGCTCGCTGCCGGACGGATCGACGTCAGCCAATCTGGTGGTGGCCTATGAGCCGGTCTGGGCGATCGGCACCGGGCTGACCCCGACGGCAGAAGATGTCGAGCAAGTTCATGCGTTTATCCGGGGTGTTCTCACTGACCGATTTAAGGCCGAGGGCGGCAAGATCCGGATTCTCTATGGCGGTTCGGTCAAGCCATCCAATGCGGCCGAGCTGATGGCGGTCGCCAACGTCAACGGCGCACTGGTCGGCGGCGCCAGTTTGAAGGCGGCGGATTTTTTGGCGATCGCCGCGGGGTGCTGAGCTCAGGTGGGCGCGGCGTCCTGTAGGCGCTTCCAGTAGAACATCGTGCCCGTCATGCCGCCGAGGGGCTTGTACGCGTAGTCCGGAATGATCCCGGCCAACTTGAAGCCGACGCGCTCGTATAATCCGGACGCGCCTTCGTCGTCGGCGGTGTCGAGCACCAGCAGCCAGCGCCCGTGCTCGACGGCAGCGCGCTCGGCCGCGTATAGCAGCGCCTTCGCCACGCCGCGGCCGCGATAGCTGACCCGCGTCATCATCTTGACGATTTCCGCCCGGTGCGGCTGGTTGAGTGCAAGGTCCAGCACCAGCGTTACCGTTCCGACCAGTTGATCGCCGTCGAAGGCGCCGAGAATGATCCGTTCTCCGCGCGCCGCCGCGGCCAGCGACTTCTCCCAGAAGGCATTTGCGATCTCCTGCGGCAGCGGATGCATGAAGCTGACCGAACCGCCATGGGCCACCGCCTCGATCAGCATCTGGCTGAGGCTCGCGCGGATATCGGGCGACGGGCTCAAGGGTTTGATTTCGATATCAGGCATGTCGTTCAGCCTCGCTTCCTGGCCGCACGGGCCTGCTTGATCTCTGCGATCCGCTCGACATCCTCGATCTGGAGATGTCGGCCGCGTTCGAGAATTTCCAACGTGTACTCTTCATAGGTGAGCCCGAGCCGTTCGGCCTTTTGAATGCGAAAGGCGACGATGCCGGGTGAGGGATTGTGCCACGCCCTGCGGTGCGCGGCCTTCCAGTAGAAGTAATTTCCGATTCCTCCATCACCCCATTCCGGCCGGTGCGCTTCGTCGAGCGGCGGGCCGCCATTGTGGCCGGCCGCAACAGTGTTGTCGGGGCTTGCCTGTTCGATCGCGGAGCTTTTGAGGGCGACCTCCGGCATCGTTGCTAGCTCCGGGCCAGCGCCACGACATAGGTGCAGGGTGCGGCGCTCTCGTTGGCGAAGGTCGTCTCCGCAGGCGGACCGAATCCGAGGCAATCGCCGGTGCCGAGGAGAAACCGCTCGCCGGCCTCGATGATCACGAGTGCGCCCGCTTGTACCCAGACCACCTGACGGATATGGGCGTAGGATGAGGCCGGCAGCGTCACGCGCTGTCGTGCCGGTAATTCGACCATGATGACTTCGAGCGGATGATCGGGGCGATTGAATACCTGTGTGCGCAGGTAGCCGGTTTCGGGATCGCGCCAGACCGGCTGTTCGCCGGCACGCGAAAGGCGCTCGCCCTGGCCCTCGGCGCGCAGCATCAGGCCAGCAAGCGTGAGGTCGAAAGCGCTTGCGAGCCGGACCAGCACCACCGCGGTCGGGCTGACCTCGGCGCGTTCGATCTTGCTGATGGTCGCCTTCGAGACCCCCGAGCGTTCGGCGAGATCGGCCAGCGACCAGCCGCGGCTGTCGCGCTCAAGACGCAGGCGCTGCGCCAGCCGGTTGCTCAAATCGTCTACAATAGTATCCATATGTCCATTATAAGAGAATTCGACCGCCGTTCGCAAGCACGAAATGTCGCGACTTCGTGCTGCTTCGCAGCTTGTTGGAAAGCCTGCGGCAATTATCTCCGGAGCAGCTGTTGGGGGTGACAATGCCCCGTCCGATCGTGTAACACCGCGCAACTTCAGGAAAACCCGCAAGCTCAATAGTGCAGCCGAAGCCCGGCGCTCATCGCTTGTGACGGAAGGTTAGAAATGCAGGCCGTCGTTATTGTCGTTCACCTCATGATCGTCGCCGTGCTGATCGGCGCGGTATTGCTGCAGAAATCCGAAGGCGGCGGCCTTGGCATGGGCGGCGGCGCCGGCTTCATGTCGAGCCGCGGAACCTCCAATCTGTTGACGCGGATGACCGCGATTTTGGCGGCAGGCTTCTTTGTCACCAGCCTGTATTTGGCCTGGTCCGCGGGCCTCGATCGCAAGCCAAGCTCGATTCTCACGGGCCCCGCGACGCCGTCCCAGCCCGGAGGGGCGCCGATCGCGCCGCCGACCAGCGGCGGCGTTCTGGATACGCTGAAGAAGGTCGATGAACAGCAGAGCCCGCCGGCGCCATCGGGCCCGCAAGCTCCGCGTTCGCAATAAAGCAGGGTGGCTATGCAGGACGGCGACTACCGTCCTGCATCAGAACTTCCCATCAATGCTCTGATATCGCTTTAAATTTCACGTCACCCACAGCCCGGAAAAATGTTCGCTCTGGCGAGCGATTCGTTTTGGCGAATCGGAGCAGTGGCCTTAAAGGTTGAGTCCCATGGCGCGGTACATATTCATCACCGGCGGCGTGGTTTCTTCGCTCGGCAAAGGTCTGGCTTCAGCGGCACTCGGTGCGCTGTTGCAGGCTCGCGGGTACAAGGTCCGTCTCCGCAAACTCGACCCCTATCTCAACCTCGATCCCGGAACGATGTCGCCGTATCAGCACGGCGAAGTGTTCGTGACCGACGACGGCGCCGAGACCGATCTCGATCTCGGCCATTACGAGCGCTTCACGGGGCGTCCGGCCACCAAGGCCGACAACATCACCACCGGGCGCATCTATCAGGACATCATCACCAAGGAACGCCGCGGCGATTATCTCGGTGCGACCATCCAGGTGGTGCCGCACGTCACCAACGCGATCAAGGAATTCGTCCTCTCCGGCAATGACGAATATGATTTCGTGCTGGTGGAGATCGGCGGCACCGTCGGTGACATCGAGGGCCTGCCGTTCTTTGAAGCCATCCGTCAGCTCAAGAACGAATTGCCGCGCGAGCACGCGGTTTACATTCATCTGACGCTGCTGCCGTTCATCCCGAGCGCCGGCGAGTTGAAGACCAAGCCGACCCAGCATTCGGTGAAGGAGCTGCGTTCGATCGGCATCCAGCCGGACATCCTGCTGTGCCGCACCGACCGCGAGATTCCGAAGGAAGAGCGGCGCAAGCTCGGCCTGTTCTGCAACGTGCGCGAAAGCGCTGTTATCGAGGCGAGGGACGTCGACAACATCTACGCGGTGCCGCAAGCCTACCACGAGGCCGGCCTCGATGACGAAGTGCTGGCCGCGTTCGGCATCGCGCCGAAGATCCCGCCCGCGATGCAAAGCTGGAACGACATCAACGAGCGGGTGCGCAACCCCGAAGGCGCGGTCACCATCGCCATCGTCGGCAAATACACCGGCATGAAGGATGCGTATAAATCGCTGATCGAGGCGCTGTCGCATGGCGGCATCGCCAACAAGGTGAAGGTCAATCTCGACTGGATCGAGAGCGAGGTGTTCGAGCACGAGGATCCGGCGCCGTTCCTCGAACACGTCAACGGCATCCTGGTGCCCGGCGGCTTCGGCCAGCGCGGCGCCGAAGGCAAGATCCGCGCGGCGCAGTTCGCGCGTGTCCGCCGCGTGCCGTATTTCGGCATCTGCTTCGGCATGCAGATGGCCGTCATCGAAGCCGCGCGCAATCTCGTCGGCATCAAGGACGCCAATTCCACCGAGTTCGGTCCGACCAGGGAGCCGCTGGTCGGCCTGATGACGGAATGGCTGCGCGGCAACGAGCTCGAGAAGCGCACGAAGTCCGGCGATCTCGGCGGCACCATGCGGCTGGGCGCCTATCCGGCGGCGCTGAATCGCGGCAGCCGGGTGTCGGCGGTCTATGGCGGCGCCACCGAGATTTCGGAACGCCACCGTCATCGCTACGAGGTCAACACCGCCTACAAGGACCGTCTCGAACAGCACGGCCTGCGCTTCTCGGGCCTGTCGCCCGACGGCGTGCTGCCGGAGATCGTCGAATATGAGGACCATCCCTGGTTCATCGGCGTGCAATTCCACCCCGAACTGAAATCGCGCCCGTTCGAGCCGCATCCCTTGTTCGCATCGTTCATTCAGGCGGCGGTGGTGCAGTCGCGGCTGGTGTAGTGGCGGGCGCCCTTTGACGAACGCGCCAATTGTTGCGACAAACCGCTTCCGTTACCTGCAAGAACAACAATCAGGGGAGTGAAGCTGATGATTATGGAAATGCGTGTCTATCGCTGTCTGCCGGGCCGTCTGCCGGCGCTGATGAAGCGCTTCGATACGCTGACGCTGAAATTGTGGGACAAGCACGGCATCAAGCAGGCCGGGTTCTTCACCACGCTGATCGGGACCTCGAACCAGGAACTGACCTATTTCGTCGCGTGGGACTCGCTCGCGGACCGCGAAAAGAAATGGACGGCATTTCAGTCCGATCCCGATTGGATCGCCGGCCGCGCCAAAAGCGAAGAAGACGGCCAGATCATCGACAACATCGTCAGCCAGTTGCTGGTGCCGACGGCATTCTCTTCGGTGAAGTAACCGGGCGTGCAACCCTGATATTCCGGGGTTAAACAGGATTGATCCTGATGGCGCGGACCGGCATGGTCCACGTCAGGCAAGAAGGAAATGCCCTTGAACGCGAACATTTCTGCTGCGCCCATGGTGACGGTAGGCCCGGTCAAATTCGGCAATGCTTTGCCGATTTCGATCATCGCCGGCCCATGCCAGCTCGAAAGCCGCAGCCATGCCCTTGAAGTGGCGAGCGCGCTGAAGGAGATCGCAGGGCGCCTCGGAATCGGGCTCGTCTACAAGACCTCGTTCGACAAGGCCAACCGCACCAGCGTTTCGGCGGCACGCGGCATCGGGCTTGCGCAGGCGCTGCCGATCTTCGCCGAGATACGTTCCTCGCTCGGACTGTCCGTGTTGACAGACGTCCACGAGGCCTCGCAATGCGCGGAGGTGGCGCAGGCGGTGGACGTGCTGCAGATCCCGGCCTTCCTGTGCCGGCAGACCGATCTTCTGACGGCGGCGGCGGCGACCGGCAAAATCGTCAACGTCAAGAAGGGGCAGTTTCTGGCCCCGTGGGACATGGCCAACGTCGTGAGCAAGATCACATCAAGCGGCAATCCGAACGTGCTGGTCACCGAACGCGGCGCATCCTTTGGCTACAACACCCTGGTGTCTGATATGCGCGCGCTGCCGATCATGGCGCGCACCACGGGCGCGCCCGTGATTTTCGACGCCACCCATTCGGTGCAGCAGCCGGGCGGGAAGGGCACTTCATCGGGCGGCGAGCGCGAATTCGTGCCCGTGCTCGCCCGGGCGGCGGTCGCGGTCGGGGTTGCCGGCGTGTTCATCGAGACCCATCCCGACCCTGACAACGCCCCGTCGGATGGACCCAACATGGTGCCGCTGCGCGAGTTCGAAGCGCTGGTGAAGACCCTGATGGGGTTCGATGCGCTCGCCAAAAACCTCACTGCCAACAGCACGGCGCGCTGATGGCGCGGGCCGAGCCGTGACCGCAGCAACCAACCGCCTGCCGCCGGCCCTCAACATCATCGCACTCGCGACCTTTGCGGCCAGCCTGTCGGCCCGCGCGCTCGATCCTGTCTTGCCGCACGTCGCCGAGGATTTCAGCGTCAGCATCGCGGCCGCCGCCGGCTTTGCCGCGGTGTTCGCGTTCACCTTCGCAATCATCCAGCCCGTGCTCGGCGCCACTGCCGACATGTTCGGCAAGGCAAGGCTGATGATTGTCTGCCTGGTGCTGCTCGGCGTTGCCAACATCCTGGGCGCGATGGCGACGTCGTTCCCGGAATTGTTTGCAACGCGCATTCTCGCCGGCATCGGCTCGGGCGGGGTGTTTCCGATCGCGCTCGGCCTGACCAGCGATCTCGTCGGGCCCGAGAAGCGGCAGCTCGCGATCGGCCGCACGCTGATGGGCTCGATGTCCGGAAACCTGCTCGGGGCCTCGTTCTCCGGATTGATCGGCGATTTCATGGGCTGGCGCGGCGTGCTGGCGATCCTCGGCGCGCTGGTCGTGCTGGCGGCGATTGCGGTGGCCGCCGGATTTCGCGGCGCCGATCTGAAGCATCCGCCGCGGACAAGCCTCTCGGCACTCGCACATGGCTACCGCACCATCTTCACCAACCCGAACGCGCGCATCTGCTATTCGGCGGTGTTCATCGAGGGCTGCTGCGTGCTCGGCCTGTTTCCCTTCATCGCCGCTTTCCTGTTCGAACTCGGCGAGACCTCGCTCTCGATCGCCGGCATCGTGATCGCCGGCTTTGCGGTCGGCGGCCTGTTTTACACCATGACGATTTCGCGTTTCCTGCCCCGGATCGGCGTCAAGGGCATGATGCTCGCCGGTGCGACGCTGGTCGCGGTGCAACTCGTTGCGGTCGCGATGGGACCACAATGGAAGCTCCAGGCCTTGAGCTTGCTGTTCATGGGCTGGGGCTTTTACATGATCCACGGCTGCCTGCAGGTATTTGCCAGCGAGCTGTCGGTGGAAGCGCGAGCGACCGCGCTGTCGCTGCATTCGTTCTTCTTTTTCATGGGCCAGACGCTCGGCCCCATCGCCTACGGCTTCGGCATCCAGCACGCTGGCAAGGTTCCGACCTTGCTCACCGCCGCGGCCATCATGGTCGCGCTTGGAATTGTCTGCGCGCGATTGCTGAAGCAGACCCGGCCGGCGGACGCGCGGCCGGGCTAGCTTCGAGCCCTCGCTATTCCATCTTGATTCCCGCATCGGTGATCACCTTGCGCCAGCGCGCGATCTCTTCAGTGACGAAGCCACGGAATTCCTCCGGGCTGCTGCCCATCGGCACGATGCCCTGTTCGACCAGTTTTGCCTGCAATGCGGGGTCGGCGAGCGCCTTCTTGGCCTCGGCGGAGACGCGGTCGACGATCTCCTTCGGCGTGCCCGCCGGTGCGATGATTCCGGCCCAGGTGCCGGACACGAAATCCGGCACGCCCTGTTCCGCCATCGTCGGCACGTCGGGTGCTGCCGGAATGCGCTCTTTCGCGGTGACGACGATCGCCTTGGCGTTGCCGGAGCGCACCTGCGGCATCAGCGGACCAACGATGTCGAACATCACGTTGATTTGCCCGCCGACGGTATCCTGCAATGCGCCGGCCGTGCCCTTGTAGGGAATGTGCTGCATTTTGATGCCGGTGCGGCTCATGAACATCTCCATGGTGAGATGTGCCGCAGCGCCGATGCCGCTCGACGCAAAATTGAGCTCGCCCGGCTTGGCCTTCGCGAGCGCGATCAGCTCCTTCAAATTGTTCGCCGGCACCGAGGGATGCGCAATCATGATCAGCGGTGCGACGCTCATCAGCGAGACGTAGCTGAAGTCCTTCAGCGTGTCGTAGGGCAGCTTTGGATTGAGCGTGGCGTTTGCCGCATGCGCCGCGATCACGGTGCCGAACGTGTAGCCGTCGGGCGCGGCCTTGGCGACGACGTCGGTGCCGATGATGGCGTTGGCGCCTGGCTTGTTCTCGAAGACGATGGGCTGGCCGAGCGCCTCGGAGATCTTTTGCCCGACGAGGCGGGCCATCAGATCGGTGTAGCCGCCCGGCGTGTAGGGAACGACCATGCGGATCGACCGGTTCGGCCAGCCTTGTGCCCAGGCGCCGCCTG
Source organism: Bradyrhizobium sp. AUGA SZCCT0177 (assembly GCF_018130125.1). Classification (NCBI taxonomy): domain Bacteria; kingdom Pseudomonadati; phylum Pseudomonadota; class Alphaproteobacteria; order Hyphomicrobiales; family Nitrobacteraceae; genus Bradyrhizobium; species Bradyrhizobium sp. AUGA SZCCT0177. The sequence continues at coordinate 22,033 of NZ_JAFCMA010000042.1, read as the reverse complement.
CGCAGCTCAGCAGAAGCGCGAACGCTGCAAGAGCGCGGAATAGATATTTCATGATGTAGTTTCCTCAACAGCGCCAGCGTCTGAGATGCGCGGCGCTTCCTGCGGGCAGGCTACATCATATGGACGTGAGTGAGATAGGTACCGAGGCAACGTCTCTTGTTGCACAAGGTGCATGGCTTGCGGTCTGACTTGTGGTTGTGCAATGCACGCCGGAGTGCACGTGCGACGGCTCAGGATCAATTGGTTCACGCCCTGGCTGTGACGCCTCGCGTTATTTTCCCATCGCCTCCGCCAGCAAGGCCTGCGCCTGCCTGGTCGCTTCGGCAAATGACGGCTGCTGCGGCGCGCGCTCGGTAAAGCATTTCTTGTAGGCGTCTTCGCCCTTTTGCCTGAGATCGCCGAACTTGTCGTAGGCCTTCCTGTCGATCCGCTTGGACTGCAGATCGTCGGCGGCCTTGTCGGCCTTCTTGTCGTAATCCGCCTTGATCGCAAGGCAGGCCGGGACCTCCACCTTGGGCTTGATCGATCCATAGGCGACGTAGACCTTGCCGTTGGCCAGCGCTGAAACGAATATTTCGCCTGCGGCCTCGGGGACGGCGTCCTGGGTTCGCCCGCCCAGCATCGCAAAGGCTGACGTGGCGGAGGCGGGTTTGGCGATCGGCAATTCGTTGAAGTTCACGACCGCCGCATCCGTCGAGATCGCCTGGGTGTAGAAGCTTTCGTCCTTGAGCGCGGCGCCGATCTGTTGCGGCACGTTCTTGAGTTTCTTGCCCCACCAATCCTTGTGCGCGCGCAGCCAGCGCTCGAACATCGATTGCGTCGTCACGATGATATGGGATTTCGGCTCGACATATTTGCCGTCGCGGCCATTCTGGCCGGCCTTCTCGCCGTTGTCGCCCAACTCGGCGTCGAAGCGCACGCCGTCGAGCAGGCCAAAGCCCATGTCGCCTTTGGACAAGGCATCGAGATTAAGCTTGGCCGTTCCAAATCCCTTGCGACCGGGTTCGGCGACAATCGGCGCGAGCTTCGCCAGCAGATCAGCGCGCAGCGATTCCGCAGCCTTGAAGGCCTCGTCGTCCTTCTTGTCCGCGTACAGTTTCGTGATTTTCGCGATCGCGGCGTCGCGGGCCGCGATGTAGCGGTCCTCGGGCGAGGGCTGTGCCGCTGAGGCATTCGAAAGCATCAGAAGGACGCACGGCGCGGCGGCAAGTCGGATGAAGGCGGCGAGGGGCTTTTGCATGTGCGGTGGTCGGGATTACCCGCCGTTCGGTTCAACCCCGGCCGCGATAGGGCGCGACGCCCTGGTCGGGGACCCATACGCCCTTGGGCAGCTTGCCGGTCTGCCAGAACACGTCGATCGGGATGCCGCCGCGCGGATACCAATATCCGCCGATGCGCAACCATTTCGGCTTGATCTCGGCTGCGATGCGTTTGCCGATCGAGACCGTGCAATCCTCATGGAACGCGCCGTGATTGCGAAAACTCGCGACATAGAGTTTTAGCGATTTGGATTCCAGCAGCCATTGGCCCGGCACGTAATCGATCATCAGATGGGCGAAATCCGGCTGTCCCGTCACCGGGCAGAGCGAGGTGAATTCGGGCGCCGTGAACCGCACCAGATAGTTGGCGTCCTTTTGCGGATTGGGCACCCGGTCCAGCGTCGCCTTTTCGGGACTGTCCGGCCATTCCACGGCGCGGCCGAGCTGCAGTGATTTTTTGGCCATCATGATCGTCCTGTTGCGACCGCTGACATGGACGCATCAGGCGTGGCCGTCAACCGTCAGCGCGAGGCGGGATCTGAGAGAAAGCGCACCAGCGCCTTTCGCTCGGCGGTATCCTCGATCCCGCGCATCGACATCCACAGCCCCGGAAACATCTCGGCGGGATCGGCCAGGAAGCTTTCCAGACGCGGCATGTCCCAGCGCAAGCCATCATCGCGCGCCTTGCGCAGCACCGGCGAGTAGTCGAACGCTGGATCGCCGGCGACCACACGTCCGGCCACGCCGGCAAGATTGGGGCCGGGCAGGCCGCGCTCGGTGGGATCAAGGCTGTGGCAGGCCCGGCATGGCGCAAACAGCCGCGCGCCGTTTTCGTCCGCCGAGGCGGGGGCAGCAGCAAGCATCGGCAGCAGCAACAGGGACGCGAACCATTTCACGCAGGCGCGACCGTCTGGATCACGACCAGGCGGTTGGTGCCGGACTCGCCGCCCCAGGTCTCGCCGGGCTTGCCGTCGAGCTGCCGCACATTCGCGCCGGCCTTGTCGCTCGGGAACGCGTTGAACTTCTCTGTCACGGGATCGAAGCGCACGATCGCGTTGGCGCCGAAATCGGTGAGCCAGACCTTGTCCTTGTCGTCGACATAGACCGCATAGGTGCGCGGATTGTCGCCGGGCAGCTTCCAGGCCTTCCAGGAGCCATCAGAAGGATCGTGCATCGACACGTTGCCGCTGTTCCATTCGCTGACCCAGATCCGGCCCTTCGAATCCGACCACACCCGGCGCGCGCCCTGATTGGGCGTCGGCGGGTCCACCACGGTGGCATTGCCGGTCGCCGGATCGATCTTCGCGATGTGATTGCCGGCGAGCGAGGCGTACCAGATGTCGCCCTTCGGTGTGATGGTCATGCCGTAAGTGCCGCGGCCGCGCGGCGACTTGAAGACCGTCATGTCGCCCGATTTCGGGTCGAGCCGGCCATAGATGCCGGACTGGCCGGTGAACCAGTAGATGCCCTTCTTGTCGAACACGGCGGTGTTGAGGTTGGCATAGGCTTCGTTCTCGGGCAGGCGAAACAGCGTCACCTTGTGATCGCTAGGATCGACGCGGGCGATCGCGTTCTGCCCGCCTTCGGTGACCCAGGGCGCGCCATCGGGGCCGATGATGACGCCATGGGGAGCGGCGCCCTTGCCGAGGTCGACCAGCTTGTACGACCCGTCGCGCGGATCGAGCCGCCCCAGCGTGCCGTTGCGCTGGCCGCAGAACCACATCGTGCCATCGGGCGCCGGCGTGACGTCGCGCGAGCCCATGCCGGCGGCGACCGGATAATATTTGACCCGGAACGGGCTCTCCTGGGCATCCGCAAAGCGCGCAAGCGCAGGCGTGGCTAAAATTCCGGCAGCGGAAGTCTTGAGAAACTGGCGGCGATTCATTGCGTTACCCCGGTTCTTGAACGAGAAGGTTTGGACGCGAAGATCAACCTCGAAACAGCATAGTCTTACCACATTGCCCCGTCAGGCGAACACGCAGACTAAGCGTTCACATTTGCTTGCGCGCCGTGTAAGACGCGCCCAAATCCAGCCCCGGAACCATCCAGGAAAGTGCAAGACATGACCGCCATCATCGACATCATCGGCCGCGAAATCCTCGATAGCCGTGGCAATCCCACCGTTGAGGTCGATGTGGTGCTGGAAGACGGCTCGATCGGCCGTGCCGCGGTGCCCTCAGGCGCCTCCACCGGCGCTCATGAGGCGGTGGAACTGCGGGACGGCGACAAGAAGCGCTATCTCGGCAAGGGTGTGCAGAAGGCGGTCGAGGCCATCAACGGCGAAATCTTCGAGGCGCTCGCCGACCGTCCGGTCGAGGAACAGGTCCAGATCGACCAGATCATGATCGATCTCGATGGTACGCCCAACAAGAGCCGGCTGGGTGCCAACGCCATCCTCGGCGTTTCCCTGGCCTGCGCCAAGGCGGCCGCGGAATCCTTCGACATGCCGCTCTATCGCTATGTCGGCGGCACCTCGGCGCGCACTCTGCCGGTGCCGATGATGAACATCATCAATGGCGGCGTGCACGCCGACAACCCGATCGACTTCCAGGAATTCATGATCCTGCCGGTGGGTGCGGCAACCTTCGCCGAGGCGCTGCGCTGCGGCGCTGAAATCTTCCACACGCTGAAGGGCGAACTGAAGAAGGCCGGCCACAACACCAATGTCGGTGACGAGGGCGGTTTCGCGCCCAACCTGCCGTCGGCGGATGCCGCGCTCGAATTCGTCGTCAGCGCGATCGGCAAGGCCGGCTACAGCGCGGGCAGTGACGTCATGCTCGGCCTCGATTGCGCCGCGACCGAGTTCTTCAAGGACGGCAATTACGTCTATGGCGGCGAGAACAAGACCCGTTCGCGCTCCGAGCAGGCGAAATACCTCGCCGATCTCGTCGCGCGCTATCCGATCGTCACGATCGAGGACGGCATGTCGGAAGACGACATGGACGGCTGGAAGGAATTGACCGACCTCGTCGGCAAGAAGTGCCAGCTGGTCGGCGACGATCTGTTCGTCACCAACGTCACAAGGCTCGCCGACGGCATCAAGAACGGCCGCGCCAATTCGATCCTGATCAAGGTCAACCAGATCGGCACGCTGACCGAGACGCTTTCCGCCGTCGAACTGGCTCACAAATACGGCTACACCTCTGTCATGTCGCACCGTTCCGGCGAGACCGAGGATTCCACCATCGCCGACCTCGCGGTCGCCACCAATTGCGGCCAGATCAAAACCGGATCCTTGGCGCGCTCCGACCGCACCGCCAAGTACAACCAGTTGCTGCGCATCGAGCAGCAGTTGGGCGCACAGGCGAAATACGCAGGGCGGGCGGCGCTGAAGGCGCTGGCGTAAGGGTAGGGCAAACTATCTCCGTCATCCTGAGGTGCGCGCTCTTGCGCGCCTCGAAGGATGAATACGGCCCGTGGCCCATCCTTCGAGGCTTGCTGCGCTCGCACCTCAGGATGACGACGGCTACGCTGATTTAGCCAAAACCATCACGCGCTAGCGTGCTGCAGCAAGCCGGCTGGCCGGCTTGCTGCTCGGCGGTTTCGCGGCGACCTGGCGCTTCGCTGTGCCGGACTTGGCTTGAACGATTTTCTGCCGCTTCTTCACATTGGCGGCCGCTACCTTCGTTCCGCCGCGGCGGGACGCATATTCCGGGCCGTCGATCGGGCCGACATGCGGTGGGTCGAAGGCGAGATACGGTCGGCCGATCCCGAACTGTTTGCCGTTCGCATCGACCCATTTCCACAGCGTTTCGGTTGACGCCCATCGCTGCGCGCGATTGACGCCATTGACGCTTACGATATCGGCGGCAAGCCCGCGGCCATAGCCGCCGCGGAGACTGCCGCCGTGAAACGACCGGTTGGCTGCCGCCTTCAGGCCGCTTGCGATCGATTGACGGTAGTCGTCGCGGAAGGCGCTGGTGATACCGGGTTTCAGTCCGGCGGCCTCGGCGGCGTAAAGCGTATGAAACAGCTTCGTCTTGAAGCTGCGATCCATGCCGCCGATCACGTAGTCCATCATCGGCATGCCGACTCGTTCCGCCGCCTTGGGATCCTTCCAGGTGAAATCGTTGTCGACGAGCTTGGTAAAGCTTCTGGTGACAGTCACCAGTTTGCCCTTCCTCTTGATCGTCACTTTCCTGAGCTCACGCTCCTTGGTGGTGTCCTCCTTGGGCGTCCGCTGGTAAAGCGCCCACAGAAATTGGTCGATGCAGGCCTCTGCCACCTGGCATTCGCCGACAAGCTCGACGCGGCCGGGCGTTGTTGCGGCGGCGGCCGTGCCTGCGGTTGGCGCCGGGATGGTCGGGATTTCCAGCGACAGAATTTCCGCCGGATCGCTCAGCGCGGCCACGACGATGGTTTGCTGCTTGTCCGGGGCGGCTGTGGCTGCGACGGCCACTTCCGGGTTGGCCGTGCTTGCGGTTGGCCCCTGGACGGTCGGGACTACCGGCGGCAGAATTTCCGCCGGATCGCTCAGCGCGGCTACGACGATGGTTTGCTGCTTGTCCGGGGCGGCTGTGGCGGCGACGGCCACTTCCGGATTAGCTGTGCTTGCGGTTGACCCCTGGACGGTTGGGGCTATCGGCGACAGAATTTCCGCGGGATCGCCCAGCGCCGCTACGACGATGGTTTGCTTCTTCTCCGGGGCAACTGGGGCGTCGATCGCCACCTCCGCCAGAAGTTCGGCGGCCTTTGCCACGTCAGCACTCTTGATGATCGGATTGCCTGTCGTAACGGCTGGATGGCCCATCGCGGATGCCCGCGGTGCGGCCACCAGGGCGGCGTTGGCGGCAAGAGATGGCGCGAGGCGGTCCACAACGCGCACCGCGTTGACCTTCTCGGTGCCGGTCAAACCGACGACGGCAAACCACACCACAAGTCCGCCCGTGAAAACGAGCGTGGGCCACATTTCGGTGGCAAGCCGACGCGGGTTCATGATTCCAGCCTCCAAGGCTCGAGTCAGTTCACAGCTAAGCACGCGACACCGCTAATGTTTCGGCTCACAATGTGGGCGTGCAAGGGCGGAAACGGCTGTTGAAGCACGGTTTCCGGGAACTGTTGCCGGAGTGCAACGCGCCGGCCGACCCTGGTTCGGGTCTACCTTCGCCGCGCAATTTGATTGAAATTGCTGATACCGGTGGACATCACCGCTGGCCGCGACCATATCGCTGACACAAAGCGCGGATCGGCAACAGGTTGCTGAACCGCCGGCAGGGAGGAAGTAAGCATGAGTGACGGCAAGACCGGGCTGCAACTGCGTTCGCTATTGAAGAAGAGCGGCGAACTCGAGCTATCGCTGGCCAGCGTCCCGACTCCAGAACCGGCCGACGATGAAGTCGTGGTTCGCGTCGAGGCCTCGCCGATCAATCCGTCCGACCTCGGGCTTCTGATCGGCCCCGCCGACATGTCGACGGCCAAGGTCTCGGGCACCAAGGACCAGCCCGTCGTCACGGCGAAGATGCCGGAAGCGGTGATGCGGATGATGGGCGCGCGGCTCGATCAGTCGCTGCCAGTCGGCAATGAGGGCGCCGGCACCGTGATCCGGGGCGGATCATCCGATGCCGCCAAGGCGCTGATGGGCAAGACGGTCTCGATCATCGGCGGCGCGATGTATTCGCAATTCCGCACCATGAAGGTGAGGGACGTGATGGAGCTGCCCGCCGGCACCACCGCTGCCGACGGCGCGTCCTGGTTCGTCAATCCGCTGACCGCGCTCGGCATGACCGAGACCATGCGGCGCGAAAATCACAAGGCACTGGTGCATACGGCAGCCGCGTCGAATCTCGGCCAGATGCTCAACAAGATCTGCATCAAGGACGGCATCGGCCTCGTCAACATCGTGCGCAGCAAGGAGCAGGCCGATATCCTGCACAAGATCGGCGCCAAATATGTCGTCGATTCCACCGCCGACGGCTTCATGGACGATCTCACCAACGCGTTGGTGGAAACCGGCGCCACGATCGCGTTCGATGCCATCGGCGGCGGCAAGCTTGCGGGCCAGATCCTCACTTGCATGGAGGCGGCGGCCAACAAGACCGCCAAGGAATACAGCCGCTACGGCTCGAATGTGTTTAAGCAGGTCTATATCTACGGCAGCCTCAACACCGCTCCGACTGAGTTGAGCCGCGCGTTCGGCTTGACCTGGGCGGTCGGCGGCTGGCTGCTCACGCCGTTCCTGCAAAAGATCGGCCCGGCCGACATCGGCAAATTGCGCCAGCGCGTAGCCTCCGAACTCAAGACCACGTTTGCGAGCCACTACACCAAGGTGGTGTCGTTGCAGGAGACGCTCGATCTTGCCAACATCGACGTCTACAACAAGCGCGCCACCGGCGAGAAATTCCTGATCAATCCGAGCAAGGGCTGATCCGAACAAGGGCTGATAAGGCTCCCGCCAGCAAAGAGACAAACAGGCCGTCCGTATGGGCGGCCTGTTTTACTTAGCCTCAATTACGCGAACGATGCGTTTCCGAAATTGCGCATTTCATGCACTTGCATCCTTGTGTCGATGTGGCGTAAGTGAGCGCCGGCGCTTCAGCTTCAAAAGGGAATTCCAATGGCTCACAGCATCGTCACCATCGTCGGCTCGCTCCGCAAGGAGAGCTTTTCTCTCAAGATCGCCAATGCCCTGGCCAAGCTCGCGCCGGCTTCGCTGAAGCTCGACGTCACGACGCTGGAGGGGATTTCCTTCTTCAACCAGGATCTGGAAGCCGCCCCGCCGGCCGATTGGCTCGCGTTCCGCGAAAAACTGCAGAAGTCGAACGGCGTGCTGTTCGTGACGCCGGAATATAACCGTTCTATCCCCGGCGTCCTGAAGAACGCCATCGACGTCGGCTCGCGCCCCTATGGCAAGAGCTCGTTCATCGGCAAGCCCGTCGGCATTGTCAGCAACTCCCCGGGAGCGCTCGGCGGCGTCAGCGCGGCCAAGCATCTGCAGAACATCCTGCCGGGCATCACCGGTCCGATTCTGGGCCAGCCCGAGATCTACCTGAATGGCGTCGGCGACGCCTTCGACGACAAGGGCGCCCTCACCAAGGAAACGCTGCAGAAGACGCTGCAGCAGTATATCGATGCATTCGCGGCCTTTATCGAAAAGCAGAACCGCTAAGCGGTACCCTCAGCGTCATTGCGAGCGAAGCGAAGCAATCCATATCCCCAAAAAGGAAGAATGGATTGCTTCGTCGCTGTCGCTCCCTTGCGCAAACGCTGCGCGTTTGTCGCAGGCAATGACGGGGGCATGATTTGTGCCCCGTGTTCGCCATCTTAGGATTCCATTAACCTGACCGTCGCATCTTGCGTCATGGTCTCCCGCACCCGACTGAAATCGATACTGACCGGGCTCGCCCTCTACACAATGGCGGCGCTGATGGTCGGCTATTTCGGCGTCAACGCCTATACCGGCAAATACGGGCTGAACGCGCGGCAAGAGCTCGATCAGGAGATCATCGCGCTGACGTCCGAACTGGCGCGGCTGAAGCGGGAACGGGCCCAGGGCGAGCAGCGCGTTTCGCTGCTCCGCTCAGACCGGGTCGACCCCGACATGCTGGACGAGCGCGCACGCTTCCAGCTCGACTACGCCAACCCTCGCGACCTGATCAAGGTCCTCAAGCCGAACTAGCTTTCAGCCGCTCGCGCGTCCCGACTGTTACACCGGGATGACGGCCGTCCGGATTCCGCAAATTTCAAAATCTCGCGATATCGATTACAAAAATGTCGCGCCGCGTTGCACTGCGGCATAGCAATATTTTCTCCAGCGCACGCAATCCTTTCACGGCGGTTTGAGTTGGGTTAGAGAGGCTGATCTTCTCTCTCATCCGGAATTGCCATGGCCGTACCCAAAAAAACCGTCACCAAGGAAGCAGGGCAGGAAAATGGGAAAGAGAAGGGTCAACAGAAGGGCTTCGGCGCCCCGCCGGAATTCACCAAGGCACAGGAACTGGCAGCCCTGCGGGACATGCTGCTGATCCGCCGTTTCGAGGAAAAGGCCGGCCAGCTCTACGGCATGGGCGCGATCGGCGGCTTCTGCCATCTCTATATCGGCCAGGAAGCCATCGTGGTCGGCATGCAGATGGCCCTGAAAAAGGGCGATCAGGTCATAACCGGATACCGCGACCACGGGCATATGCTGGCCTGCGGGATGGAAGCCAAGGGCGTGATGGCCGAACTGACCGGACGCCAGGGCGGCTATTCCAAGGGCAAGGGCGGCTCCATGCACATGTTCAGCAAGGAGCAGAATTTCTACGGCGGCCACGGCATCGTCGGCGCCCAGGTTTCGCTCGGAACGGGTTTGGCCTTCGCCAACCGCTACCGCGGCAATGATTTCGTCAGCCTCGCTTATTTCGGCGACGGCGCCTCCAACCAGGGGCAGGTCTATGAGAGCTTCAACATGGCGGAGCTGTGGAAGCTGCCGGTGATCTACATCATCGAGAACAACCGCTACGCCATGGGCACGTCGGTGACGCGCTCGTCCGCCCAGACCGATTTCTCCAAGCGCGGCATTTCCTTCAACATCCCCGGCGAACAGGTCGATGGCATGGACGTGCGTGCGGTGAAGGCCGCCGGCGACAAGGCGGTGGCCCATTGCCGCGCCGGCAAGGGGCCGTTCATCCTGGAAATGCAGACCTATCGCTACCGCGGCCATTCGATGTCGGATCCGGCGAAGTACCGGACCCGCGAGGAGGTCGAAAAGGTCCGCCACGACCAGGATCCGATCGAGCAGGTGCGCAATCGCTTGCTGGCGGCCAAGGTCACCGAGCAGGAATTGAAGGCCATCGACGCCGAAGTGCGCGAGATCGTCAATGAGTCGGCGGATTTCGCCCAGCACGATCCCGAGCCCGATGCGTCCGAGCTCTGGACCGACGTCTATCGTTGATACGCGTCCGCCAAAGTAGCGCAGAACAAAACTAAAGAGTGATCCCGGGAGCTGATATGCCCATTCAAGTATTGATGCCTGCGCTTTCGCCAACCATGGAGAAGGGCAACCTTGCCAAATGGCTGAAGAAGGAAGGCGAGACGATCAAGTCGGGCGATGTCATCGCCGAGATCGAAACCGACAAGGCGACAATGGAAGTCGAGGCGACCGATGAGGGTACGCTCGGCAGGATATTGATCCCGGAAGGCACCAACGACGTCGCGGTCAACACGCCGATCGCGACCATTTTGGCTGACGGCGAAAGCGCCGCCGATCTCGGCAAGGCCGCAGCACCAGCTCCCGCGCTCAATGTCGCCAAGGAAGTCGAGGAGTCCCGTTCGCCGGTCGGCGAAGGCAAGCCGATGATCTCGGCGCCGAAGGCGACCGCTGCACCCGCTGCCGTGGCCGAGCCCGATCCGGAAGTGCCTGAGGGCACCGAGATGATCTCCCAGACCATCCGCGAAGCGCTGCGCGACGCCATGGCCGAAGAGATGCGGCGCGACCCCGACGTGTTCATCATGGGCGAAGAGGTCGCCGAATATCAGGGCGCCTACAAGGTGACGCAGGGCCTGCTGCAGGAATTCGGCGCCAAGCGCGTGATCGATACGCCGATCACCGAGCATGGTTTTGCCGGCGTCGGCGTCGGCGCCGCGATGTCCGGCCTGAAGCCGATCGTCGAGTTCATGACGTTCAATTTCGCGATGCAGGCGATCGACCAGATCATCAACTCGGCGGCCAAGACGCTGTACATGTCCGGCGGCCAGATGGGCTGCTCGATCGTGTTCCGCGGCCCCAACGGCGCCGCGTCCCGCGTCGCCGCCCAGCACAGCCAGGATTACTCGGCCTGGTACTCGCAGATCCCGGGATTGAAAGTGGTCGCGCCGTTCTCGGCCGCTGACTACAAGGGCTTGCTGAAAGCCGCGATCCGCGATCCCAACCCGGTGATCTTCCTCGAAAACGAGATGCTGTACGGCCACACCGGCGAAGTCCCGAAACTTGACGACTACGTGATCCCGATCGGCAAGGCGCGCATCGTCCGCTCCGGCGGCCACGTCACGCTGATCTCCTGGTCGAACGGCATGAGCTACGCGCTCAAGGCCGCCGACGAGTTGGCAAAAGAAGGCATCGAGGCCGAGGTGATCGACCTGCGCACACTGCGCCCGATGGACACCGACACGATCATCGCCTCGGTCAAGAAGACCGGCCGCGCGGTCACGGTGGAGGAGGGTTGGCAGCAGAGCGGTGTCGGCGCCGAGATCGCCGCCCGCATCATGGAGCACGCCTTCGACTATCTGGATGCGCCGGTGGCGCGGGTGTCGGGCAAGGACGTGCCGATGCCCTATGCGGCGAATTTGGAAAAGCTCGCATTGCCCAATGTCGCCGAGGTGGTCGCCGCCGCCAAAGCCGTTTCATACCGGTAGACTCCGATGGCCGGTCCCAAGGAGCAACCCTTACCGCCAGACGTCATCGGTCGCGACGACGCGATCGAAGTGCTGCGCGCCTTCGTGGTCGATGGCGGGCTCTCGATCGCGTTCCAGCGGGCGTTCGAGGAGCCGGACATGTGGGGCCTGCTGCTGGTCGACATCGCGCGCCATGCGGCGAGGGCCTATTCGCGCGAAAGCGGCCACACCGAGGACGAGGCGCTGGCGCGTATCGTCGAAATGTTCGAAGCCGAGATAAATCGGCCGACTGACGTGGGTAACACCACGCTGCGGTCGCAACAGGGTCACTGACAATGCCGATCAACATTTTGATGCCCGCGCTGTCGCCGACGATGGAAAAGGGCAACCTTGCCAAGTGGCTCAAGAAAGAGGGCGACAAGGTCAAGTCCGGCGACGTGATCGCTGAGATCGAGACCGACAAGGCGACGATGGAAGTCGAAGCCGTCGATGAGGGCACGATCGCCAAAATCCTGGTGCCTGAAGGCACGCAGGACGTTCCGGTCAACGATGTCATCGCGGTCCTGGCCGGCGATGGCGAGGACGTGAAGGCGGCCGGAGCTGCGCCTGCGCCGGCTGCAAAAGCTGCACCTGCACCCGCTGCTGCACCTGCCGCAGCCGCACCGGCGCCTGCCGCCGCGCCCGCGGCAAAGCCCGCAGCAACCGGGCCGACGCAGGCTGCCGCGCCGCAGGCGGCGGCTTCCGCCCCGCAAGCCGCAACTCCTCAAGCCAATGGCCACGCCCGCGTGTTTTCGTCACCGCTTGCCCGGCGCCTCGCCAAGGAAGCCGGCATCGAACTCGGACGCATCAACGGCTCAGGCCCGCATGGCCGCATCGTGGCGCGCGACGTCGCGGACGCCAAATCCGGCAAGGGCCTCAAGGCGCCGGCCGCGGCTCCCACCGCCGGACCCTCGGTCGCGCCGTCGATGTCGGACAAGCAGATCCTCGCGCTGTTCGAGGAGGGCTCCTACGAAGTCGTGCCGCATGACGGCATGCGCCGCACCATCGCGCAGCGCCTGACGGCGTCGGTGCAGACCGTGCCGCATTTCTACCTGACGATGGACTGCGACATCGGCAAGCTTCTCGCCGCGCGCGAGGAGATCAATGCCGCCGCGCCGAAGGACAAGGAGAAGAAGCCGCTCTACAAGCTCTCGGTCAACGACTTCGTCATCAAGGCGATGGCGATCGCGCTGCAGCGGATTCCGAATTGCAACGTCAGCTGGACCGAAAGCGGCATGCTCAAGCACAAACATTCCGACATCGGCGTTGCCGTGGCGATGCCGGGCGGCCTGATCACGCCGATCATCCGCAAGGCCGAAACCAAATCGCTCTCGACCATCTCGGCCGAGATGAAGGATTTCGCCGCGCGCGCCCGCTCGCGCAAGCTGAAGCCCGACGAATACCAGGGCGGCACCACGGCCGTCTCCAACCTCGGCATGTTCGGCATCAAGGATTTCACCGCCGTGATCAACCCGCCGCACGCGACCATCCTAGCGGTCGGCACCAGCGAGGAGCGCGCGGTGGTGCGGGCCGGCAAGATCGAAGCCGCCCACATCATGAGCGTGACGCTGTCCTGCGATCACCGCGCCGTCGACGGCGCGCTCGGCGCCGAACTGATCGGCGCCTTCAAGATGCTGATCGAAAACCCCGTCATGATGATGGTGTGAACCCGTCATTGCGAGCGCAGCAAAGCAATCCATTTCACCACCGGAAACATGGATTGCTTCGTCGCAAGTGCTCCTCGCAATGACGGAAGCCAATAGTCCGGTTGAATGATGAGAATGAGCGCATGGCCGACACTTCCTTCGACGTCATCATCATCGGCTCCGGCCCCGGCGGTTACGTCACGGCGATCCGCGCGGCGCAGCTCGGCTTCAAGACCGCGATCGTGGAGAAATCCTATCTCGGCGGCATCTGCCTGAACTGGGGCTGCATCCCGACCAAGGCGCTCCTACGCTCGGCGGAAATCTACCACTACATGCAGCACGCCAAGGATTACGGGCTGTCGGCGGAGAAAGTCTCCTACGACCCGAAGGCCGTGGTGCAGCGCTCGCGCGGCGTCTCGAAGCGCCTCAATGACGGCGTCGGCTTCCTGATGAAGAAGAACAAGGTGCAGATCATCTGGGGCGAAGCCTCGATCGATGCGCCGGGCAAGGTCACGGTGAAGAAATCCGCGGTCGAGGCGCCGAAGGGTACCTTGGGTGAGGGCGCTTATCAGGCCAAGCACATCATCCTTGCGACCGGCGCGCGGCCGCGCGTGCTGCCGGGGCTGGAGCCCGACAAGAAACTGGTGTGGACCTATTTCGAGGCGATGGTGCCGGACAAGATGCCGAAGTCGCTTCTTGTCGTCGGCTCCGGCGCGATCGGAATGGAATTCGCTTCGTTCTTCCGCACCATGGGTTCCGAAGTAACGGTTGTCGAAGTGCTGCCGCAGATCCTGCCGGTGGAAGACGCCGAAATATCGAAGTTCGCCCACAAGGCGTTCGAGAAGCAGGGCATCAAGCTCCTCACCAATACCAAAGTCACAAAACTCGAGAAGAAGAGCGACAGCGTCATCGCCACCATCGACGACGGCAAGGGCAAGACGCAGACGGTCGAGGTCGACCGGGTGATCTCAGCCGTCGGCGTCGTCGGCAATATCGAAAACCTCGGTCTGGAAAAACTCGGCGTCAAAACCGATCGCGGCTGCATGGTGATCGACGGCTATGGCAAGACCAACGTGCCCGGCATCTACGCCATCGGCGATGTCGCAGGCCCCCCGATGCTGGCGCACAAGGCCGAGCATGAGGGCGTGGTCTGCATCGAGGCGATCAAGGGCTTGCATCCGCACGCGATGGACAAGAACCTCATTCCCGGCTGCACCTATTGCCACCCGCAGGTCGCCTCCGTCGGCCTCACCGAAGCGAAGGCGAAAGAGAGCGGCCGCGAGATCCGCGTCGGGCGTTTTCCGTTCGTCGGCAACGGCAAGGCGATCGCGCTCGGCGAGGACCAGGGCCTGGTCAAGGTGATCTTCGACAAGAAGAGCGGACAATTGCTCGGCGCCCACATGATCGGCGCCGAGGTCACCGAACTGATCCAGGGCTACGTCGTGGCGATGAACCTGGAGACGACGGAAGAAGAGCTGATGCACACGATCTTCCCGCATCCGACGCTGTCTGAAATGATGAAGGAAGCGGTGCTGGACGCCTATGGCCGCGTGCTGAACATGTAAGGCACGATCTTTCCGGTCGCGTCCAACAACAAACGAGAGATCAATCCGTGAAAGATAACGACAACCTGACCATCGAACGTCCGACGTTCGTGACCCATCTCGAATGTGCGATGGAAGGCGATCATTATCCCGCCGACCAGATCCACAATCTCTCGAAAGCCAACAAGCCGCTGCTGGTGCGCTACGACCTCGCCGGCGTGAAGAAAGCGCTGACCAAGGACGCGCTGGCGCAGCGGCCGGCGGACATGTGGCGCTACCGCGAGATGCTGCCGGTGCGCAAGGTCAGCGATATCGTCAGCCTCGGCGAGGTCACGACGCCGCTGATCCGGCTGCCGAAGCTCGGCAAAAAGCTCGGCGGCGGCGAGATCATCGTCAAGGACGAGGGCCGTCTTCCCACTGGTTCGTTCAAGGCCCGTGGCCTTGTGATGGCGGTGTCGATGGGCAAGGCGCTCGGCATCAAGCACATGGCGATGCCGACCAACGGCAATGCGGGTGCTGCGCTCGCCGCCTACGCCACCTCCTGCGGCATCAAGACCACGATCTTCTGCCCGGCCGATACGCCGGAGGTGAATGTCAGCGAGATCGAGCTGCAGGGCGCCACGGTCTATCGGGTGAACGGCCTGATTGACGACTGCGGCAAGATCGTCGGCGAAGGCAAGACAAAGGCGGGCTGGTTCGACACTTCGACCCTGAAGGAGCCGTACCGGATCGAAGGCAAGAAGACGATGGGGCTGGAGCTCGCCGAACAGCTCGGCTGGGAAGTGCCCGACGTGATCTTCTATCCGACCGGCGGCGGCACCGGCCTGATCGGGATGTGGAAGGCGTTTGCCGAACTCGAGGCCATCGGCTTCATCGGCTCAAAACGTCCGCGGATGGTGGCGGTGCAGGCGTCGGGCTGCGCGCCGATGGTCCGCGCCTTCGAGAACGGCACCGAGCACGCGCCGCGCTGGGAGGACGCCCACACGATTGCATCGGGTATTCGCGTGCCGCAGGCGGTCGGAGATTTTCTGATCCTGCGCGCGGTCCGCGAGAGCAAGGGTTTCGCCATTGCGGTCGATGACGAGAAGATTTCTGCTGCGCTGGGCGAAGTCGCGCGCGAGGAAGGCTTTTTGTTGTGTCCGGAGGGCGCTGCGACCTATGCTGCGTACAAGCAAAGCCTTGCCGATGGCCGCGTCACGAAAAATGATCGTGTGATGCTGTTCAATTGCGCGACAGGGCTTAAGTATCCGTTGCCGCCGGTCACGCGCACGCTCGATCGTCATCAGCCGATCGACTACGCGCAATTCTGATTGTCGCGCGGCGCCATTTTGATGGAGCCTTGTCATGCGAAGATTATTTCTGGCGGCGCTTGCGGTGTTGGCGTTCGGCGGCACCGCGGTCGCGCAAAATTTCCCCTCGCGTCCCATCACCATCATCGTGCCGTTCTCCGCCGGCGGCCCGTCGGACGTGATGGCGAGAATCCTGGCCGAGCGCATGAAGGCGACGCTGGGCGAGGTCGTCCAGATCGAGAACGTCACCGGCGCCGGCGGCTCGATCGGCGTCGGCCGCGCGGTACGGTCAGCCCCTGACGGCTACACCATCAGCTTCGGCCATCTCGGCACCCACGTGGCCAACGGCGCAATCTACAAGCTAGGCTACGACCTCGTCACCGATCTTGAACCGGTCGTGCTGCTGCCGAGCAACACCATGATCGTCGTCAGCAAGAATGCGGTGCCCGCGAAATCGCTGAGCGAATTGCTGGCGTGGCTCAAGGTGAGGCCTGAGCCGGCGGCGACCGGCACCGCCGGCGCCGGATCGGGCAGTCACATCGCCGGGCTCTATTTCGAGAACGTCACCGGCATCAAGCTGCAATATGTGCCGTATCGCGGCACCGGGCCTGCCATGAACGATCTCGTCGCCGGTCAGATCGATATGATCGTCGATCAGCTCTCCAATTCGATCAACCAGGTGCGCGCCGGAAACATTCGCGGCTACGCCGTCACCGATACCAAGCGCTCGGAATCCGCCTCCGACATCCCGACCGCCGAAGAGGCGGGCCTGGGCGGATTTCACATGACGCTGTGGTCGGGCTTGTGGGTACCGAAGGGTACGCCGAAGGAAATCGTCACCAGGCTGAATGCCGCCGCCGTCGAGGCATTGAACGATCCGGCGGTGCGCAAGCAGCTCGAAAACCTCGGCCTGCAAATGACGCCGAAGGACAAGCTGACGCCCGAAGCGCTCGGCGCCTGGCAGCAGGCGGAAATCGAAAAATGGTGGCCGATGATCAAGGCCGCGAATGTGAAGGTGGATTGAACACCGTCGTCGTCCCGGCGAACGCCGGGACCCATAGCCACCGGCTGCAATTGTTGTGCGCGCTGGCCGTTAACTTTCTTTTCCAACAACACCAGCCGCGGCGTATGGGTCCCGGCGTTCGCCGGGACGACGGAAGCTCATTGCGCCGGTGTCGCCGCCACTGCTGACGGTGCCGCATTGGTCTCCTGCGTCACGACGCGCTCGCCGGTCTTCGCCGCCATCGCCGTGCCGCTGTCGAAGCGGACGCGGTAGACCGCCAGATTCTCGATCACGCGCTGGACATAGTTTCGCGTCTCGGAGAACGGAATGCGCTCGACCCAGTCGACCGGATCGACCTTGGGGTCGCGCGGATCGCCATACGCCTTGAGCCAGTCCCGCACCCGGCCGCGGCCGGCGTTGTAGCCGGCGAAGGTCATGATGTGGGAACCCTTGTACTCGCTGAGCAGCGCGCTGAGTTCGCCGGCGCCCATTTGCGTGTTGTAGACGGGATCGGAAACCATCCGGTCCCAATCATACTTGACGCCAAAGCGCTTGGCGGTATCGCGTCCGGCCTCCGGGGTGATCTGCATCAACCCGACCGCATTGGCGTGAGACTTGTCGCGCTGGTCGAACGCGCTCTCGGTGCGCGCCACCGAATAGATCATGCTGTGCTCGATCTCGGGCGCGATCTGCTTGTGCGGCGGAATTCCGATGGTCGGGAACGCGTAATGGTCGAGCGCCAGCCCGCGGCCGAGCGAGGGTTTTCCGATCTGCAGCATCGCGCGGGCATCGTTGCGGCGGCCGGTGAGTTCGCCGAGCGCTTCGAGCAGGGTGACGTCGGAGCTCTGTTCGCCGAGATCGGTAACGAAATAGAGCACGACGTCGCGCTCGCCGATTTCGTACAGCATGTCGGCGGCGCGAACGCGTTCGTCGATGCTCGAAGCGTCGGCCGCCGCGAGAGCTGGTGAGGGCGGGCGCAATTCGATCTTGTCGCGGCCAAGTTTTGCGTGCGCGAGCTGGCCGTAATAGGCCGTCGGGTAGCGCGCGGCTGCTTCATAGCTTGCGCGCATCATGTCGTTGTTGCCAAGGGTTTCGGCGGCGCGCCCGCGCCAGTAATTCGCCCGCGACAGCACGGTGGGATTGGCCTGGCCCTCGTCGATGCGGGCGAAATGCTCGCGCGCGCTGATGGGTTCATCGAGATAGCGCAGGGCGATCCAGCCGCACATGAAGTGGTAATCGGACCGGTAGTACTCGTTGGCAGGCGCGGCCGCGGGCTGGATGACCTGGTAGGCGGTCAGGAATTTGCCTTCGTCGAGCAGCTTGCGGGCGAGCGAACGCCGCTCGCGCCACCATTGATCGGTGTCCTGCAGCGCCATCGTCTCGGGCCGCGCCGCCAGCATCAGGCGGGCCGCGTCATCAATGCGCTTCTCGGCGAGCATCCACTGGATCCGGCACAGCGTGTAGCCAAGATCGGCGCGCGCCTCGGCCGGGACGTCGTCGAGCGCATCCTTGGCCTTGTTCGATTTGCCCCTGACCGCGCCACAGGCCTTTACGATCGCCAGGTCGTCGTCGCCAAGGAGTTTTGCGGCGCGCTTCGCGCCTGCGAGATCCTTGGCGCCGATGCGTTTGTTCATGCGCGCGCGGTGGTCGTCGCGGGTGAGGAGGTCGCCGAACAGCTCCAGCACGTCGGGTTCGACGCGTTCCGACAATTCGTCCGATCGCCACGCGTCGCGCGCCAGCCGGCCCGCGCCGTCGCGATCGCCTTCACTGAGCTTGACGCGCGCGAGCGCCAGTTTGCCCCTGGCGCTGATAGGCGCCTCTCCGGTGAAGCCGCGCAGCTTGGCCCCATCGGCGCGCTCCTGCCACAGCCGCGCTTCCGCCCGCCGGCGCAGCTGCGCCGCGCTCGGCCATTCCGGATTGGCGGCGATGAAGGCGACATAGCGGCTGAAATTCGCCGTGGTCTCGGAGTGGCGCAGGATGAACCATTCGACGAGCTTTTGGGCGGCCGGATCGGCGATCCTGTTGCGCGTCGCGGTCGCCTCGTCGGTCTTCGCCTTGCGCGCGAGATTGATTGCCTCCTTCACCAGTGCAAGATCGCCGGTCAGCGCTGGAGCGGCCTCTTTGACAGTTTCCTTGGCAGTTTCCTTGGGAGCAGGGGCGTCCTTTACTCGCTTTGACTTCTTCTGCGCATCGGTATGTTTCGCGTTCTTCGCAAGTTTCGCGTGGCGGCGCTTTTCGACCGCGGCGTTGCGTTGCGAACCAGCATCCTTTTTCGCATCGAGCGTTTTCTTCGCATCGTGCGGCTTCTTCGCATCGTGCGTTTTCTTGGCGGGTTGCTGTTTGGGATTGGTCCGCGCCGTCGCCTCGGGTGCGAACAGCGCGAGCGCGGTTGCGGCGAGAAGACAGGACAGTGAACGCAAGCAACGGTTCATTCCATGGTGCTCCCCTGCGAGTCACAAACCAAGAAATCGCACGTCACGTGCGGCCCGAGCCGTCCGAGAGGTAGCATGAGATCGATTAATCAATTGTCGCATCGGCGCAACAGCGCGCGGGAAACCGCACGGTAAATGGAACCCGAAGGTCGATGGAATCCAGCAGGGCGGCTGACCTATTTGGGTGTCTGCAGTTCGTGCGAGCAGGCCCATTCGACCGCTTGGGACGGGGCCTTCAGGTCGACGGGCCGCTTCAAGGCCGCAAGCCGGAACAGGCCAACGACCACGATTGCCGCGAGGACAATGGCGGCGGCGGAGAGCGCCAGTAGCGAGGTCCACATGGCAGCATCAATCTTGCTGCCCCGCGAATCAACAGGAGGGGGACGGGCGGTGTTCCCAGAACCAAAACAAGCCGTCGTGATGTGGAACCAACATTTCCGATGCAACTTGATTCAATCCATCGGGCGATTACCGCTGATTTGCGTCCGATGCGGAATGACGGCCCCAGCCATTAGCCGCCTCCCACTGGGGCCGTTTCCTTGGGTACCGCTTTTCGCTCCCCCAAAAACAGAAGATGCGGCCGCCCCGGAACGAATGACACGTGTGTCGGTTACCGGACTCTCGGGGTAAGCTCAGATGAGCAAGCAAAGCGAAGATCTCAGAGAACAGGCCCGACGAGCAGGCCGCCTCGCGCTCACGATCAGCGACCTTGAGGCCTCCGTGAAACTGAAAGACTTGTCCAAACAGTACGACGCCGACGCCGAAAGGCTGGAGAAAATCGACAGCCCGGCGTCCGGCACGACGCGTGGTGACCTTCAAGAATGAGGGTATCTCCGGTTCAGGTTCGTCCCATGTACCCTTGGCGGTTTGGCGAATTCGACAATGTGATGGATGACGCGCTCAATATCGCGATGGACTATCTCATTCGCACCGACCAGGCCGTCGAATTCCGGGAGACGCAGACCGTGGCCGCAAACGCCATCGCGGACGCCTGGCGCGCAGGTGTACGCAGTCGCATGCGGCTTACCAACGTGGCGATAAGGGCGGTCGAACAAAACCGCGATACATCGGGAAACCCTTAAGCCAGCACCATCACGGCCGGTCGGGTGGCCAGCGAGGGCCGGTTGAACAATAACGGCTTTCCGGGATTGGATAATCCAAGAGGCCGCCATGATGAATTTTATTGCTCTTGTTGTGGAAGACGACCCGTTGCAGCGGGCGTTCTTGGCTGACCTGCTGAAAGAGCAAGGCCTCGAAGTGGTCGAGTGCGCGAGCGCGGAGGCTGCCGAACTCGTGCTGGTTGCGACCGGCACTGAACTGCGAGCCCTGGTAACGGACATAAATCTCGCGGGCGATATGTCCGGCGTCGAACTGGCGCAGTACGCCAAACGTAAGTTCCCTCTTTTGAACGTGGTGATGGTGTCCGGACGCGGCCCACCTTACATTCCGCAGGATACGCGCTTCCTGATGAAACCCTATCTGCCAGACGAGTTACTCGACGCCGTCCTGAACTAGATCCGTTCGCGTCGCCTTGAGGAACGGGCTCTCAGATATTTGAGGCCCTCAACGGCCAGCGTGCGTTCATCGAAGCGCTTGCTTTCGAAAAATCTGGCGACTTCGTCCCTGGCCTGCCGTTCCTGCTCCGAAGTGAGATTGACCATCATCCCGTAGGTCTTCATCACACGGTCAATCGCCGTTTGCATGGCACTCTCCTGACGCCCCTCAGAAGGGAACCTCCGATTGGAACGAAAGTTCCCCAGCGGAATTACCGGGTGCAACAGGAGTCAGAAGATGGATCGGGTGACGCGGTGTTTGCGCTGCGGAAAAAGAATGGTCCGCACCTCCGGCTTGAGCGGCAGGGCCGAACTGAAATGCGTGTTCTGCGATAAACTCGATCCGCTGAGGATGGAGGCGGCCAAATGGGCCGACGGCCCGCTCGCCACGGGAATTGCGGGCGATCGCCTTTCGGGCGAGACCGAGCTTCACAAATTGTGATCAGATGTCGCATGCCGGATGATCCGGCCTACGCTGAACATTGAAAGTTCATGACCACGCGCAGCGCACGGCACCTGTGCCGGTATATGAGCGCGTGACGTCGGAGAACTCGCACTCGAATGTCGCTCATCGCGCTGTGCCATATCGCTACGGCAGGTAAGGTGCGACAAATCAACCCGACGGGCAAATCAATTCTGAGTTTCAGAAATCGTGTCAAGAAGAAAATTTCTGTAAATCAAAATATTTCTGTTGTCGACCGGCCCAAATCAGTGCGCATCTATCGCCATCCCGTCCTACTCAGAAGGGCGTCGGCCGTCGTCACGGACGTTGGACGGGTTGCGGTGGACGCTGGTTTACGCCTCGACGACGGCGTGGATAAGCGTACGGCAAAACCGTGTGGTCCTGGCGCCCGTTGCTGGCGTCAAGCCGTCGGCTAAGCGTGAGCTGAACCGGCGGTGACGGAGTCAACCAAGAACTCGTCTCCGGGGAGAG
The DNA here is from genome assembly GCF_018130125.1 of Bradyrhizobium sp. AUGA SZCCT0177. NCBI lineage: Bacteria > Pseudomonadati > Pseudomonadota > Alphaproteobacteria > Hyphomicrobiales > Nitrobacteraceae > Bradyrhizobium > Bradyrhizobium sp. AUGA SZCCT0177. The sequence continues at coordinate 26 of NZ_JAFCMA010000042.1, read as the reverse complement.
CACGGCATAAGCCGTAAAGCCATTGC
>NZ_JAFCMA010000041.1:0-56833 GCF_018130125.1 Bradyrhizobium sp. AUGA SZCCT0177 | reverse complement strand
AAGCCGTAAAGCCATTGCGCAGGGAAGGCCGGGTGTTCTCCGCTGCCCTGTATGCTCGTGTGCAGCCTACTTAGTGCAAACCGCACACGGGACCGCGGGTGCAGCGCGCACCCGGTCTTCCCTGCGCCCTCTGTATTTAGGGCGGGAAGTTTCTGCCAAAGCTCGGACGCATCGCGTCGCGAGATCGCTGGCGCATGTATGCCTCGCCAGCCGCATGGCAGGTCACCCGCCCGGCGCTAGGCCGGGTCAGGCGAAGCTGATACGATTTCATCCAAACAACGATCGGGGACCGTAGCATGGACAATCGCAGCGACATCTGGCGGGGCATTGACGTCATCAAGCCGCGCTTCATCGATTTGGCCGACAGGGTCTGGGCGATGCCCGAGGTCTGCTACACCGAGGCGCGCTCTGCCGCCGAACATCTGGCCGAACTGCGCCATCAGGGTTTCCGCATCACCGAGAATGTCGCCGATATTCCCACCGCCCTGATGGGCGAATGGGGCGAGGGCGGTCCCGTGATCGCCTTCCTTGGCGAATATGATGCGCTGCCCGGTCTCAGCCAGGAGGCGGGCGTCGCGGAACATCGCCCCATCGAGACCGGCGGCCATGGCCATGGCTGCGGCCACAATTTGCTGGGTTCGGCGGCATTGCTCGCCGCCACCGCCGTCAAGGATTGGCTAGCCGCGAGCAAGACGCCGGGGCGCGTGCGCTATTACGGCTGCCCCGCCGAGGAGGGCGGTGCGGCGAAAACCTTCATGGTGCGCTCGGGCGCCTTCGATGATGCCGACATCGCCATCACCTGGCACCCCAACAGTTTCTGGGAAGTCGCGGTGACGCCGTCGCTCGCCAACACCCGCGCCGATTTCATCTTCACCGGGCGCGCCTCGCACGCCGCGGTCTCGCCGCATCTCGGCCGCAGCGCGCTCGACGCCGTGGAGCTGATGAATGTCGGCGTCAACTACATGCGCGAGCACATGCCGAGCGAAGCCCGCGTGCATTACGCGCTGCTCGACACCGGCGGCATTGCCCCTAACGTGGTGCAGGCCCACGCCCGCGTGCGCTATTCGATCCGCGACCGCGACCTGCCCGGGATGAACGCGCTGGTGGGGCGCGTTCACAAGATCGCGCAAGGCGCCGCGCTGATGACCGAAACAAGCGTGGAGATGCGGATCATTTCCGCCGTCTCCAATGTTCTGGACAACACCCCGCTCGAGCAAACCCTGCACCGCATTATGACGGACCTCGGCCCCCCGCATTTCGACGAGGCGGACAAGGAGTTCGCCACAAAAATCCGCGCAACCCTGACCGACAAGGACATCGCCTCCGTCTATCATTCGATCGGCATGGATCCGACCGACCGGCCGCTGGCTGATTTCATCGTGCCGCTGGATGCCAAGCGCAATCCGCAGATCGGCTCGACCGATGTCGGCGATGTCAGCTGGGTGGTCCCGACCGTTCAGGTTCACGCTCCCACGGTCGCGATCGGAACGCCGTTTCACACCTGGCAGATCGTCGCCCAGGGCAAGAGCCCGCATGCCCACAAGGCCATGGTCCAGGCCGCCAAGGCGATGGCCGCGCTCGGCGTCCAGGCGCTGGGCGAGCCGGAACTGATCGCAGCCGCGAAGGCCGACCTCAAGAAGCGCACCGCGCGCACGCCCTATGTCTGTCCGCTACCGGATAATGTCGCGCCACCGCTGGATATGTCGTTGGGTTGAGCGGGCCTGACCTGGCGAACGAACGTTTCGGGGCGGCGCGAATGGAATTCCCACCACTTCCCTACGTCGCTGTGGCCGAATCGTTCAAGCTGCCGCCGGGCATGAATTTCCGCGGCACGTCGGGCGTTGCCTTCAATTCCAAAGGCAACATCTTCGTTATTCATCGCGGGCTGATGCCGCTGATGGAATTCGATCCCGACGGCCATTTCATCCGCGGGTTCGGCGAAGGGATGTTCGAACGCTCGCACGGCCTGCGGATCGACGCGCAGGACAACATCTGGGCGACCGACGTTGCCGCGAACCTGGTCTACAAGTTCAATCCGTCCGGTCGGCTGGAAATGGTGCTCGGCGTCAAGGGCCACACCGGCGAGTGGCATCCATTCGGGCACCTACGGCTGTTCCACGAACCGAACGAGGCGGTGGTCGGCCCGACCGGCGACATCTTCGTGCTGCAAGGGCACGGCAAGGGCACGTCGTGCGTGATCAAGTTCGATCCTGACGGCAATTTCATCAAGACCTGGGGCAGCAACGGCAAGGGGCCCGGTGAATTCGACCTGCCGCACTCCCTGGTGTTCGACGCGCAAGGGCTGCTCTACATCGCCGACCGCAGGAACGAGCGCATCCAGGTGTTCGACGCCGACGGCAATTACATCCGCTGCTCGCAGCATCCCGGCGCGCCTTGCGGGCTGTTCATGGGCGACGATCAGCACATCTGGCTGGCAGCCGGTCACACCGGCCAGATCATGAAGCTCGATCTGAGCGGCAAGGTGGTGGGGATGATATCAGGCGCAGGGCAGGGCAAAACGCTCGGTAAATATGGTGAAGCCCATTACATCGCTGTGAGCCCGCGCGACGAGATCTTCGTCGCCGACACGCTGAACTGGCGCATCCAGAAATACGTGAGGGAATGACTTTGTCGGTGACCGTGCATGATTGACCAGGAGTACGACACGATCATCATCGGCGGCGGCTCCGCCGGTGCCACGCTGGCCGCGCGCCTCAGCGAGGACCCCGCCCATCGCGTGCTGCTGCTCGAGGCCGGGCAGGATTTTCGCACCGCCGACACGCCGGAGCACATCCAGATCCCGAACCCGATGCGCGCCATCGGCGATGATAATTTCCGCTGGCCCAAGCTCCTGGCGAGGCGAACCGAGCAGCAGGCGCCGCGCCTGCTGTGGCGCGGGCGCGCCATGGGCGGCAGTTCCACGATCAACGGCCAGATCGCCATCCGCGCGATGCCTGACGATCTCGACCGCTGGGAAAGAAGCGGCTGTGAGGGATGGGGCTGGGACGCGATGCTGCCCTGGTTCTGCAAACTGGAGACCGACAAGAATTTTCCGGACGCGGCCTATCACGGCGATCGCGGCCCGATCCCGGTGTATCGCGCGCCGGTGCCGGATTGGGGAAACGTGGACCGGGCGCTGCGCCAGTCCGCGCTCGGCCTCGGCTATGGCTGGTGCGACGACCACAACGCGCCTGATGGCACAGGTGTGTCGCCCTACGCCATCAACAGCGAGGCCGGGCGCCGCGTCTCCACCAATGACGGCTACCTCGAGCCGGCGCGCGGCCGCGAGAATTTGCGGATCGTCGGCGATGCCCTGGTCGAAGGAATCGAATTCGAAGGCAACCGGCTCCACGCCCGTGCGGTCCGGGTGCGCATCGGCGGCAAATCATATGCGCCCACGGCGAAGTATGAGGTGATCCTCTGCGCCGGTGCCATTCACTCTCCCGCCATTCTGCAGCGCTCCGGCATCGGTCCTGCGGCATTGCTGGAAGGGTTGGGCATCCCTGTTCTGGCCGATCTGCCGGTCGGCGAAAACCTGCTCGATCATCCGATCATGGATGCGCTGCTGCATCTGCGCGAGCACGGCCAGGTCGGCACGCTGATGCACCGGCACACCAATTGCTGCCTGCGCTACAGCTCCGGTCTCGAAGGCGCCGGTGAGAACGACATGATCATGATCGCCGGCAACCTCGCCCGAGACGTCAATCAGACGGCCAGCACCGCGCGCGGCCGCATCGCGGTGTCGATCTACCAGGCGTTCAGCCAGGGCCACGTCCGCATCACCACGTCAGACCCGACCATCGATCCGGCGGTGGAGGAGCGTATGCTGTCCGATCGCAGCGATCTCATTCGTATGCGCGACGGCGTGCGCCGCCTGCGCGAGATCTGCCTGCAGCCCGCCATCACCGACATCGCCCACCGCGTCGAATACGGCGCCACCGGACGCTCGATGGACGAGGCGCTCGGCGAAGCCGAACTCGACGACTGGCTGTTCACTGAGTGCAGCGACGCCCAGCACGCCAGCGGCACCTGCCGCATGGGCGCGGCCGACGACCCTCGCGCCGTGGTCGATCCCGAATGCCGCGTGATCGGCTGCACCGGCCTGCGCGTCATCGACGCCTCCATCATGCCGGAAGTCCCGCGCGCCAACACTCATTTGACGACGGTCGCGATCGCCGAGCGGATGGCGGATAGGTTGAGGGGCGGGAAGTGAGGGACCGGGAGGCCGGCCGTCACGATTAGCGCCGTTGAACCCGACATGGCGCGGCGGATGCCGAGACGTGCCGGCCACCAAGCGGCCTGGTGCGCGAGCCGGGGCTTCTCACTCGAGGCCGGCGAGAAGGGAGTTGATAAACGGCGCCTTGTCCGCAAGGTACTGGTGAATGCCGTCGGCATTTTCCCGTTCGAGGGCGAGCTTCAATTCCTGATACCTCAACCGATCGGCCGGATGCAGGCGAAGATGGTCTCGGAATTTCAGCATTCGCGCGATGGCCGGATGGCCTTCGCGGCAAACGTGGAGCTTGTGCGTGCGGACGCCGCCGACATCCCGCTTGAAGAAATGGTGGCCTGGTGAAAGGTCGCCGCCGCGCCGGTAGCCAAGCGCTTCAAATGCCCGGGTCCACTCCTCGGGAACGCTGCCGGATGTGACCACGGCCAGGATGTCGATCTCAGGTTTCGCCGCCAATCCCGACACGGCTGTGCTGCCGACGTGATGGATCTCCTGCAATGCCGATCCGAAGGTAGGAGACAATCGCTCGGCTTCCTCCGCATACCGTTGCGGCCACTCGGGATCGTAGGGCGTGATCGAACTCGTAAGGGGCATGGGAAAGCCAGGCCGCGGCGTACCCGCTTATCTCAGATTGAATTATCGGAAACTCACAGCGCCGGAAAGCGTGGCACTCATTTGATTCCCGCGATAACAGCGTCCCCGGCTCTACGGATCGAGCTCGGTGTCCCAATACAAATAGTCGAGCCAGCTATCGTGCAGATAGTTCGGCGGGAACAGGCGCCCGTTGCGGTGCAGTTGATGCACGGTCGGTGCGAACGGGTGTTGCCTTGGAAACATCCGCGCCTGCTGCGGCGTCAAATTGCCCTTGCGCAGATTGCACGGCGAGCAGGCCGCGACGACGTTCTCCCAGGTGGTCTGGCCGCCCTTGCTGCGCGGGATGATGTGATCGAAGGTGAGGTCGTCATGCGCCAGGCAATATTGGCAGCAGAACCGGTCGCGCAGGAAGACGTTGAACCGGGTGAAGGCGGGATGCGTGGTCGGCTTGACGAAGGATTTGAGCGACACCACGCTCGGCAGCTGAATCTCGAAGCTCGGGCTGTGCACCGCGCGGTCGTAATGCTCGACGATGTTGACGCGGTCGAGGAACACCGCCTTGATCGCGTCCTGCCACGACCAGAGAGACAGCGGGTAGTAACTCAGCGGCCGGAAATCCGCGTTCAGCACCAATACCGGCCAACCGCCTTGCGAGACGTGTGCGTTCAAGAAACGCTCCTGACTCCCATGTTAGCTGCGAAGCAGCATGCGCCCTGCATACTACAGGCAGCGTGACGGGATTGTGAAGAGTGTTCCGGGCCTTATCCAGCATATGCCGCCCCCGAATCGCCATGGTTCCGTGGGCCTTCGAGGCATCTCCAGGGGCAGGCATCGGCGGTCAATCCATCGTGATCGGGCGTGCCAGCCTCGAGCCGCGCGGCCGGTCCTACACCTTCTCCAGCTTCTGCAGGCAGCGGCCGACGCCGACCTCCGTCGGCATCGGCGTGTCCGGAAAGCTGGTCTTCCAGTTGGTGACGCCGACCTCGCCGACATAGATGTCGCCTCTGGAATCCAGCGCCAGGCCGTGGGGGGCGAGGAATTTGCCGGTCTCGATCCCCGGGCCGTCCTCACCGCCGAGCCGGGCGATCCGCTGGCCCTTGGCGTCGACGATGGAGAGTCGCGGCCCGAGATTCGGTACCTTGAGGTTGACCGGCATGCCGGGGCCGAGCTCGCCGACAATGAAGGTGGGATGCTTGCCGCCGCAGCAATGCAGCGCGCAGGGCCGGTGCAAATTGTTCCACTGGGTCTCGTACTTGCCGTTGCCGTCGAACACCTGCACGCGGTGGTTTTCGCGGTCGGCGACGTAGACGAAGCCGTCCACGTCGGTTGCGATGTTGTGGACGATGTTGAACTGGCCGGGATCGGAGCCCGGCTCGCCCCAGCTCTTCAACAGCTTGCCGTCGGGTGTGTATTTGTGGACGCAGGCATTGCCGTAACCATCAGAGACATAGATCTCGCCCTTCGGCGACAGCGCCGTATGGGTGCAGCGGTGGAACGGCTCGCCGCTCATATACGGCTTTGGCCGGTTCGGGATGCCGATCGTCAGCAGCACCTTGCCGTCGACCGAGCACTTGCGCACGGTGTGGTCGCCGTCATCGGTGCAATAGAGATTGTCGTCGGCGTCGATGTGCAGCCCATGGGCGCGGTTGAACAGCCCTTCGCCCCAACTCCTGAGGAAATTCCCCTCGCGGTCCAGCACCACCATCGGGTGGGCGCCGCGGTTGAAGACGTAGATGCGGTCGCGGCTGTCGACCGCGACGGAAGCGACGTCGGTCAGGCTCCAGCCATCGGGCAGCTTCGCCCAGTTCTCCACCACGCGATAACGGTGTTCGCCCGAGCCCAGAATGGATGGCATGTTTATTCCCCCATTGTTGCTGTCATTCCGGGATGGTCCGAAGGACCAGACCCGGAATCTCGAGATTCTCCGATGTGCAATTGCACATCGTAGTTCGTGCTTCGCACGCCCCGGAATGACGGCGTTGGTTTGGTTGATGGATTCACGCGCTGGCCGCCGCCGGCTTGGCACCGCGCGGCAGCAACCCTTCCTCGATCGCCTTGATCTGCAGCGCCAGATGTTTCGATCCGATGCGGCATTGCGCGAGGCCGCCGGCGATGAACCACAGGCCGGGCTGGCCCGTGCGGGTGTACATGTTGCGCAGTTCCTGGCCGTCGCCAAAGCCCCAGATGGTGCCGACGCGGTTCATGACGGCTTCGCCGAACAATAACCGCACCAGCTCTTCCTGCCGCTTGTAGCCGGTCGCCAGCACGACGAGATCGGCGGCGATGGTCTCGCCGTCCTTCATGTCAGCGCCATCGGCGACAAAGCCTTCGACATCGGCGAATTGCTTCAGAGCGATGTCGCCTTTGACGATCAAATCGGAGCAGCCGACGTTGAAATAATAACCGCCGCCGCGGGTGAGGTATTTGAACTGCCAGCCGGTGTTATCCTCGCCGAAATCGAGCTTGAAGCCCGCGCGCGTAAGTCCCTCCAGCAGCTCCTTGTCGAGCTCCTTTGATTTCTCCGTGGTCAGCGCGTGGCTCCTCCGCGCCACCTTCAGCGGCATCGAGGTCGCGATCAGATCGTTGTCCTCGAGCGTGCCCTCATTGTAGGGCGCGTAGACCAGTTGCGCCGAGGGCTCGATGCTGACGACCAGCGTCGATGAGCGCTGAAACAGCGTCACCTCGGCGCCGCTTGAATGCAGATCCTGCGCGATGTCGTGGCCGCTGTTGCCGGTGCCGATCACGATCGCGCGCTTGCCCTTCCAGTTCTCGCCGTCGTCGTACTGGCTGGAATGCATCAAGCTGCCCTTGAAATCCTTCAGGCCGGCAATGTCGGGCCGGCTCGGGATACCGCTGACGCCGGTCGCGAGCACGACATGGCGCGGATGCATGGTGCGCCTGCTGCCGTCGGCGCGCCGCAGCGTCACGGTCCAGCGCTGTTCATGCTCGTCGTAGCTGCCGCCCTCGAACTCGGTCTCGGTCCAGAAATTCAGCTCCATGGCCTCGACATAGGCCTCGAACCAGTTGGCGAGCTTGTCCTTCGGGATGTAGGTCGGCCAGTTCGGCGGGAAGTACATGTAGGGCAGGTGGTTGACCTGCACCTGGTTGTGCAGCGTCAGCGCGTGGTAGCGCTTGCGCCAATTGTCGCCGATGCGCTTCTCGCGATCGACGATCAGCGTATCGACATTCAATTGCTTCAGCCGTGCCGCGATCGAGAGGCCGGATTGTCCGCCGCCGATCACGAGCACGGTCGGGTCGTGTTCGGCATAGCCGGCGGAAGCCCTGCGCAGATCGAGCCAGTTGGGGCCGCGGAAATCGCGTGAATAGGCGTTGCCGCGCGGCCGCGCGACGCCGATCTGCTCTTCAAAGCCCTTGAGTTCGCCAAGCTCGGTCAGCAGCGTCCAGGCCTTCAGGACGTTGCCGGCATCCGGAATCAGCCGGATGATGCCGCTGCCGCGTCCGACCCTGGTCTCGAACTTGAAGATCGCCTCGATTGCGTTGGTGCCCGCGCGCATCACCTTGCGCGGCGCGGCGCGGTTGGGATCGACCGCAAATTCAACAGGGCCGGCGGCGGGCGCGTGAAGCGCGAGCTCTTCCAGGATGGCGTCCGCGCCGTTGACAGTCTGGATGTTCCAGCTCAGCGCCAGCACGTCGCGCCAATGGCTGTCGGCATGAAACAGCGTCTTCAGCAGGTCGCTATCGGATTTCGCCAGCGCCTCTTCGAACTGCGCCAGCCAGTTGTCGGCGGCCACCGAAATATCGTCCGTCCTGTCGAGCATGCGCGCTTCTCGTCACCGGCCGTCTGTGCGGCGTTTTCCCTGTGGCTGCGAGCCTATACCCATTCGGGAGACTGCAGGAAGGGCGTGAGGAGATAGCGGTTATCTCTAAATCGACAGGATATGCCCCTGGTCCGGCGGCACGCGGCCGTTGAGGGTGTCGAGATAGACCTGTTGAACCGCCGCCGGTCCGCGGCCTTCGGTCACGGTGAGCCATTGATCCAGCTTCGGGACGAAGCCGGACCATGCCGCGCCAAATCGCGTATCGACGCCGCCCGGTCCCCATTCCTTGGCGCGCTTGCGGATATGATCCGGTGCAAAGAACCAACTCGGCTTGGCGCCCGGCAATTCCGGCTCGTCGGGCGACGTGCTGCGGTGGGTGAGGCCGACGCGTCCGGAATATTTCATCTGGTCGCCGAAATGCCGGTGCAGGCGCTCGCGCAGATCGCTATTGCCGGCCATGTCGACATAGGCGGCCGGCGCGTCCGCAGGAATCGATGTCACGGCGTCGTAGGTCACGACCTCATCGTAGCAGCCGAGCGATTTGACGAATGCGACGTTCGGAGCCGAGGTCAGCCCGATCACCTTGATCCCGTCACGCCCGTGCAGGAGATGCGCGAGGCCGTAGGCGGTCTTGCTGGAGGCCGACGACAGCATCACGCGGCGCGCGCCATAGAAATCATTTTCGGCGAGGAAGTCGTCGACCAGGAACGACAGCATGAACAGCGGCCGCAGCAGCGCCTGATAATCGCCCTGCTTGCCGGTGAACGCCGGATCGCCGCTGACACGGGCATAGGCGTTGTAGACCGGCGCAGCGACTTGCCGGTGCGCGGCACCGTCGCGCAGGCCGCGCTTGGTGACGTCGGCGGCCTCGATCACGAGGTGGGTCGCCATCGGGAAGTAGCCGAACAGGGTTTCGCCCACGGCGACGTTCGGATGCTTCGAGGCGATCACCTCGCCAAATCCCCACACCGGAATGTTGCCGAAATCCTTTGGTGCCGGAAACAGCTGCCAGTATTTCAACGCATCGCCCATCACGGCATAGGTGACGTTGTTGGCGGTGAAGGCGAAGCGGGTGATCTTGACCAGCAGCGCGTCGGCCGGCAACGCGGCTGCGTCCGGCAGTTGCGTTTCGATCGATTTGCATTGCTGCAGATCGTTGCGGGCGACGATGAAGTCGGTGGCGTGCATGTGCTCGATCCCTGCTTGTGACGTGCGGTGATCTTTGCGCCCAACGATGAACGTTTTGCAACAGCAATGATGTTTAAAACATCGTTCGGATCAAGCGTCGAAATGCATCCCCGTCATTGCGAGCGAAGCGAAGCAATCCACCTTTCCGCCCGGGGATAGATGGATTGCTTCGTCGCTTCGCTCCTCGCAATCACGGACAGACGGATCACACGATGGCGCGCAGACGCCCTTCCGCATGGAGATCCCTGAGCTTGCGTTTAAAAATCTTGCCGGTGGCTTCGCGCGGCATCGCGTCCATGAACTGGATGTCCTTTGGTACCTTGAAGTTGGCGAGGCGGGTGCGCAAAAAATCCTGCACCGCCGCCGGCGACAGCGCGGCGTTGGTGTCGGGCTCGATGCAGGCAAACAGCCGCTCGCCGAACTCGTCGTCGGGAACTCCAAACACCGCGCAGTCGCGCACGCCGTCCATGCCGATCAGCGCGTTCTCGATTTCGGCGGGATAGATGTTGACGCCGCCTGATATCACCATGTCGCGTTTGCGATCGCACAGGAACAGATAACCATCCTCGTCGAGATAGCCGACGTCACCGACGCTGACGAGGCCGTCGCGGCCGGCCTCGGCGCGCGCCTCGGCCTTGCCGTGGTAATCGAAATCCGGCACCGACACCTGCCGCATGAAGATTTCGCCGGGCTCATTGACGCCGCACAGCTCGCCGTCGGGGCGGAAGATTTTGACGACGCCGCCCTCGATCGCTCGGCCGACGGTGCCGGGTTTGGCCAACGCCTCCTCGGCCGAGTGCCACACCGGGATTCCGGTTTCGGTCGAGCCGAAATATTCGTTGATGACCGGTCCCCACCAGTCGATCATGGCGCGCTTGACCTGCGGCGGGCAGGGGGCCGCGCCGTGGACGACGAAGCGCAGCGACGACAGGTCATAACGTTGTTTCACCTCGTCCGGCAGGCGCAGCAGCCGCACGAACATGGTCGGCACCATATGCATGTGGGTGACGCGATGGCGCGCGATCAGTTGCAGCATGTCCTCGGGGTCGAAGCGCGGTTCGAGCACGATGCGGCAGCCGCTGCGAAACGCCAGCATGCCGTAGGAGCTTGGCGCCGAATGGTACATCGGGCCGTTCATCAGGACGATCTGATCGTCATCGGCCTTGATGCCGTAGGCGATGGTGCCCACGCGCGCCGAGGCCGCTTGCTGTTCCGGCTTCATCGGCTTGCGCCGCACGCCCTTGGGCAGGCCCGTGGTGCCTGACGTATAGAACATCGGCGCGCTGCCGATCGGCGGCTCCGGCGATGGCGCATGGGTGTCGCGCCAGACGTCCCAGTCGGTCATGCCACCAGGGATTTGCGTCAGCGCGGGCGGAACATCGAACGCCGCGGCGATTTCCGGCGGTGTGGTCACGATCAACAGCTTGATATGGGCTGATAGCCCGTCCCTGATTTGCGGCAACAGGTCCGCGTGGCAGACCAAAATCCGGGCACCGCTGTCGGCCAGGATATAGGCGACCTCTTCGGCCTTCAGGTGCCAGTTGATCGGAACCACCGGGCTGCCAAGCGCTGCGGCTGCGCCGGTAACCTCGAACAACGCAAAATCATTGCGCAGCATCATGGCGACCGGCGTGCCGCCGCCAAGGCCGAGGCTTTGAAATCCCGTCGCCGCGCGTGCGATGCGGTCGTAGATCTGGGGGTAGCTGATGGAACGTTCGCCGCCGATGATCACGTTGCGTGCTCCCTATCGGTCGTCCAGAATTTCACCAAAGCCGACCCAGCTCTTGCCGTCGAAGCGCCGCAGTCGCAATTGCTGGAACGGCAGATAATCCTCGGCATCGGTCGACACGGTTATATCAGGCAACAGCAGCGGCAGCGAAACCTGGCGCAGCGAAGCTGCCTGGCGCATGACGTTCTCGCGGCTGAAATCGTCCTTGCACGCAGCGAGCACCTTCGTCATCAGGTTGGCATAATGGTAGCCCGCCGCGTAGTTCGAATTGTTGAGATCGGCATTGGGCAAGTACTGTTTCATGAACGCGAAATACTCTTTCACGCCGGCGTCATTGGCCCATTGAGCGTCCATCGTGTCCTTCTGGTTGCTCGACGAAATCAGCCCGACCGCGTTTTCCAGTCCGCCGGGCTCCAGGAACGAGATCGATGACGCCGATGTCGGCACAAAGAACAGGTCGGGCTTCCAGCTCAGTTCGGCGACGCCCTTGATCATCTGCGAGGTGAATTTCCCGAGCACGACGCCGAACATCACGTTGGCGCCGGAGGCCTTCAGCGTCGCGAGCTGCGAACTGATGGTCGGCGCGCTGGTCTCATAGCTCGCCTCGGAGACGATCATGGTCGCGGCTTTGTCTCCCAGCGCGCGCTTGAAGCCGGCGACATAGTCGCGGCCGAAATCGTCGTTCTGCGCCAGGATGGCGATCTTCGCGTCCGGCTTGGCCTGCAAGATGTACTTGGCATAGACAACGCCCTCGGATTGATAGGTCGCCATGCCCGGCATGGTCCACGGGTAATTCTTCGGGTCGGCCCATTTGGTGGCGCCGCTCAGCACGAACAGCTGCGGCACCTTTTTGCTGTTGAGGTAGCGATGCACGGCGTTGTTGGTCGCGGTACCCAGCGAGCCGAACATGACAAGCACTTCTTCCTGCTCGACCAGCTTGCGGGTCTGCTCCACCGTCTTGGGCGGCGAGTAGGCGTCGTCGAGGGTGATGAACTTGACCTTACGGCCGTTGATGCCGCCGTCCGCGTTGACCTTCTCGAAATAGGCCTCCTGCGCGCGGCCGATGACGCCGAAGCCGGACACCGGCCCGCTATAGGGCAGCGTCTGGCCGATACGGATTTCGCCCTTGTCGTCGGCGGCGACGGCTGCGGTCGCCAACATTGCGAACACAATGCTCAATGCAGTGCGTGACACGCTCATCGTTCCCATCCCTCTGTTTTGATTGTTGTCGAAGCCGGGGGCGCGCCGCCTAAGCGCGCGCCCGCCTCAGAAAGTCGCTGCCGGCGTCGTCGAATTCGGCTTTCAGGCGCGCGACGAGTTCGGCGACCGGCGGCGCATCATTGATCTGGCCGATGCCCTGGCCCGAGCCCCAGATGTCGCGCCACGCCTTGGACTTGGTGTTGCCGCCGGAGCCGAAATTCATCTTGGTCTTGTCGGCGACCGGCAGATTGTCGGGATCGAGGCCCGCGGCCACGATCGAGGGGCCGAGATAATTGCCGTGCACGCCGGTGAACAGGTTCGAATAGACGATGTCATGGGCGGCGTGCTCGGTCAGCGCCTTCTTGTAGGCGAGGTCGGCATTGGCCTCTTCGGTGGCGATGAAGCGGGTGCCCATGTAGGCGAGGTCGGCGCCGAGCGCGAGCGCGGAGGCAATGCTCCAGCCGTCGGAGATCGCGCCCGACAGCAGGATGGTGCCCTTGAACCATTGCTTGACCTCGCGCAGCAGCGCGAATGGCGACAGCGTACCGGCATGCCCGCCGGCGCCGGCGCAAACCAGAATTAACCCGTCGACGCCCTGTTCGGCAGCCTTGCGTGCATGCTTGACGTTGATCACATCGTGGAACACGACACCGCCATAGGAATGCGCGGCTTCCACGATCTCCAGCGGCGGCCGCAGCGAGGTGATGATGATCGGAACCTGGTGCTTGACGCAGGTTTCCATGTCTTTCATCAGCCGGTCGTTGGAGGCGTGGCAGATCTGGTTGACCGCATAGGGCGCGACCTTCTTCTCCGGCTGCAGCGCCTTGTACTCACCGAGTTCGTCCTCGATTCGGCTCAGCCATTCGCCGAGCTTTTCGACCGGCCGCGCGTTCAGCGCCGGAAACGATCCGACGATCCCGGCCTTGCACTGGGCGATCACGAGCTCCGGCCCGGACACGATGAAAAGTGGCGAGCCAACCACCGGCAGTTCAAGCGAATTGGCAAGCGACGCTGGCAACGGCATTCAATCCTCCCTTTGGGTTTTGAGGCCGGCGAACGGTTCCGCTCCAGCCGGCTTGCTTACGCCCTGCATTATAGGGCTGGACGGGCCGCCGCCGACGTTCAATATTGAACAGCTGACTATTCAGTAATGAACATATGGGCCTGATCGCCGATGGACTGGGACCTGTGCAAGACCTTCGTCGCGGTGGCCGAAACCCGCAGCTTCGCCGCGGCGGCGCGCCAGCTCCGTTCCAGCCATCCGACGGTCGGCCGCAAGATCGCCGAACTGGAGGGCCAGCTCGGCATACCCCTGTTCGCGCGCTCCAACGAAGGCCTGTCGCTGACCTCGCAGGGCCGCAAATTCCGTGAGCATGTCGACGCCATGGCGGCGGCGGCGTTGCGCGCCGAGGCCGCGGTGTCGGCGACCGGTGCGGACGCCCGCGGCGTGGTCAAGCTCTCGATCGGGGCGACCTTTGCCTCGCACTGGCTGATGCCGCGGCTGGGCCCGTTCCTGCGCGCGCACGACCACATCCAGATCGAGATCATCACCCATCCGTTTCCGGCCAGCGTGCGCCGCCGCGAGGCTGATGTCGTGCTGCGTCCGGTGGACAGCGGCGAAGAGAATTTGATCGGCCGCAGGATCGGCCGGCTCGGCACCGGCTTCTACGCCTCGCGCGCCTATGCGGCGCGGCGACGGCTGCCGGAGCGGCGCGACGAATGGAAGGGGCACAGCGTCATCGGCTTCGCCGACCGGGCCTCGAACGAACGCCTGGCGCGCTGGAGCGATCTCATCACCCGGCAGGGATCGGTGGTGCTGCGCTGTTCGTCGCAGGGCGACATGCTGGCCGCGGCGAAGGCCGGCCTCGGCATCTCGGCGCTGTCCTGCTTCGTCGCCGCCGGCGATCCCGATCTGGTGCGGGTCGCGCCGCAAAAACTCGTCAGCGTAGCCGATCTCTGGCTGCTGGCGCATCCGGATCTGGTCGAACTGCCCGCCGTGCGCGCGGTGATCAACTTTGTCACGGCATGCGCGCGCGAGGACCGGGTGAGATTGCGTGGCTGAAAAAATTCGACGTTCACCTCGGTCTCCGTTCCCCGGATGCTGCGCAGTGCGTCGCGTTTGCGACGTGGTGCGCTGCTGATCCGGGGTCCATGTCACCGCGGCGCAAATGTGGGTCCCCCGATGCGCAATTGCGCATCTGAGCTCTGCGGTGCACCGCTGAAGAGCGCTGCACCGCGTCCGGGACACGAGATCGAGTTTACTTCGCGATCACGCCCTCGCGATTCTTCACTACGCGGTAGTAGCTCCACCACAGATGCGCCGCCGCGCCGCGCAGGGGGCGCCACGGTTCGGCCAGCGGCGCCATTTGCTTGGCGGTCGGGCGCGTCTTCAGGCCGAGCCCGATTTTGATCGCTTCCTGGATCGCGATATCGCCGGCCGGCCAGGCGTCGCCATGGCCGAGGCAGAACAGCAAATAGACGTCGGCGGTCCACGGCCCGATGCCATGCAGCGCCGTCAACGTATGGTGCGCGGCGTCGGCATCCTCTTCCGCCAGCACGTCGAGGTTCAACCGCTCCGCGGCCAGTTCGCGCGCGATGTTCTTCAGCGTCTTGATCTTGGCCGCCGAAAGGCCGAGCCGTCCGAGGCGGTCGGCGCGCGCCTTGCGGATGGGTTCGGGATCGAACGGATCGAACGCGGCGGTGAGGCGCCCCCAGATCGCCCCGGCGCTGGCGGTGGAGAGTTGCTGACCGCACACGATATGCGCCAGCCCGGCAAAGCCCGGCTCGCGCTGGCGCAGCGCCGGCATGCCCGTGAGTTCGAGAATCGGTTTGAGCCGCTTGTCCTGTACGACGAGGGCCGCAATCGCGTCTTCGAGGTCGGCCTGGGAGTTGAGGTGAATGGTCATTGCCCGTTAAAACCATCATGTCCTGCGAAAGAGATCAATGCCGTCACCTGTGTTCCGATTTGCGCCAAGCCCCAATGGCTACCTCCATCTCGGCCACGCTTTTTCGGCGCTGTTGAATTTCGAGCTGGCGCGCGCGAGCGGTGGAAGATTCCTGCTCCGCATCGAGGATATCGATGCGGCGCGGTGCCGGCCGGAATTCGAGGCCGCGATCTATCAGGACCTTGAATGGCTCGGCATTGGCTGGGAAGCGCCGGTGCGGCGGCAATCCGAACATCTTTCCGACTTTCGCGAGGCGGTTGAAAAACTGTCAGGCCGCGGCCTGATCTATCCCGCCTTCGAGAGCCGCGCGGAAATCGCCCGTCTGGTCGCCGAACGGGAATCCGCCGCGAAAGCCGGAACGTCCTGGCCGCGTGATCCCGATGGCGCGCCGCTCTATCCGGGCGCGGCGAAGTCGTTTTCCGCGCCGGCGCGGCGGCAATTGATCGAACAGGGGCTGCCTTACGCGTTGCGGCTCGATATGGCGGCGGCCATGGCACAAGCGCCCGATCTCGCCTGGATCGAGCACGGCGAGGGCGCTGGCGGCGAAACCGGGCTCGTGGCCGCCCGGCCGGAAGCCTGGGGCGACGTCATCCTGGCGCGAAAGGAGACGCCGACCAGCTATCATCTGTCTGTTGTGATCGACGACGCCCTGCAGGGCGTCACCGACGTGGTGCGCGGCCAGGACCTGTTCTGGTCGACCAGCGTGCACCGGCTGCTGCAATCGCTGCTCGGCGTTCCGCAACCGGCCTACCGGCATCACCGGCTGGTCCTCGACGACGCCGGACAGAAACTGTCGAAGTCGACCAAGGCCACTGCCTTGCGCGAATTGCGTGGGCAGGGCGCCACGCCTGCGCACATCCGCCGCCTGCTGGGACTTCCGTAGTTCTACTGCTGTGAGCTGCCGCAAAGGCCTTCGTGACTCCGGCCGCCGTGGCATGCCATGCTGATCAAGGACGGGGTGTGGGGGACCATGGCGGCAAAACCGCGCGTACAGCGTACAACACGGCTGACCAAGAGGCAGCCGAAGAAGAAGCGCGTATCGCGCGTTGCCGCGAAGAAACGCGGTTCGCGGAAAGCGGCGGCCGGGCCCGGGGTGGTCGAAGTGGCACTGGCGGCCTTTGCCCACGAGGTGCGCACGCCGCTGACCGGCATTCTCGCGATCAGCAATCTCTTGGCCACCTCCGACCTCGACGAGCGCGAACGGCGCTGGGTCGACACCATCAAGGCCGGCGCGGAACATCTGGCGAGCCTTGCGACCTTGTTCGTCGATGCCGCGCGCAGCAGCGGTCCCGGGCTCACCGTGCGCCACGATTTCTTCGACCTGCGCACGCTGGCGCGCAACGCCGGCGATTCGCTGACCGGGCGGGCGGCGGCGAAGGGTCTGCAGTCGTCGGTCGAGATTTCCGAAAAGCTGCCGGCATTCGCCGTCGGCGATCCCGTACGGCTGCGAGCGGCACTGGAGAACCTGATCGACAATGCGGTGAAATTCACCGAACAGGGCAGCGTCACGCTTGTTGTGTCGCCGCTGCGCGCGCCCAGGGGCAAAATCGGCGTCGTCTTTGCGGTCTCCGACAGCGGCATCGGCCTCACGCTCAGCGAGATCAAGCGCCTGTTCCGCCCGTTCTCGCAGGCCAATGTCTCGATCGCCTCAAAGTTCGGCGGCACCGGGCTTGGGCTGTCGTCGGTCAAGCAGCTCGCGCGCGCCATGGGCGGCGACATCGTGGTGACGCAGCGGCGCGGCGGCGGTACCACCTTCACGCTCAGCGTCGTGATGTCGCCGGCCAAGGGCCCGATTACGATCATGACGGGGGCCGACGGCGAGCCGTCGACCGGGGCGCTGCAGCCCTTGCACCTGCTCAGCGTCGAGGACAATCCGTTCGGCCGCGTCGTGCTCAACGCCATCCTGACCGAACTCGGCCATCAGACCGAGTTCATCGGCCAGGGCGAGGCGGCGCCGGAGCGGATCGCGCAAGGAAGTTTCGACGCGGTGCTGATGGACATGGTGCTGCCGGGCATCGACGGCATCGAGGCTATCAGGCGCATTCGGGCGCTCGATCCGCCGCTCGGCCGCATCGCCATCATCTGCGTGTCGGGGCGCGGCGAGGACGAGGCGGCCTCGCGCGCTGCGGGGGCCGACGCCTTCCTGGTCAAGCCGGTCAGTCCACGTGCGCTAGCGACTGCGCTGCTTGAAGCGACACGCCGTGCGGCAGCCGCGACTTGATGATCGCTGCGTTGAGTTCGCCGCCATAGACGAAGATCGCGGCGATGAAATACAGGAACACAAGCGCGATGATGACGGATGCCAATCCCGCATACATCGTCACGTAGTTGCTGGCGAAGCGCGTCAGATACTGGCCGAACACGATGCCCGACAGCAGCGACGCAACCAAAGTGAAAATAATACCGGGCAGGATCTGCAGAAAGCCCCGGCGTCCCGCCGGCAGCCACGCGTGCAGGATGAAAAGGGCGATGATCAGAGCGCCGATGGTGACGCTGTAGCGGGTGACGTTGAGGAAGTGCTCGTTGGTCTCGACGAAGAAGGGAATGTGGCGCCGCGCCGCCTCCAGCATCAACGGAAACAGCACGATCAGGAACGCCATCGCCAGCGCGGTGAAGGCGGCGACCAGCGTGTAGCCGATCGACTCCAGCCGCAGCCAGTACCAGCTGCGCGGCTCGATCACGGAATAGGCGCGGTTCAGCGCCACGCGCAGCGCCTCGACGCCGTTCGAGGCGAAATACACCGCCAGCACCGCGCCGATGGTCAGCAGGTCGCCGCGGGTCGTGGTCAGCACGTCGTGAATTTCGCCTGAAAGCGAATCGGCGACCTGCTGCGGCCACACCTGCAACAACAGTTCAACGGACTGGTCGGCAAGTTCCTTGGAGCCGACAAAGGCGGCCAGCGAGGTCAGCACGATCAGGAACGGAAACAGCGCCATCAGCGTCGACAGCGCGATATGGCTGGCGATCGCCCAGCCGTCATCGGCGAGGAACGTATAAAATGCATCCATCACGACGTGATAGACGTACTTGGCCTGCCTCACATGCCACCCTGGCCTTGCGATTGACGGTTCGATCCGAACATCACCCTAGCTTCTGATATTATTGGGCTAAAAGCCAGATCGATCAGGCATCGGTGCAGGCTCTGTGAACGTATGGCGGCCAGCCCGGCGCGGTGTTATGTAGCGCCGATGGCATCCTTTTTTGGTTCGATTGTTCTGCCCATCGCGGTCGCTGCTGTTGCGATCGTGTTGTTATTGGGTCTCATCAACATGATGCGGGGCGGCTCGCCCAGCCGCTCGCAGAATCTGATGCGGCTGCGGGTGCTGCTGCAATTCATCGCCATCGTCATCACGATGGCCGTGGTCTGGGCGATGGGCAAATAGGGCAAGTAAGAGGGGATCCGCCAATGGTCGTGCTTAATCGAATCTACACGCGGACCGGCGATGACGGCACCACCGCGCTCGGCAGCGGCGAACGCCGCCCGAAATACGATCTGCGCGTCAGCGCCTATGGAACCGTGGACGAGACCAACGCCGCGATCGGCGTGGTGCGGCTGCATCTGGCGCAGGCGCGCGAACTCGATGCGATGCTGGGCCTGATCCAGAACGACCTGTTCGATCTCGGCGCCGATCTCGCGGTGCCCCAGCGCGACGGCAAGGCGGAGCGGCTGCGCATGCTGTCCAGCCAGGTCGAGCGGCTCGAGCGTGATATCGATACGCTCAACGCCCATCTGGCGCCCCTGACCTCCTTTGTGCTGCCCGGCGGCACCCCCGCTGCGGCATACCTGCATCTCGCTCGCACCATATGTCGCAGAGCGGAACGGATCATGGTGGAACTGGCGGCCAGGCCGGAAGAGCCGGTCAGCGAACCTGCCATACAATATATGAACCGCCTGTCGGATTTCCTGTTCGTCGCCAGCCGCGCCATGAACGATAATGGCGCCGGGGACGTGTTGTGGGTGCCCGGCCAGAACCGCTAAACATAGCGTTTTCCAGCGAAGTGGACCCGGTTCGCGCTCAGAAAACGCGTCAAAAAAAGGAATCCGGAGCCCCGTTTCGATAATCGAAACGGAACAGGCTCTGGCCTTCCAAAGGGGTCGATTTTTGGCTTTCGCGCGTTGACCGCCGATAGCGGGACCTTTAGGTTCCGCGCCCAAGCTAATAGAGAGCTCACCAAACCCCAGAATTCAAGCGAAAGAGGATCGATGAAGGTTCTTGTGCCGGTAAAACGGGTGGTCGATTACAACGTCAAGGTCCGCGTCAAGAGCGACGGAACGGGCGTGGAACTCGCCAACGTGAAGATGTCGATGAATCCGTTCGACGAAATCGCCGTCGAGGAAGCGCTGCGGCTGAAGGAAGCCGGCAAGGCGACCGAAGTGGTGGTGGTATCGATCGGGCCCGCACAGGCCTCCGAGACGATCCGGACCGGTCTTGCGATGGGCGCCGACCGCGGCATCCTCGTCAAGGCCGAAGGCAATGTCGAACCGCTGGCGGTCGCCAAGATTCTCAAAGCCATCGTCGACGAAGAGAAGCCCGGCCTCGTCATCCTCGGCAAGCAGGCGATCGACGACGACTCGAACCAGACCGGCCAGATGCTGGCCGCACTTCTCGGCTGGTCGCAGGCGACCTTTGCCTCCAAGCTCGAAGTCGACGGCTCCGATTTCAAGGTGACGCGCGAAGTCGACGGCGGCCTGCAGACCCTCAAGCTGAAGGGACCGGCCATCGTCACCACCGATCTCCGCCTCAACGAGCCGCGCTACGCCTCGCTGCCCAACATCATGAAGGCGAAGAAGAAGCCGATCGCCGACAAGAGCGCAGCCGACTACAGCGTCGATCTCACGCCGCATCTCGAAGTGCTGAAAACCACCGAACCGCCGGGCCGCAAGGGAGGCGTCAAGGTCAAGGACGTCGCCGAACTGATTTCGAAGCTCAAGACCGAAGCCGGGGTTCTCTGATGACCACGCTGTTGATTGCCGAACACGACCACGAGGCCCTCAAGGACTCCACCAACAAGGCGCTGACCGCGGCCACCCAGCTGGGTGCCGAGGTTCACGTGCTGGTCGCCGGTGGCGGCCAGGGCACCAAGGCGGCGGCCGAGGCGGCGGCGAAGCTCGCCGGCGTCACCAAGGTGCTGGTTGCCGAGGGCGACGCCTATGCCCACGACCTTGCCGAGCCGCTGGCGGCGCTGATCGTGGCGCTGGCGCCGTCCTATGACGCCTTCGTCGCGCCCGCGACTTCGCGCTTCAAGAACGTGATGCCGCGCGTCGCAGCCTTGCTCGACGTGATGCAGGTGTCCGAAATCATCAAGGTGATTTCACCCGACACGTTCGAGCGGCCGATCTACGCCGGCAACGCGATCCAGACCGTGAAGTCCAAGGACGCCAAGAAGGTCATCACGGTACGGACCTCGACCTTCGCCGCGGCCGGTGACGGCGGCAGTGCTGCGATCGAGAACGCCGCCTCCGCGGCCGATCCGGGCCTCTCCACCTTCGTCGGCGAGGAAGTCGCCAAAAGCGACCGCCCCGAACTGACGTCCGCGAAAATCATCGTGTCCGGCGGCCGCGCCATGCAGAGCCGCGAGAACTTCGCCAAGTACATCGAGCCGCTCGCCGACAAGTTAGGCGCCGGCGTCGGCGCCTCGCGCGCCGCCGTCGATGCCGGCTATGCGCCGAACGACTGGCAGGTCGGCCAGACCGGCAAGGTGGTGGCGCCGGAGCTCTATGTCGCGATCGGCATCTCCGGCGCGATCCAGCATCTCGCCGGCATGAAGGATTCCAAGGTGATCGTTGCGATCAACAAGGATGAGGACGCGCCGATTTTCCAGGTTGCCGATTACGGCCTGGTTGCGGATTTGTACCAGGCGGTTCCGGAATTGACCGAGGCGCTCGGCAAGCTCGGAAAATAACGGCAGTCAAACACCGGCCGGACGCGTAAGCTCCGGCCGGTGTTAATCTAGGGACAGCGTTTTCAAGCGAAGTGGCTACCGGGTTCGCTTGAAGAAAACGCGTCGAAAACAGGTTTAAGCCTCGGTTCGGACCGGGGCCTAACGGGATGAACTGGCGCGATATGCGTGCCGTTCGAGTGGATGGCAAGATGGCGGTGACAATCAAGAAGGTCGGCGTGATCGGCTCGGGCCAGATGGGCAATGGCATCGCCCATGTGGCGGCGCTGGCCGGCCTGGACGTGGTGCTCAACGATGTCTCCGCCGACCGGCTGAAATCGGCGATGGCGACCATCAACGGCAACCTGTCGCGCCAGGTCGTGAAAAAGATGATCACCGAGGACGCCCGCAAGCAGGCGCTGGACCGTATCACCTCGACCGAAACCATCGATGGGTTGGCGGATTGCGACCTCGTGATCGAAACCGCGGTCGAAAAGGAAGAGGTCAAGCGCAAGATCTTCCACGACGTCTGCGCGGTGCTCAAGCCGGAAGCTATCGTCGCCACCAATTCCTCGTCGATTTCGATCACACGGCTCGCCGCCTCGACCGACCGCCCCGAGAAATTCATCGGCATTCATTTCATGAATCCGGTGCCGGCGATGGAACTGGTCGAACTGATCCGCGGCATCGCCACCGATGACGAGACCTTCGATACCGCCAAGGCCTTTGTCACCAAGGTCGGCAAGCAGATCGCGGTGTCCGAGGATTTCCCGGCCTTCATCGTCAACCGGATCCTGCTGCCGATGATCAACGAGGCGATCTACACGCTGTATGAAGGCGTCGGCAATGTCGAGGCGATCGACGCGGCGATGAAGCTCGGCGCGCATCATCCGATGGGCCCGCTGGAGCTGGCCGATTTCATCGGTCTCGATACCTGCCTGTCGATCATGCAGGTGCTGCATGAGGGGCTGGCGGATTCGAAATACCGGCCGTGTCCACTCTTGGTGAAATACGTCGAAGCCGGCTGGCTCGGCCGCAAGACCCAGCGCGGTTTCTACGATTACCGCGGCGACAAGCCGGTCCCGACGCGCTGAGCCTCAATTTCTCGTTAACCAGCCTCGGCTAGGGTCTCCCGGCGTTTCGGGAGTCGTGCGTATGGACATGATGGCTATGGTCTCGAGCATGCTCGCCATGCAGGCGGGCGGTCTGCAGCAGCAGATTCAGACCTCGATGATCAAACAGAACAACGACGCCGAGAAATTCGCGGTCCAGACCCTGCTCGGCACCCCCTCGACGGCCAACCTTGCGCCGGGCGTCGGCGGCAATCTGAACGCGATCGCCTAAAACCTCTAGAACCCCGCCGTCACCGGCTTCACCGCGGCCTTGATCAGCGCAATCGCGTCGTCGCTGGCCCATTCGGCGGGACCGGCCAGATTGGCGATTTCGCAGCCCTGGCCGTCCACCAGGATCGAAGTCGGCATGCCCAGCGCCTTGCCTATGCCCTTAAGGTCCTGAAAAACCTTGGCTTTCGCGTCGCTGAAATAGGCCAGTTTGGTCAGATTGGCCTCTTTCAGGAAGTTTTTGGGCTTTTCGGGATCGCGGGTGTCGATGTTGATCGCGACCACCTCGAAATCCTTGCCGCCGAGCTTGGTCTGCAGGCTGTCGAGCGCCGGCATCTCTTTCCGGCAGGGCACGCACCAGGTGGCCCACAGATTGACCAGCACGGTCTTGCCGCGCCAGTCCGAGAGTTTTCGGGGCTTGCCCTCGGCATCTTCGAACGCGAGGTCGGGGAGCCGGAGCGGGCTGGTGGCCATGGTCAGCGCGGCGACCTCGCCATGCGCCAAAGGCCCGATCCTCCGCGCCAGCTCGACCGCGCCCGCACAGGCGGCATCGCCGCCCGAGCCGCGCTTGAAGCCGCCGAACCCGTAGACCCCGGCAAAGCCGATCGCCGCCCCAATCAGGACCGCGCCGATGGCAATGGGGATCCGGCGCGTGGCGGCCGGGCGAGGGGCAGGCGTTTCGGGCATATCGTTTGTCATCCTGTATCAGATACGGCTATGCAGTGCTCATGTTACGGCCGAAACCGGCACGGCGTTTCGCCGGTTTCGACGATAAATGCCAGACCTGAATAGCCAGCACCTGAATAAGAAGTCGTGAGCGAGAAGTCATGAGCAACAAGATGTGGGGCGGCCGGTTCACCGAACGTCCCGATGCGATCATGGAGGAAATCAACGTCTCCATCGACGTCGATCGTCACATGTATTCCCAGGACATCGCCGCGTCCAAGGCCCACGCCGCGATGCTCGCCGCGCAGGGCATTATCACGGCCGGTGATGCGAAAAATATCGGCAAAGGTCTAGACACGATTCTGTCAGAAATCGAAAAAGGCTCGTTCGATTTCAAGCGCGCGCTCGAAGACATCCATATGAACGTCGAGAGCCGGTTGACCGATCTGATCGGCCCCGCCGCCGGCCGGCTGCACACCGCGCGTTCGCGCAACGACCAGGTCGCGACCGATTTTCGTCTGTATGTGCGCGACACCATCGATGAGACCGATGCGGCGCTGGCGGCATTCCAATATGTCCTGGTTGAGCGGGCGCTGGAACACGCCGGCACCGTGATGCCCGGTTTCACCCATCTGCAGACCGCCCAGCCCGTGACGCTCGGGCATCATCTCCTGGCCTATGTCGAGATGGCCGCGCGCGACCGCGGCCGCTTTGCGGATGCGCGCAAGCGGCTGAACGAATCACCGCTCGGTGCGGCCGCGCTCGCCGGCACCTCGTTTCCGATCGACCGCCACGCCACCGCCAAGGCGCTCGGCTTCGACCGGCCAATGGCCAATTCGCTCGACGCGGTCTCGGACCGCGACTTCGTGCTCGAAACCCTGTCGGCGGCGTCGATCGCGGCGGTGCATATGTCGCGCTTCGCCGAGGAGATCGTGATCTGGACCTCGCCGCTGGTCGGCCTCATCAGGCTGAGCGACAAGTTCACCACGGGATCCTCGATCATGCCGCAAAAGCGCAACCCCGATGCGGCCGAACTGGTGCGCGCCAAAACCGGGCGGGTGATCGGCGCGCTGACGGCGCTCTTGATCGTCATGAAGGGGCTGCCGCTCGCCTATCAAAAGGACATGCAGGAGGACAAGCAGGGCGCGATGGAAGCGTTCGCAGCCCTCTCGCTGGCGATCCGGGCGATGACCGGCATGGTTGCCGACCTCGTGCCCGACGAGAACAGGATGAAGACGGCCGCGGGCGAGGGCTATGCCACCGCCACCGATCTCGCCGACTGGCTGGTGCGGACGCTGAAAATGCCGTTCCGCGACGCCCATCACGTCACCGGGCGCATCGTCGGTCTTGCTTCGAAACAGGGCGTGGCGCTGCACGAGCTGCCGCTGAAGGCGATGCAGGAGGTCGAGCCGAAGATTACGGCAGAGGCGCTGCGCGTATTGTCGGTGGAGGCGTCCGTCAAGAGCCGCACCAGCTATGGCGGCACGGCGCCGAAGAATGTGACAGCCCAGGCCAAGTCCTGGCTGAAGCGGCTGGAAAAAGAGCGAAAATTGGGCTGAGGCCAAAAATTTCGCTGTAATTTCTTGGGTTTTTCTTGGGTTTCATGGGGGCGTCAGGCCTCGCCATCGCAAGGCAATCTTTGTATGGTGCGGCGCGCATTGGGGATTTAGTCGTGACACGTAACTACCGGCCGACTTCGTCGGGATGGGCCATCATCCTGCTGAGCGTGAGCGCGCTTGCGCTCGGCGGCTGCGGCCGCAAGGGCGGCCTTGATCTGCCGCCGAGCGCCTCGAATGCGTCGTCGCAATCCGCGGCCACCGATTCGGAGGCCGAGCGCGCGGCCCAGCCGGGGGTATATAATCCGGGCTTCGGGTCTGACGCCCCGCCGGAGGCGGCCAGAGGCAAAAAGAAACCATTCATACTCGACCCGCTGCTGGGTAACTGAGCATTTCGCTTTGACGCGTTTTCCGCCGCAGATAAGTACACGCAATCTGCGTAAACTTGATTGCGCTGCGAACCGGTTCCCACTTCGCTTGAAAACGCTATAAGGCGCACCATGAATCACTTCGACTATCGCAACGGCGTGCTCCACGCCGAGGCGGTCAATCTTTCCGATCTCGCGGATGCCGTGGGAACGCCGTTCTATTGCTATTCGACCGCGACGCTGGAGCGCCACTACCGGGTGTTCACCGAGGCCTTCGCCGGCGAGAAGACGCTGGTCTGCTACGCCATGAAGGCCAATTCCAACCAGTCGGTGCTGCGCACGCTGGCGAAGCTCGGCGCCGGCGCCGACGTGGTTTCCGGCGGCGAGTTGAAGCGCGCGCTGGCGGCGGGGATCCCCGCAAACAAGATCCTGTTTTCCGGCGTCGGCAAGACCGAGGCGGAACTTCGCGCCGCGCTGGCGGCGGATATCCTCTGCATCAACGTCGAATCCGAGCCTGAACTCGAGCTGTTGTCGCGGCTCGCGGTCGAAATGGGCCGTACCGCGCGGATTTCGGTGCGCGTCAATCCCGACGTCGATGCCGGCACCCACGCCAAGATCGCCACCGGGAAATCCGAGAACAAGTTCGGCGTGCCGATTGCGCGTGCCCGCGAAGTCTACGCCCGTGCCGCAAGGCTGCCCGGGATCGAGGTTACCGGCACCGACATGCATATCGGCAGCCAGATCACGGATCTGAGCCGCATGGAGACCGCGTTCCGGATTCTCTCCGACTTCGTGCGGACCTTGCGCGCCGACGGCCACAACATCTCGCATATCGATTTCGGCGGCGGGCTCGGCATTCCCTATCACATGGACCGCGAAGCGCCGCCGCTGCCGTCAGCCTATGCCGCGATGGTCAAGCGGGTGACGCATAATCTCGGCTGCACGCTGATGTTTGAGCCGGGCCGGATGATCGTCGGCAATGCCGGCATCCTCGTTGCGCGCGTGATCTACGTGAAGCCGGGCGACGCCAAGAATTTCGTCGTCATCGACGCCGCGATGAACGATCTGATCCGCCCCACGCTGTATGAGGCCCATCACGACATCCTGCCGGTCCGCGAAGCTGCGCCGGGCACGCCGACGATCACCGCCGACGTGGTCGGGCCGGTCTGCGAAACCGGTGATTATCTGGCGCTCGACCGCCAGATCCCCGAGCCCAAGGCCGGCGATCTCCTGGCGATCATGACGGCCGGCGCCTATGGCGCGGTGCAATCAGGCTTTTACAACACCCGCGCGCTGGTGCCGGAAGTGTTGGTCAAGAACGATCAATTCGCGGTGGTGCGTCCGCGCATCGAGGTCGACGAACTGATCGCGATGGACCGGCAGGCGCCGTGGCTGTGACCCAAGGCATATTTGTCAGCGCGCGCTGACATTGTGCCGATTTCAAAGGAGGTTCCGATGCGCATTCTGGCTTTGGCTGTCTTGACGATGGCGGCGGTTTTGGCGACGTCGCCGGCGCGCGCCCAGACCTATAATCCGAGGTATCCGGTCTGCCTCAAGGCCATCCAGAATTTCGGTGGTGAACGCATCGAATGCACCTATACCTCGCTGGAGCAATGCAACGCGACCGCGCTGGGCCTTCCCGCCCAGTGCATCGAGAATCCGTATTACGGCGGACGTCCGGAAGGCAGCGGCCGGCGTTATCGCCAAGGCTATTAGCGGCTATTAGCGATCGAGCTCCGGGGGTGCGCGGCGCGCTACTTCGCCGCGTGACTGCCGCCCTTGGCGCCGCCGACGATCACACCCGCGGCCTTTTCGATCGGCTTGATCGCCTCGGTGAAATCCGACCCCTCGCCCTGATCGCGGATCACCACTTCCCACAGGCGCCCGACCGCTTCGGCGACCTCCATCGACAGCCCCAGTGACTTCATTTCGTCCAGCGCGAGCCGCACGTCTTTCACCATCAGACCGGTGGCGAAGCCGAAGTCGAACGTCCGCGGCAGCACCGCGCGCGGAAATTTGTCGCGGCTGGCGGTATTCATTCCCGAGCCGGCATTGATCACGTCGATCATCACGGCCGGATCGAGCCCCGATTTGACGCCCATCACCACCGCTTCCGAGGTCGCCACCATCGCGGTGGCCGACAGGAAATTATTGGCGAGCTTCATGGTCTGCGCGGAACCCGGTTTCTCGCCAATGAAGAACACCTTGCCGATGACGCCGAGCGCGGGCTTCAACATGTCGCAATCGGCGCGCGGGCCCGACACCATCACGGCGAGCGTGCCTTTTTCCGCGCCGCCGACGCCGCCGCTGACGGGAGAGTCTATCTGCACGATGTTCTTCGCGGCCAGGAGGCCGTGAATCCGCGTTGCCATTTGCGAGCCGACGGTGGAGAGGTCGATGAAGCGCTTGACGCGCTTGCCGTCGATCACGCCGCCGGCGCCGGTGGCGACGTCGAGCGAGGCCTGCAACGACGGCAGGCTCGCCAGCACCGTTTCACAGCGATCGGCGACATCCTTTGGCGATGACGCCACTTGCGCGCCGAGCGCCACAAGCTTGTCGGTGGCTTCCTTCCGCGTATCGAACACGGTGAGCTGGTGGCCTGCCTCGATCAGGCGGCGCGCCATCGGGAAGCCCATCTTGCCGAGGCCGATGAATCCGATTTCCATGGTGTTGTTTTTCCTGAGTTTCTGAAGACGGTCCTCACCCTGAGGAGCGCGCCTTCGCGCGTCTCGAAGGGTGAGTTTGTTGGCGATCATCTCGGGCCTCATGGTTCGAGACGGCGCAAGTGCGCCTCCTCACCATGAGGGGGGAGACCTAACCCTTGTCCATTTCCGCGAACACCTCGCGCGCGATGCGAAAGCTGTCGACGCCGGCGGGCGCGCCGGCGTAGATCGCGACCTGCATGAAGATTTCGCGGATTTCGTCTTTGGTCACGCCGTTGGTCAGCGCGCCCTTGATGTGGGTGCGTAGTTCATGCGGCCGGTTCAGGATCGAGATCATGGCGAGGTTGAGCATGCTGCGGGTCTTGCGCGGCAGTTCCTCGCGGCCCCACACCGCGCCCCAGCAATATTCGGTGAGCAGCTCCTGGAATGGGCGGTTGAAATCGTCGACGTTCTTCAGGGCGTTGTTGACATAGGCCTCGCCGAGCACGGCTTTGCGCACTTCCAGGCCCTTGTTGTAGGTCTTCTTGTCCATGACGTTCCTCCGGTATTCTTGCGGTATTTTTGCGGGTTCGGGCGGACGTTAGGGGGTCGAAGCCCCGCAGTCACGCCTTCGTGTTATGCGTATTTCCGGGTGTGGGTTAGCCGTGGAAACGGGTGCCTCATTGCCGCCGCTGTGCTAGGCTGATTTGTCGGCAACCCGGAGAGTTTATTGAACGGCGCCAACCCTGACCCCACGGAGCCAGCGCGCGAGCCGGATGCGGTCGCGCGGCTTCAACTGACGCAGGCCCTGCAGCGGGCCCAATATGCGATCGCGTGGGAGCGCGGATGGCCGATTCTGGCCCGGCTGTTGACCGTCGTCGGACTGTTTCTGGTGGCGTCCTGGGCCGGTTTGTGGCTGGCGCTGCCGTTTGTCGCCCGTGTCGTCGGCATCGCCTTGTTCGCAGGCCTGGCGCTCGGTGCGTTGTACCCGATCTTGCGCTATCGCTGGCCGACCCGCGAAGAGAGCCTGAGCCGGCTCGACCGCGGCACCGGCATTCGCCATCGCCCGGCGACCGCGCTCACCGACACGCTGGCCAGCAAGGATCCGATCGCGCTGGCGCTCTGGAAGGAGCAGCGCGAGCGGACGCTGGCTTCGATCAAGCGGATCCGCGCCGGTCTGCCGTCGCCGCGGCTGCCGATCCACGATCCCTGGGCGCTGCGTGCGCTGGTCATGGTGATGGCGGTGGCGGCCTATTTTGCCGCCGGTGACGAGCGCGCGATGCGTATCGCCGCGGCGTTCGACTGGAACGGCGTGCTGGCGCCGGCCAATGTCCGGGTCGACGCCTGGGTGACGCCGCCGGTCTACACCAGCAAGCCGCCGATCATTCTTTCCGCCGCGAGCAAGGACGCTGGACCCAATAGCGGGCCGCTGGCGGTTCCGGCCGGCAGCACGCTGCTGGTGCGCTCCAGCGGCGGCTCGATCGATGTCGTGGTGGGTGGCGGCGTCACTGAAGTCGCGCCCAGCGAACAGGCGCCGAAGGGCACCAACGAGCGGCATTTCAAGATCGCGAGCGACGGCACCGCCCATGTCCGTGCGCCGGCCGGCCAGCCGCAATGGCGGTTCGCCGCGACGCCCGACCGTGCCCCGACCATTTCGCTGGCGAAGGATCCCGAGCGCCAGGCTCGCGGTTCGCTGCAGATGTCCTACAAGCTCGAGGATGATTACGGCGTTACCGAAGCCCGCGCCTCGTTCGCCGCCCGGCCGGCCGATTCCGGCAAGGAAGCAGTCAAGGAAATCGGCAAGGAACCGGCAAAGGGCGCCAAAGGCGGAGACAAGGCCGCCGAGAAGACCGCCGAAAAAACCACCGAGGCGCGCCCGCTGTTCCCGGCGCCACAATTTCCGCTGGCCCTGCCGAACGCGCGCACCCGCAATGGTGTCGGCCAGACCGTCAAGGATCTCAGCGAGGATCCCTATGCCGGCGCCGACGTCACGCTGACGCTGACGGCCAAGGACGAGGCCGGCAATGAAGGCCGCAGCGAGCCGTTCAACATGCGGCTGCCGGAGCGGCTGTTCACCAAG
Source organism: Bradyrhizobium sp. AUGA SZCCT0177 (assembly GCF_018130125.1). NCBI lineage: Bacteria > Pseudomonadati > Pseudomonadota > Alphaproteobacteria > Hyphomicrobiales > Nitrobacteraceae > Bradyrhizobium > Bradyrhizobium sp. AUGA SZCCT0177. The sequence continues at coordinate 26,638 of NZ_JAFCMA010000041.1, read as the reverse complement.
CCGCTGGCGCGCGCGCTGATCGAGCAGCGCCGCATCCTGGCGCTCGACGCCAACCAGAATGGCCAGGTCTATGCCGCGCTTGCCGCGCTGATGATCGCGCCGGAATTGTTTACGCCGGAAGCCGGCCATTATCTCGGCCTCTACAGCGTCTCGCGCCAGCTCGAGGCGGCGCGCACCGATGACGCCATGCGCGAGGTGGTGGCGAGCCTGTGGTCGCTCGCGGTCACGATCGAGGACGGCAACATCACCGATGTCGACAAGGCGTTGCGCGCGGCGCAGGAGGCGCTGAAGCAGGCGCTGGAGCGCGGCGCCAGCGACGAGGAGATCAAGAAGCTCACCGACAATCTGCGGGCCGCTCTGGATAATTTCCTGCGCCAGCTCGCCGAACAGCTCAAGAACAATCCGCAGCAACTGGCGCGGCCGCTCGATCCCAATACCAAGATGCTGAGCCAGCAGGATCTCAAGAGCATGCTCGACCGGATGGAGCGGCTGTCACGCTCCGGCGACAAGGATGCGGCCAAGCAATTGCTGGAGCAGCTGCAGCAGATGCTGGAAAACCTGCAGATGGCGCAGCCCGGGCAGGGCGGCGACAACGACATGGAGCAGGCGCTGAACGAACTCGGCGACATGATCCGCAAGCAGCAGCAATTGCGCGACAAGACCTACAAGCAGGGCCAGGATTCGCGGCGCGATCGTCAGCGCGGCAAGCAGGGCGAGCAGAGCATGGGCGATCTGCAGCAGGACCAGCAGGGCCTGCGCGACCGCTTGAAGAAATTGCAGGAAGAACTCGCCAAGCGCGGCATGGGTCCGAGCCAGCGCGGCGAGAAAGGCCAGCGCGGCGAAAAGGGTCAGCAGGGTCAGCAAGGCCAGCCCGGCGGCGACCAGGGCGACGGCGAGGACGGCCTGGAGCAGGCCGATGGCGCGATGGGTGACGCCTCCGGCCGGCTCGGCGAAGGCAACGCCGACGGTGCGGTGGATTCGCAAGGCCGCGCGCTGGATGCGCTGCGCAAGGGCGCCCAGAGCCTCGCCGAAGCGATGCAGCAGGGCGACGGCGACCAGCCGGGAGACGGCCCGGGCAATCCGAACGGCCGGCAGCAGGGCGCGCAACGGAATACCGATCCGCTCGGGCGGCCAATGCGCAGCAACGAGTTCAGCGACGACTATTCGGTGAAGATCCCCGGCGAGATCGACGTGCAACGCGTGCGCCGCATTCTGGAAGAACTGCGCCGGCGCCTCGCCGATCCGGCCCGCCCGCAGATCGAACTCGATTACATCGAGCGGCTGCTGAAGGATTACTAGAGCGGCTTCGGCGTGCTTACCCTCCCCTGGAGGGGGAGGGTCGACGCGAAGAGGCGGGGTGGGGTGACGGTCTCTCCACACGAACAGTGTGCAAGGTGAGAGACCGTCACCCCACCCCGTTTCGCATTTCGCTGCGCTTCATGCGAACCGACCCACGAGCAAGCTTCGCTTGTCTCGGACCCCTCCAGGGGAGGGTGTTGAGCCCGCTCACAAGATGATCCGCGCTACATCTTCCTTGCCGCCAGCGCATCTGCCACCGCGGTGCGGATATCGGCCACCGAAAACGGCTTTGTCACCACGTCATGCACGATCGCATTGAGGCCGGAGGCGCGTTCGCGCTGATCGGCAAAGCCGGTCATCAGCAGAATCTTGAGGTTGGGGAAATCGCGCGCCGCCGCCAGCGCCAGCGCGATCCCGTCCATCACGGGCATCTGGATGTCGGTGAGCAGCAGGTCGAACGCACCCTTCTCGCGCGTCAGGATTTCAAGCGCCTCGGCGCCGTCCTCGGCGGTGACGGTGTCATGGCCGTCCATGGCGATGGCGCGCGCCACCAGGGAGCGCATCGAGTCTTCGTCGTCGGCAATCAATACACGCGGCATGGCAACAGCTCATTTGCGAGCGGGACGTCCGGCCAAGTTTACGCGCGGCCGGCGGCCAGATCCCGCTTGTTGAAGAAGCGTACATCAATATTGCGGCCTTCGGGCGGCGGTGACGCCAGCCGCGACTTGAAATAGGCGCGCTCGCCCGGCTTCAGCACCGGCTGCTCGAGCACCGCGTTCCAGGCATAGATCTCCGCGCCCTGTTCGTCGCGAACGCTAAAGCGCAGCCGCGGCAATTCGACCGGCTTCCTGGTCTCGCCGACGATCATGCCTTCGATGACAAGCACCGGCTTGCCGTCGACGGTCTCGTTGGTGATCTTGATGTCCTTGAACGACAGCCCGCGCAAATTCACCTCGAGCCCGACCATCTTGTAGAACGTCGCGGTCTGCGGCAGCAGCCGCACCACATCGGTGCGCCAGAACATCAGCGCCACGACCAGTGCGCCCATCGCGGCGCAGGCGACGGGAGCGCCGATCGACGGCATCCGCATGGACGGCAATTTGGGCAGCCGGAACAGCTTGGCCAGCCGCGAGCGGTGGGTGGAAACCGCCTCCTGATGCGCCTCGGCATCCTGCTGGGCGACCGACGGCCAGTCGGCTTCATTTCCCCGGGAACCTTCGCCCTCGGCGGGCCAATCGGCCGAAATCGACGGGCTGTCGACCACGGGGGGGTCCTGCGCCTCTTCCTGGCGGGCCATGGCCTCCCACTCGGCGGCCGCGTCGGCCTCGGCATTTCCGGTTCCCTGGCTGGCTTCCGCCATCGCCGGCACGGCAGGTGCGATCTCGACCGCGTCCTCGGGGCGCGCCAGCCAGGTTTCCTTGCAGCGGGAACAACGGACGGTACGGCCGGCGGCACCCAGGGTGGCCAGCTTGATCGCGTAGGATGTTGTACAATGGGGGCAGACGATGTGCATGGAGCCCGTTTCCACAGTGTCTTTGGGCCGATGCTACCTAGCGACCGTTAACGAATCGGAAACCATAACGGTCGCACAACCGTTTTGTCCGGCTCGCGCCCAAAGCCTGGGGCTGCGAGCCCCAAGGTATGGGTTTCCGGTCAAGGCCCAGGCAAACGTCGAGGCCGAGGCAGAAGCCGAGGCCCATCTCGAGCGGAGCTGAGCTTGGTTCGGTTCGAAAATGTTGGATTGCGCTACGGGCTCGGCCCGGAGATTTTGCGCGACCTGTCGTTCCTGATCCCGGCCCATTCCTTCCAGTTCCTCACCGGCCCGTCGGGCGCCGGCAAGACCTCGCTGCTGCGGCTGTTATTCCTGTCGATGCGGCCGACGCGCGGTCTGGTCAATCTGTTCGGCCACGACGTCTCGCTGCTCGGCAAGGACCAGGTTGCGGATTTGCGCAAACGCATCGGCATCGTGCTGCAGGATTTTCGCCTGCTCGATCACATGACGACCTATGAGAACGTGGCGCTGCCGTTCCGCGTCATGGGGCGGGATGAATCCAGCTACCGGCGCGAAGTGATCGATCTGTTGAAATGGGTCGGGCTCGGCGAGCGCATGGATGCGCTGCCGCCGATCCTGTCCGGCGGCGAAAAACAACGCGCGGCGATCGCGCGCGCGGTGATCTCGCGTCCGCAATTATTGCTGGCGGACGAGCCGACCGGCAGCGTCGATCCGACGCTGGGCCGGCGGTTGCTCCGGCTGTTCATCGAGCTCAACAAGTCTGGCACCGCCGTGATCATCGCGACCCACGACATCACGCTGATGGATCAGTACGAGGCGCGGCGTCTGGTGCTGCATCAGGGACGGCTGCATATCTATGAGTAGATCCGGTGACGAGCATGGTCCGCTGGTCGATCTCGGGCACGAACGCCCGCAGGTCCCGGCGCGGGCGCGCAACATGTCGCCGATCGTGCCGCGCGCCTCGATCTCCGGCCGCGCGCTGGTCGCGGTGGTCGCGATCATGACGTTCCTCGCCTCGATCACCACGGGCACCGTGCTGCTGGTAAGCGCGTCGGCGGCAGAGTGGCAATCGGAAGTTGCCAGCGAAATCACCATCCAGGTGCGTCCCTCGGCAGGCCGCGATCTCGACCGCGATGCGATCGCGGCCGTCGAGGCGATGCGGGCGCAGCCCGGCATCGTCGAGGTCCGGCCCTTCACCAAGGACGAGTCGGCCAGATTGCTGGAGCCGTGGCTCGGCACCGGGCTGTCGATCGAGCAACTGCCGGTGCCGCGCGTCATCGTAGCAAGGGTGCAGCCCGGCACCACGCCCGACCTCGCCGCCTTGCGCGCGCGGGTGCTGCAGGCAGCCCCCTCCGCCAGCGTCGACGATCACCGCGCCTGGATCGAGCGCATGCGCTCGATGACCGGGGCGACGGTATTCGCCGGCATCGGCATCCTGGCGCTGGTGATCGTGGCGACCATTATTTCGGTGTCGTTTGCGACGCGTGGCGCGATGGCGGCGAACCGCCCGATCGTCGAGGTGCTGCATTTCGTCGGCGCCGGCGACAGCTACATCGCCAACCGCTTCCTGCGGCATTTCCTCAGGCTCGGCCTCGAGGGTGGGTTGATCGGCGGCGGCGCTGCAATGCTGGGTTTTGGTTTCTCGGAATCGATCGCGAGCTGGTTCTCGGGCACGCCGGTCGGCGATCAATTTGCCGCGCTGCTGGGCACGTTTTCGCTGCGTCCGTCCGGCTATCTGGCGCTGGCGGCGCAGGCCGTGCTGATCGCCGCGATCACGGCCTGGGCCTCGCGGCGGACGCTGTTTGCGACGCTGGACGACATTGATTGAAACGTTTTCGAGCGAAGCAATGGCCGGGGACTTGATCCGGGGGAGGGCGCCGGACCAGACTCCACTTCGCCCAAAAAACTTCTAGAATTGCGAGCGGAGAGGACAGCAAGAACTGCATGCGTGTGCAACCCGACGATACGTCGCCGAATGCGCCGGCCGTGCGGCCGCGAGGTTGGCTGCGGGCGACCATCGTCGCCACGCTGGCGCTCGGCTTTGTCGGCGCGGCGGTGGGCTTCATCGGCTTCCTGTCGCAATTGCGCGGCGTCGAAATCAAGCCGGCCCGCAATGCCGACGGCATCGTGGTGCTGACCGGCGGCTCGTCGCGGGTGTCGGATGCGATGGAATTGCTGGCCGGCGGCTATGGCAAGCGGCTCTTGATTTCGGGCGTGCACCCGACCAACGCCGCCAGCGACATCTCCCGCACGCTGCCCGACAACCATTCGCTGCTGCGCTGCTGCGTCGATCTCGACCGCTCGGCCGTGAATACGCGAAGCAACGCGGCGGAGACGCGGCGCTGGGTCAAGGACCGCGGTTTCAAATCGCTGATCGTGGTGACTTCGAACTACCATATGCCGCGGGCGATCGTCGAATTGTCGCATGCGATGCCGGATATCGAACTGATCCCGTTTGCGGTGGTCGGCGAAAAATGGCGCGACGAGCCATGGTGGACCTCAGGTGCGACCTTCCGTCTGCTGCTGTCGGAATATGCGAAATATGTCGCGGCGGAGGTGCGGGTGCGGCTCGCCGATATCGGCATCGAAGTTTTGCCCGACGATCAGCCGGCCGGTTCGACGGCGCCGCGCCGGCCGGCCACCGCGCAAGCCAATTGACACTTCTCCCTCGCCCCGCTCTTCGCGGGGAGAGGGTCGGGGTGAGGGGCTCTCACCGCGAACGCTTGTGCCAATTGATGAACCTGTACCCCCTCACCCGGATTGCTTCGCAATCCGACCTCTCCCCGCATGCGGGGAGAGGTGAGCCGGTCGTCGGCGCGATCACCCTGTCCTAAGCCGCGCAGATCAGTTTCAGCTCGGCTTCGAACCGGATGCTTCGCTTGCCCGCGAGCGCGGTACCCTCGAGGGTGCCGCCCTCCGCATCGCATGTCCCGGAAAACCCGATTCCGATTTCATGCCCGCCAAACACCGGGTCTTCACCCCGCGCCGGGGTGTGTTCCTGATTGACCATCTGGCCCTTCCAGCGGCCGTTCGATGATGAATACGACCCGAGGTAATAGAAGAAGGCATCGCCGCCGACGATGCGGCCGTTGTTCAGCAGCATGACGCCGGTCAAGCCGCCGGGCACGCCGTCCAGGATTTTGAGGTGAATCGAGTACAGCCCGTCGGAAATGCCGCCTTCGCCGATCGTGCCGGGGGCTGCGAGTTCGCTCTCGTCGAGCGGCGTCATCACGGATCGAAACGTCGCGTTGGGCATTTGCGGCGAGCCGCCCTCAAAGCAAAACGCTTTTCCGACGGCCCGTCCGGTGACCGCAATGGTCGAAATGTCGGAGCCGAGCAGCGATTGATGATCGGCGCCGAAATTGTGCCGGCGGCTGGTCACCTCGACGGCGATCGCCTCGCCGTCGAAACGATAGGTCCCGATGTGGGCGAACCCCGAATTGCCACCCAATAGCTTGCCGTCCCGGACGTAGCTGACGCTGCGTCCGACGGCATCGTTGACCCTGAATTCGCTTTTGAAGAAGCCGTCGAAACGGCGTGATGTCGTGCCCATGCGGGACACCTAGCCCAGAACGCCATTTGCGTCACCCCGTTTTCCACCTCATCGAAGCAGGGTGGCGAAAATGCCGCAAACGCCTATTTCGCAGGCGTTTTCCGGTGCAAGACCGGGTGCGAATCGTGCAGCATCAGTGCCAGCTGATGCAATTGCGTATCGCGAAAACCTTCGGCCTCGATCGCCTTCACCGTTGCCAGCACATAGTCGCGGTTGATGCCGGACTGGCCATGACCCTGCAGCACGTGACGCAATTGGTCCGCCAGCGAGAGCCTTCCGGCATACTGCACATGGCCGCGATCGACCACATAGGCCAGCGCGCTGACGCGCTGCCGCGCCTCGTTTTCCAGCCACACCGAGCGCTCCACCTCGCGGTAGACCGAGGTGACCTGTTCGCGCTCGCGCAAGTAGGCGACCGTGGCGGCGCGGTTCTGCTCCGCGACCCGGAACGCGATGCCGCGGCAGGCGCCGCCGCGATCGAGCCCGAGCACCAGGCCGGGCTTTTCAGGCGTGCCGCGATGGACAAAGGAATAAACGCAGAGCGCGCGATGCTCGCCGATCAGCCGGGCCGGCACCCGTTCGACGAATTCGAAGCCCGGCCGCCACATCAGCGAGCCATAGCCGAACACCCAGAGGTCGCCGCTCGAGAATTCCGAATCTTGCAGGGTCATTGCGGACATCGGGCGCCACGGCTACCAGAACAGCTAGGCAAAGCGAAGCGAATTCAGCGGCTTTTGCCCGGGTCTCTACTCGCTTACATTTGACAAAATCATGAGCCAAAGGTCGCCGCATGCCTGACATCACCCCTGCGCCGCGCCGGCGCCCGCTTTGGCGCCTTTTTATCTTGCCCGCACTGCTGGTGGTCGCAGCCATCGCCTGGAGCGGTTTCTGGTTCTATGCGGCGTCCGAGGTCGGCGTGCGCGCCGATGCGTGGCGCGCGCAGGAAGCGAAAGCCGGCCGGATCTATGATTGCGGCAAGCGCTCGGTCGCCGGCTATCCGTTCCGCCTCGAAGTCCGCTGCGAGGACGCCAGCGTGACGCTGGTCTCGCAGACCGCGGGCGCGCAGGCGCCGTTCACGGCGCGGCTCGGCGAGATCATGGTGATCGCCTCGATCTACCAGCCGAAACTCCTGATCGCCGAATTCAAGGCGCCGGCGACGATTGCCGATCGCGGCCAGCCGCCGTCGCTGAAGGTGAGCTGGAGCGTTGGCCGCAGCAGCGTCGCGGGGCTGCCGGCCGTTCCGGAGCGCGCCTCGATCGTGTTCGACAATCCCTCGATCGAGCGCGTCAACGGACCGGTGCAGACGCCGCTGGCGCGCGCCAACCGTGTTGAACTGCACGGCAGGCTTGCGGAGGGATCATCGATTGCAGATCCGGTGATCCAGACCGCGCTGCAGATATCAGGAGGGAGCATTCAGGAATTGCATCCGCTGCTGGCGACGCCGTTCGAATCCGATGTGCAGACCAAGCTCAGCGGCCTGAAGGATTTCTCGCCAAAGCCGTGGCCCGAGCGCTTCCGCGAAATGCAGGCCGCGGGCGGCAAGGTCGAGATCGTGCGCTCGCGGATTCAGCAGGGCGAACTGGTCGCCGTGGCCGCGGGGACACTGGGCCTCAACGCGCAGGGGCAGATCGAGGGCGAGCTGCAGATGACGGTGACGGGTCTGGAGCGGGTGATCCCGGCGCTGGGTATCGACAAAATGCTGGAGCAGGGCGTGCCGCAGGCCACGCTCGATCGCGTGGCGCCCGGCGTCAAGAGCCAGGACCTCACCAATCTGTTCGGCGCGCTCGACAAGGCTATTCCGGGTCTTGGCAAGGTCGTCAAGCAGAACACCAATGTCGGCGTCGCCGTCGGCATAAATTCGCTCGGCACCGCAGCCGAGCTTGAAGGCAAGAAGGCACGCAGCTTCCCGCTGCGCTTCGTCGACGGCGCGGTGTTGCTGGGGCCTCTGAAGGTTGGGCAGATACCGCCGCTGTTTTGATCGCTTTGCCGCCCCGACATTGGCCGGGACGACGAACGTGGAATCCTCACGCGCCGTGCTGCTTCCTACCGGACGGGTGGCGCAAATGGGGCAATCATTGTGTTGTGAAATGCGGCTACCTGCCACGAGCCGCCATCCCTGACGAATACACGCAAGCTTAACTCCTGATGCGCAGGTAACGATCTTCCGTCCGGGGCGACCAGTCCGCTCAGTTCGTTGGTCACATAAGCGAACGCAATGTCGGGCCTGACCAACCGAATCTTGACGTCCATCGTGCGTTGCGTGGCATTTTTTGCGCGGGCGGCGAAGATGGCCGATAATCCCTTTTCAATCTCGGCGGGACCGCTCATCACGTCACCTCGAACGGTGACGAGACGGGCATCCTGCATGTACATGCGCGAGGCGGCCTTGCCGTCGTGGTTGTTGAATCCTTCTGTCATTTCCACGATGATTCGCCGGATGGCAGCCTCGCTCTCGCCGTCGGGTGTTTGCGCGAATGCGGTAGGCGCCGAAACCAGCAGGGCGAGACCAACGGCATAAACCATGGACAGATGCTGTTTCATGTTTGATCCTGCAATGGTCTGAAAGGTCTGTACGAATATTACTATCGAAGGCCGGCTGGTTGGAGCCGCAAGTTTGCGCGCCGTGTCGGCAAAGATGCGGGTGGACCTGATGTTCGATTGGAACGACCTGCGATATTTTCTGGCGGTGGCCCGCCAGGGCAGCCTCGCCAGCGCCGCCGAGGCGCTTGGCGTCAATCCATCGACGGTGCAACGGCGATTGCGGACGCTCGAAACCGCCATCGGCTGTTCGCTCGCGGAGCGTACGTCAGAAGGTTATCGCTTGACCCCTCCGGGCAAGCAATTGCTGGCGGATGCAGAGCACGTCGAAGCGGCGGTCGACGCGTTGCATCGGAGGATATCCGCGCTCGATTTGACCGCTGCCGGACATGTCAAACTGACCAGCCACGTCACGGTGGGACAGCGCATCATCAGGTCGGGGTTCCTGGATCAGTTTCATGCGCGCCACCCGGGCATCAGGATTGAGTTGATTATGGAACAGCGGGCGCTCGATCTTTCCAAGGGCGAGGCTGATATCGCGATACGGGGAGGAGGTGCCGATAACGGTGCATTGGTGGGCAAAAAGATTGCCGAGGTGCCCTGGGCGATCTTCGCGAGCGCCGCCCTCGTTGCCCGGCACGGCCGTCCGGAGACATCCGGCGACCTCAATAATTTCGGTGTTATCGAGTTTTCCGGAGATATCGAAGGATTGCCCGCCGCGCGTTGGATGAGATCGCACGCGCCGAATGCGCCGATCGTCGCAACCTGCAGCAATATTCCCAGCGTGCATTTGGCCATCAAGTCCGGAGCGGGTCTCGCGCCATTGCCCGCCGTGTATGCGGCGGCAGACCATGACCTCGTCAACGTACTCGGTCCGATCCCCGAACTGAATTATCCGTTGTTTCTGCTTACCCATAAGGATCTGCGGAAAGTGCCAAGGGTAAGCACCGTGTTTGAGTTTTGTCTTCGAGAACTGAAGCCGGTTCTGGTGGGCGGCGAGATGAGACGCCGATGACAAGCCGTCGGGCCTGAAACATCGACGCTCGTCAGCGCCTGGTTCAAAGAACCACGCGCGCGTCCGACGATGCACGCTGCTGTAAATTTTCGAATCGAATAGTTCCGTTTCTGGAACACTCTCTCAACAACCGAGCTGCGCTGACGATGCGTGATTTCTGTCACGGCAGACTCCGAACCATTCGGACATCCTGACGATGGTTGCGGGATGATCCCGCAGCTCAACATGGATGGAGAACTGGAATGACGAACGTTACGAAAAACGATGCAGCCAATCATGAGCTTTCGATCGATGAACTCGACGCCGCGGCCGGCGGCTTTTGGAAGGAACTGGCCGTCGCGGTGGGTGCCGGCGGCGTGACCGGCGGCATGGGCGGCGCGGCGGTCGGCGGCATCGGCGCCATACCGGGTGCCATTGGCGGCGCGCTCCTCGGCGGCATCGGATATTGCATCAGCGCAATCTTTTGAGCTGATTGCGCAACGCGAGGCTGTCGGATCGTTTTCGATTCAGCAGTCTCGCTTTGGCGATTGCCTTCGCGACGTCACGAGAGGGCGTCGCTTTTTTATGACGCGGCCCCGGTTTGCATCGGCGCGCTACGTCGGCGCGCTCAACCGGGATCGAGCTGGCAAAAAATGACCTCGCGCCATTAATCGCCTTGGATATATATCTTTCAAGTGATCTGCCCGGCGCAAATGGAGTACTCCGTGAAGGGAGTGCTTTACCCCCGAGGGAATGTTGCGCTCGGAAGCACTTTGGTGCTCGGCTATGGCAGCTTCCGAAATCGAGTCCAGATAGGTAAGGCCCGTGATCGGCCGCCAGACGACTCAAACAGTATCGCAAACTGCAAGTTCGGAACTCACCACAAGAGAGGTTGTCCGCAGGAGGAGCAGATGACGAAGCGCCCCTCAGGAGCAATGGGAATCTTGGGTGATCAAAGCCCACTAACAGGCAGCTCGGTGAGAGCGAATGAATGGGAGCTGTCGCTGCCGAAATTTCATCACCAGGCAGAAAGCGACGCGCTCTCAATACCTGATCCCGGTCCAGCGGGCTTTGATTTCGTCCTGCCCGATCAGGACCCCGCGGCTGAAGCGCTGTGGGCTCTGGCAAGAGATTTCATGTGGCGGCGAGCTTTGATGAAAGATGGCTAGTGAACGACTGCTGATGGCCCTGCAATTCCACCGTGCCGTCGATAGTTTGGAAATCTGGAGCGCGAGCAGCGACGGCTTTTCGTTCGTGATCACCCACGAGAGCCGCGCCGGCCCCGGCTTTCACGGACGGCCCGGCTACGTGGCGTCATGGCGTCCGCTTTATCTGGGCAGCGGGGCGATCAAGATCGGCGGATCGCCTTTTTCAACGTTCGAGGAGACCGAGGAAGCGTGCAACCTGATGCTGAAACATCTGACGAGTGAAAGCTGATGGGAGGATTGGGATAATTACGAAGAGGCCGGTCGCTGAGCCCGTTCCGGACCTTATGACGCTTCCAAACAGGTAACTTCTAGCGCAGCGCCAGGGCCGCCCCTGCGCCGCGCTCAAGACGGCCCCAGCGCTCTCCAGCCCCCGCGCTGGGGCCGATCTTGTGAGGGGCTAACCCGGGCGCTGATGGGCTCAGGGCTGAGCAGCGGACGTTGCGCCACCGCATTTTCGCCTAACAATGATGGGTATGTGAACGCAGGGCAGGTGCTAAAAAGCCGGAGCCCTGTCATGTTGAGACTAGTATTTGTTGCGTCCGTACTCATTGCCTGTTCTTCAACCGCGTCCGAAGCACGCCCGCCCCGCTTCGTTGGTCAAGCGCCGGGATGCAACGTAACCATGCCGTGTGACTTTTCGAATTCGCCAACGCAACGCGTTAGTGTGAACGCATACGGCCGGGAATCGCAGAGCACAGAACGGTCGGCAATTTTGCCGCGCAATGCAAGGGCGGAAGCGAATAGCGGGCGTGGTCAAATCGTCGGCGGTCGCCCAGCCGGTTGTCCCCGCTCTTTCTGCGGGTGCGGCGCATCCATGCGGGTGTTCGGCCATATCGTGCCCGGATTAAATCTTGCCTCCAACTGGCTGCGGTTTCCCCGGACGGCGCCTGCACCGGGAATGGTTGCCGCGCGACGCGGGCACGTCTTCGTCCTGGAGCAGCATGTCGGAGGTGATACGTGGATGGCGTACGATGCCAACTCGGGTGGCCACGCAACGAGAATCCATGCGCGCTCGTTGCGCGGGTACACCGTCGTTAATCCGCGCGCGACGTAATCCAAGGACTCTTTTGTCGACGAGATGAGTTTTCGGGCGCTGCAAGCGCCTTTCGAAGAATCGAACATTCGCCGCAAGGCGCTTGCAGGAACCTCAACGGGTAATCTTGTGAACCAGCGACTCGATGCCTGCGCGGATTGCAACGGCGGTGACAATCGCAACCACGATGAGCGGCTGGTAGAGGGCGCCGCCCGACGCGGCATCGAGTTCGTCGATGGTCAGTTCGTCGGCTTTTTTGGTCAGCTGTTCCATTTTAGTCCCTCCTGTTGCCGGTGGAGGGACTATTCCCGCCATCCGTCAGGGCAGGAGTAAGCGCGGCAGTTCCCGGTGGCTGTGACGACGGTCACAGCCGGAGTATTGCGCCCGCCGTCGGCGCGCACACCAGCCCCTAGCTCACAAACACCACCCGCGTTTCCAGCGAAACCCGGCGGTACAAATCCTCGACGTCGTCGTTGACGAGCCGGATGCATCCGGAAGCGACGAGGTGACCGATGGTTTTGGGCGAGTTCGTGCCATGAATCAGCAGCCCGGGCTTGTCCAATAGCAACGCGCGGGCGCCGAGCGGACTGCCGGGACGGCCGGCGGAGGCGGCCAACGCGTCGGCATCCCGGGCGTTTTGCGCGGAAGAGCGCCAGTCCGGCCATTCGAGCTTGTTGGTGACGCGGAAGAAGCTGCCGCCCTTGAGGCATTCCTGCGCAATCCCGATGCCGTAGCGGCGCGCGGAATTGTTGGAATCGATCAGATAGAGAAAGCGGTTTTCCCGGTCGATCACGATCGAGCCGGGAACCACGGTGGTGCGGTAGAACACCACTTGCCGCTGCAGCGAAAACGGCAGGCCTTCGCCGGTGGAGCCGCCGTCCTCGCCGGCCTTCAGGTCGGCCATCACGACATCTTCGCGGGCGCGCGCCGCTTTCGGCGGTGGGGCCGTCACGCCGGTGGCGACGACGACGGGGCCTTTGGTGACGACATAGCTATAGACCAGAGCCGACAAGGCGATGGCGGCAGCAAGCGCGGCGGCGCCGAAGGCCCATGGCTTCCAGTTCGTGCCTTCCGACAACACTTCGTTGATCTGAGCGGCGTCGCGGCCTTCCTCGACGGCGATCTCATCCTCGATCCGCCGGATCGCGGCTTCGAGGGCGGCGACATTTGAGGCGGCGGCCTCGCGGGTGAGGTGGGACGACCTCGTAATGAGGTCATAGGCATCCTTGTAGATCTTGTCGCGGCCGAGGGTGTCCTTGCCGGCAACGGCTTTGGTCAGCAATGCATAATAATCCACGGTCATGGCCTGACCCCTGAAGAACTATCTGACGGGAGGCGCGTACTGGATGCCGCCCTGGGTCCAGAGCGCATTCAGCCCGCGCGGAATACTGAGTTTCGACTGCGTGCCGACGTTTCTCTCATAGATCTCGCCGTAATTGCCGACGGCCCGCACGGCGCGCGCGGCCCAGTCATTGGCGAGGCCCAACTGCGTGCCGAATTCGCCTTCGGTGCCGAGCAGGCGTTTTATGTTGGGATTGGCTGATTTCACCGCATCGTCGATGCCAGCCTGTTTGACGCCAAGCTCCTCGGCATTGATCAGGGAATAAAGCGTCCACTTGACCAGGTTGAACCATTGGTCGTCGCCTTGCCGCACCGCGGGTCCGAGCGGCTCCTTTGAAATGACTTCCGGCAGGATGATGTGGCTGTCGGGCGCAGAGAGTTTTAGACGCTCGGCGTAGAGCTGCGAGACGTCGCTGGTCAGCACGTCGCATTTACGATCGTCATAGGCCTTGAGGCTTTCCTCGGCGGTGGCGAGCGCCAACACCTTGAGCTGCATGTCGTTGGCGCGGAAATAATCCGCCAGGTTCAGTTCGGTCGTGGTGCCGGTCTGGGTGCACACGGTCTTGCCGCCGAGCTGTAGCGCGGTATCGATCCTGGCATCCCGGCGCAGCAGGAAACCCTGGCCGTCGTAATAGGCGACGCCCGCAAACATCAGGCCGAGCGAACTTTCCCGCGACATCGTCCATGTCGAGTTGCGCGACAGCACGTCGATCTTGTTCGATTGCAGCGCGGAAAAGCGCGTGGCCGCATCGAGCGGCGTGAACGTCACTTTGGCAGGGTCACCGAAGATCGCCGCGGCGACGGCGCGGCAGATATCGACGTCGAAGCCGCTCCAGGCATTCTTGTCATCCATGCTGGAAAAGCCCAGCAGTCCCTGGCCGACGCCGCAATTCAGCGTGCCGCGCTCCTTGACGGCGTTCAGAGTCTGGGCTCGCGCCGGATCGCCGCTCGCGAACAGCAGGGCCAGCAACGCGATGACGGGGAGGATGATGGGTCGCTTCTTGGAGCCGGACATTTTTTCCCCGCGATCGGTGGCTGCAGCTTCTTTAAGTGGCGGCAAGTTCTTTGGCGGAAGTGGTGTTGGCAAGCTAACACAAGTGGAAGCGTTACCAATGTGTTTCCGGCATATGAATTTTGGACCCGCTCACTTGCGCGATGGGAACTGCGCCGTCGACCGTCATCGTTCCGTGACGAATCCGGATCAGCCGGATGTCCGCACCACGGGAATAACGCTGGCGACGATCGCGGTGCCAAACCGGCTTGCGATTGCAAAACTTTCTTCGGCATCGATGCGCACGGCGTGGCCGGCCGAGATCTCGCAGGCCTTGTCGTTGATCGACAGTTCGCAGGAACCTGTCGCGGCATAGACGATGTGAACGCCGGCCGGGCAGGCGTGCGTTGCGCCGCTCAAAGGGCAGGAGAGGTCAATCGCCACGCGTGAGCGGTCACCGATCAGATTGACGACTTCGACGGGTCCGGCTTCGATCCGGCTGACAATACTGGTTTCTCCGGCAAACCGGACCGGCCTGAACGGTTGCCTGACGTCGATCTCTCCAACGGGTGTCCCGAGCACGAGCCCCTCGCCGGAAACCAGCGCCAGCTGGCGGTCATAGCCGCTCAAATCCGAGAACGCGCCCGGCGTCACGATGGCGGTCCGGCTGAAACGCCAGACGATTCCTTCCCAACTGCCCGGCGCGAATCCAGGGAGCATGGATACGGCGATATCGATCGTGACCCCGCCGCCGTTCTTCCAGGGCATATGCTGGTAGCCGGCGGGATCGAGCGCCGTTAGCTGAATCCCGCCGGCAGAGGACTTCATTGCATGCGCCCAAACGGAGTTGCTCAGCTATCGATCCGGATCTGATAGCGCTCGGCGATATCAGTCAACTGGCCCCAGGTCGTGTCATCGATTTCGATGCCTTTGGCGATACGCTGCGCCCGCGCAAGCCGCTCGGGCTCACCGGCGATCAGCACCGGCGATTCCGATTCCGCTGGCTTGGCCGATTTCACCCAGGAAATCATGTCGTCGATCTCGGCCATCATGCTGTCGCGCGTCGAAAGCCTGATAGGGTCGATCACGATGCTCAGCATGCCATTGATGATGCCGCGTTCGGGCGGCGTCGATGTGGTGACGCTAGGCGAGCCGACAATGGCGCCGGCCAGGAGTTCGCACACCAGCGCCAATCCGGAGCCCTTGTGCTCGCCGAACGGCAGCACCACGCCGCGCGGGTCGGTGTACATGACGGAAGGGTCGGTGGTGGGCTGGCCCGCATGGTCGAGCAACGCACCATCAAGCATCGGCTTGCCGGCATTATGCGCCACCCGCACTTTTCCCAGCGCCACGCGGCTGGTGGCGAAATCGAGCAGGATCGGCTCGTTGTTGTCGGTGCCGGGGATCGCGATGCAGACCGGGTTGGTCAGGAATCTTCCTTCGCGGCCGCGGAAGGGCGCAACGCCGGGTGAACCCGAAGCGACATTCACAAAATGCAGCGCCACCATGCCGGCGCGGGCGGCGATCTCGCCATAGGTGCCGACCCGGCCGATATGGTGCGCATTGCGGAGCCCGTTGACCGCGACGCCGTGTTTCCTGGCCGCCTCAATCGCCCATTCCACCGCCTGGCGCGCGACCACTTGGCCGTAGCCGGCGCGGGCATCCCATACCGAGATGGTTCCGGAGTCCGAGACGATCTCGGGTGCCTGGTTGATCTTCAGCGTGCCGGCGTCGAGGTCGCGCACATAGGCGACCAGCATGCCGACGCCATGGCTGTCATGGCCGCGTAAATTGGCCTCGACCAGATGCTCGGCCACGATGGCGGCTTCCGTCGGCGAACTGCCGCCGGCAGTGACGATGCGGTTGGCAAGCCCAAGCAGCTTCGAATGGTCGATGATCATGCTTCACTCCGTCGTGAGCCGGTCTACTCCGGCTTCTTCGTTAAATTCGCGTGCGGGCGGCCGAAGTCGGGCGCTGCCGAATCCTGGCCGATCTCGACGATGCCGCGGCGGATGGCGCGGGTGCGGGTAAAATGCTCGAACAGCGCCTCGCCATCGTTGCGGCGGATCGCGCGCGTGAGTTTTGAGAGGTCTTCGTTGAAGGTGCCGAGCATTTCCAGCACCGCTTCCTTGTTGGCCAGGAACACGTCGCGCCACATCGTCGGATCCGAGGCTGCGATGCGGGTGAAATCGCGAAAACCGCCGGCGGAGAATTTGATCACTTCCGACGACGTCACCTGCGCCAGTTCGTCGGCGGTGCCGACGATGGTGTAGGCGATCAGATGCGGCAGATGGCTGGTGATCGCGAGCACGAGATCATGATGATCCGGCGTCATGATCTCGACCTTGGCGCCGAGGCCGGCCCAGAACTCGCGCAGCTTTTCCACCGCGGCGGGATCGGTCCCATCAGGCGGCGTGAGAATGCACCAGCGGTTGATGAAGAGTTCGGCAAAGCCGGAATCGGGACCGGAGTGCTCGGTGCCGGCGACGGGATGGGCGGGAACGAAATGGACGCCTTGCGGAATATGCGGGCCCATGTCGCGCGCGATGGCGCCCTTGACCGAGCCGACGTCGGAGACGATGGCGCCCGGCTCGAGGAACGGCGCGATCTCCTCGGCGACCGGTCCGCAGGCGCCGACGGGGATGCAGAGGATCACGAGGTCGGCGCCTTTGACCGCTTCCGCGTTGGTTTCGAGCACGCGATCGACCACGCGCAATTCTTCCACCCGCGCGCGGGTCTTGGCCGAGCGTGCCGAGGTGACGATCTCGCCGGCGAGACCCTGCGCGCGTGCGGCGCGGGCGATCGAGCCGCCGATCAGGCCGAAGCCGATCAGCGCGACGCGTTTGAAGAGAGGTTCAGTGCTCACGTGATGCTCACTTGCCCGCCATAAAGTCTTTGAGGCCGTCGACGACGAGGCGGTTGGCCTCTTCGGTGCCAATGGTCATGCGCAGCGCATGCGGCAGGCCGTAATTGTTCAGCGCCCGCAGCACCAGGCCGCGTTTTGTCAGATACGCGTCGGCGTCCGCCGAGGTCTTGCCCTTCTCCTGCGGGAAATGGATCAGCACAAAATTCGCCACGCTCGGCGTCACCTTGAGGCCGAGCTTGGAAATTTCTTCCGTCAGCCAGTTGCGCCAGTGCTCCGTGAAGGTCTTCGACATCTGGACATGCGCGGTGTCCTCGATCGCGGCCACCGCCGCCAGCATTGCCGGCGTCGAGACGTTGAAAGGCCCGCGAATCCGGTTGACGGCGTCGACGATGTTCGCCGGGCCGAACATCCAGCCGATCCGCAACGACGCCAGCCCGTGAATCTTGGAGAACGTATGCGTCACCACGGTGTTTTCGGTGGTCGCCACCAGCTCGATGCCGAGTTCGTAATCGTTGCGCGACACGTAATCGGCATAGGCGGCGTCGAGCACCAGCAGCACATGGTCAGGCAATCCGGCGCGCAGCCGCTTGACCTCGTCGAACGGAATGTAGGTTCCGGTGGGGTTGTTCGGATTGGCGAGCCACACCATCTTGGTGCGCGCCGTGACCAGCTTCAGGATCGCGTCGACGTCGGCGGTGAACTCGGTCTCGGCCGCCACGACATTCTTGGCGCCGTTCGCCATGGTCGCGATCGGGTACACCAGGAAGCCGTGGCTGGTCGAGATCGCCTCGTCGCCATGCTTGAGATAGGTGTGCGCCAGCAGGTTGAGGATTTCGTCCGAGCCGGCGCCGCAGATGATGCGGTTCGGATCGAGCCCGAAGGCGCGGCCGATCGCCTCGCGCAGCACCCGCGAGGTGCCTTCCGGATAGTCCTCCAGATGACCAGCCGCGTCCTTGTAGACCGCCAGCGCCTTCGGTGACGGGCCAAACGGCGTCTCGTTGGCGGACAGCTTGAACACCTTGCGGCCGGGCTCGGCCACCGGGCTCTTGCCGGGGGTGTAGGGCGCAATATCGAGAATGCCGGGGTTCGGCACGGGGCGGGACATCTTCTGGCTCCGGATCGTAGGGCGTCTATTCAGGATTTGGCCGCCCCGTTCGGGGGCACCGTATAGCGTGTTGCGTGGCTGCCGACGAGGGCCGAAGAGCGCACCGACGCGCCGGCCTCGATCAAAGCGGTTTTGATCTTCTCCAGGCCAATGCCTGATATCGACACCAGCAGCGCCGCACCATCGAAGGCGGTATCGGGGACGGCGACGATTTCGGCAAGCGGCGCCAGCGCGCGCGCAATCTCGGCGTTCCAGCCGGAGACGCGCACGCTCCAGGTCTCGACTTCGGTCACCATGGCGTTGTCGGCGACGCGCGAGACCACGAACACCGGCAAGGCTGCCGGATGGTCGGCGCGTTCGAGGAACGGCAGCCGCGCGATGATCTTCGGCGCGCCGTCGGCTTCGAGCTCAATCCACCACGGCGTGCGGCTCGACGTCGCCGAGACCAGCGCCAGATCGCCCTTCGATTTCGCCACCGCTTCGACCGCGGCCTGCGCGCTGAAATGCCCGACGTATGGCACCACGAATCCGAAATGAAACCGCGCCGAATCGCGCATCGCGGATTCGCCGACCGAGACGTCCGCATGCACCGAGAACGGCGCCTGGACGTAGGTGAACGTCGAGATGATGACGCGCCAGATGCTCTCGATGGTGTCGATCGGGAGAATGCCGCGGTGACGCTCCACCAGCCGCCGCATCATGTCGGCCTCGCGCGCCGGGCGGAACGCGGAGCCGACTTCCTGGGTCTCCTTGACCTGGATCAGCCGATCGATGATGTCGCCGCGCGCCATCAGCAGGCGGTGAACCTGCTCGTCGATGCTGTCGATCTCCAGGCGCAGCACCGCGAGGGAGGGCGGGGCGGGGGGTGCCTTCGAGGGTCCCTTGGACATGTTCTAGCCTTTAGCGCCGGGGGCCGAAATCACCGGCAAATACAAGGGCATTGATTAGGAAAGACGGCCGCCGAAAGCAAAGAGAAACATCGGCAATGATGGCGCGCCCGGCCGGTTAACCATGGCCCGCCTTGACGAAAAGCTCCCTTCGGACTAGCTTTAGCCTATTCCGTGGTCATTTGAGCCGGCCGGCTTGCAGCCACGTTAAACAACTCGCTAAACAGGCCGGGGACAGAAGTGATCCCGGTCGAACCTTTGTTCAGGCCGGGTTTTTTTTATGGCCTGATTTCTGTCCGGGAGGGCCTCCCTTTGGGAGGTCGGTGGCCGAAATGACAAACGTTCAGTCGATAGCCAGCTCCTCGGTGCATACCGAGGAGCGCGCGCACGAGGCGGACCATCCGAGTTCGCTGGTGGCGGCGTTCGGCGCCGATCAACCGTTGCGGCTTGATTGCGGCATCGATCTGGCGCCCTTCCAGATCGCCTACCAGACCTATGGCAAGCTCAATGCAGGGCGATCCAACGCCATCATGATCTGCCATGCGCTGACGCTTGATCAGCATGTCGCCAATGTGCATCCGCTGACCGGCAAGCCGGGCTGGTGGGAAATCATGGTCGGTCCTGGCCGTCCTCTCGACACTGACAAGTATTTCATCATCTGCTCCAACGTGATCGGCGGCTGCATGGGTTCGAGCGGTCCGGCCTCGACCAACCCCGCGACAGGTAAGGTGTGGGGACTGGATTTTCCGGTCGTCACGATACCGGACATGGTGCGGGCGCAGGCCATGCTGCTCGACCGCCTCGGCATCGACACGCTGCTCTGTGTTGTCGGGGGCTCGATGGGCGGCATGCAGGTGCTGCAATGGACCGCGGCCTATCCGAAACGCGTGTTCTCCGCGCTCCCGACCGCGTGCAGCACGCGCCATTCGGCGCAGAATATCGCGTTCCACGAACTCGGCCGGCAGGCAGTAATGGCCGATCCGGATTGGCATGGTGGACGCTATGTCGATCAGGGGACGCATCCGCATCGTGGCCTCGCGGTGGCGCGGATGGCCGGGCATATCACCTATTTGTCGGACGCCGCGCTGCATCGCAAGTTCGGGCGGCGGATGCAGGACCGGGATCTGCCGACATTTTCGTTCGACGCCGATTTCCAGGTCGAAAGCTATCTGCGTTATCAGGGCTCGTCGTTCGTCGAGCGCTTCGATGCCAACTCCTATCTCTATCTGACGCGGGCGATGGATTATTTCGACATCGCCGCCGATCATGACGGCGTGCTGGCGAAGGCGTTCTCCGGCATTCAGACGCGGTTCTGCGTGGTGTCGTTCACGTCAGACTGGCTGTTCCCGACCTCGGAATCGCGGGCATTGGTGCATGCGCTCAACGCATCGAGCGCGCGGGTGTCGTTCGCCGAAATCGAAACCGATCGCGGTCACGACGCCTTCCTGCTCGACGTGCCCGAATTCTTCGACATCTCCCGTGCCTTCCTGGAGTCCGCTGGCAAGGCGCGTGGCCTCGAAAATGGTGGCGCTGCGTCATGAGTATCCAACAGGCGTTGCCGCTCACGGGCGTCACACCCGGCCGCACCGGGAACTATCGCAGCGATCATTTGCTGGTCGCCGAAATGGTGCAGCGCGGCTCCAAAGTGCTCGACGTCGGCTGCGGCGATGGCGAACTGCTGCAGCTGCTGGAAAGCCGCGGCATCGACGGCCGCGGCATCGAGCTGTCGCGCGAGGGCGTCAACCGCTGCGTCGCCAAGGGCCTTGCGGTGGTGCAGGGCGACGCCGACACCGACCTCGTCAATTATCCCGACGACGCCTTCGACTACGTGATCCTGTCGCAGACGCTGCAGGCGACCCGGCAGCCGAGGGTGGTCTTGGAAAACCTGCTGCGGATCGGCCATCGCGCCATCGTCTCGTTCCCGAATTTCGGGTTCTGGCGGATGCGTCTGCAGCTATTGGTCGGCGGCCACATGCCGCGCACCGAAAACCTGCCCGCGACCTGGTACGACACGCCGAACATCCATTTCTGCACCATCAAGGATTTCGTCCAGCTCTGCGAACAGATCAACGTCAAGATGGAGCGCGCGGTCGCCCTCGATCTCTACGGCCGCCCGTTGCGGCTGAATTTGCCGTGGTGGTTCTGGAACATGTTCGGCGAGCAGGGTGTGTTTTTGCTGAGCCGGGCGGAGAAGGGGAAATGACGCCCGCCGTCATTCCGGGGCGCGCGTAGCGAGCCCGGAATCCATTCATCCACGCAACTAGTCGCTCAATGGATTCCGGGCTCGTGCTACGCACGCCCCGGAATGACGGAAAGAGGCTACCCCGCCACCATCGACCTCGGATCCCGCACCGGCCACCTCCCGGCCTCGACCAGCGCAATAAAGCGCTCGACCATTTCGTTGAACAGCGTGGGCTCTTCCAAATTGAGCACGTGTCCCGATTTCGGGAAGAACGTCAGTCCCGCCGCCGGCAGATGCTGCTTCAGGTACAGGCTCGGCTCGATGCAATTGTCGTCCTCGTCGCCGCAGATGATCAGCGCCGGCGTCGGCACGTTGCGGATCGCGTCGGTCAGGGTGTAGATCGAGGGGCGGCCGCCCTGAAAACTGCGCATGGTGTTGGCCGAGCCTTTGGCGTCATGGCGCGCCAGCGCGGCATAGAAATCGGCGTGGCCGCGCGGGTCCTTGACCAGGAACGGAATCCGGCTCGGCGCCTCGCGCGTCACTTTGGCGACCTCCACCGAGCCGATTTTCTCGTACTGCTCGGCATTGGCAACGCATTGCTTGCGGAAGGCTTCGAGATTTTCGATTGCAGAGCCGGAGCCAACGCCGGCCAGCGTCATCGACATCGCACGCTCCGGGGCGTTGAGGCCGACCTGCAGCGACGAATAGGCGCCCATCGACAACCCGACGAAATGCGCCTTTGCGATCCCGAGGTGATCGAGCACCGCGAGCGCGTCGGTGTAGAAATGCTGGTAGGTGTAGACGTCCGATGTCGGCGGCACGTCGGAAGGCGTATAGCCCCGCGCCGAATAGGCGATGCAGCGGTGGCCGCGCGAGAAGTAGCGCATCTGCGGCTCCCAATTGGTGTGGTCGGCCGCGAATTCATGCAGGAAGATGATCGGCGTTCCCGTGCCCGCTTCTTCGAAATGCAGGCGGACATTATCGCTGGTGACGGCATGGGGCATTTAAGGTTCCTCTTGGTTTTGGCGCGTTCTCCGGCCTCGAAAATTGCAGTTAATGCTCTGGGCCGCAATGCGGCAGGCTCGTTTCTTTTTGGCCATCAAATGGGCGCGGAATCACCCCGGAATCGTTTCCGCACCGCCGCATGAAATCTTCCTCCCGCCACAGCCAAAAATTCAAACCCGTCGCCGCGTTCGTTTGTCCACGAACGTTGCGGGATTGTGGTGTGTCATAGAGGATCAAAGATGCTTCAGTTGTTTGCGTTTCGCCGGTCGCTTCGTGTCCTTGCGCTGGCGTTGTGTTCGGTTTCGATCGTAGTCATTGCCACGCCGGCGTCAGCCCGGCCCCACCATGGCGCAGGGCGCCACGTCCGCGGCTACCACGCCGGTCACCATGCACGGCATTACGCCCGCCACCATCACCGGAAGATCGCGCGCCTGTCGCGCTGGGAGCGCGGTGTCGCGCAAATGCAGGCCGGCGGCTTTGCCGATGCCAACGCAAACGTTGATGCCAGCGCAACCTTTACCGATCATAATTCGACCCTGACGCCGCCCGGCGGGGTGATGGCGCCGAGCAGCTTCGGCGGCTCTTCCAACGTCGTCACTGAGGCGCGCCGGTATCTTGGCGGTAACCCGACCGGACGTGGCAGCCTGTGGTGCGCCCGCTTCATGAACATGGTGCTGCAGCATTCCGGCTATCGCGGCACCGGCTCGGACATGGCGAAATCGTTCGCCAGCTACGGCCAGCGCGTCTCCGGCCCGCAGGTCGGCGCCATCGCCGTGATGACAAGGGGCCGCGGCGGCGGCCATGTCGGCGTGATCACCGGCATCGACGCCAAGGGCAACCCGATCATGATCTCCGGCAACAACGGCAACCGGGTCCGGGAAGCGCCGGTCTCGCGTGGCCGGATCTACGCCTACGTGATGCCGACGAGCTGAAATCGTCACTGCAAAGGAACCGCAAGGTGGGCACAGGCGCGTCTGCGCCGTGCCCACCTTGGCCTGGCCCGCTTGCCGCCGCCGGGCGCGCGGGTATATTGGCCCGATGGCTGTCAGCTCCCCAGATCTGAAAGCGTTCCTGCTCGCCACGCCTTTCTTCGGTGGCCTCTCAGACGCAAGCCTCGATCTTTTGATCTCAATGCTGGCCGAGCGCCGCTTCGACGCCGGCGCCACGGTCGTCGCGGAAGGCGAGGCGGGTCGATCGATGTTCATCGTTCACTCCGGCCAGCTGGTGGTGAGCAAGCTGCTGGAGTCCGGGCGCGTCCTGCGCATGACGGGTCTCGAGCCCGGAGATTTTTTCGGCGAAATGACGCTGATCGAAATGCAGAACCGGTCAGCCACCGTCGTCGCGGAGAGCCCGACCGTGCTGTACGAACTCACCGCCCGGCAACTCTACGCCTGCTACAAAGCCGACATCCACGCCTATGTGATGGTGATGCAGAATATCAACCGCGAGCTTTGCCGGCGGCTCCGCCGCGCCGACAAACGCATTGCCGAGTTGCAGATGCTTCGCACGAGTGATTGACACAGCCTCGCGTGCGTCAGGTGGGCTGAGCGCGCTACAGGGCGCAACATCGACGGGAAAATCGGAACCTTCGGCCGATCAGACCGGGAACCGGCAGGCTCGGCTGCGCGCATTGCAGCCGCATTGGTTTCACTGAATGGCCACATCGGAATCAGACCCCAACCAAACTTCGTGGATAGGAGTCCCTTCAGTCAAACTGAAAAGGAGTGAGCATGCGCATCGTTACGGCATCCGTCATCATTGCCGCCCTCTCTCTGGGCGCGCCAGCCATCGTGCAGGCACAGGGAACCCCCTCGCAGTCCCAGGGAAGCCCCTCGCAATCCGAGGCGCAGCCCTCGCAGTCCAGCACCGTCATCCGGAGCATCCAGGTCGTCGACGTCAAGGATCTGCAGCCGGCGGTACGTTCGAAGGTCGACGAACTCGTGGCCCAAACCCGCGAGGAAGACATTCAGTCGCTTCGCAAGTCCATCGACGCGACGCCGGAAGCGGCATCGGTGCTCAAGGCCAAGGGCCTGACTTCGTCACAAGTCGTGGCCATCAACATCGCCGACGGCGTTCTCACGATGTTTGCCAAGACGGCCTGACCGGGAAACCTCATTAAAATTTAGATGCGACCATTAAGCCCGCCGGGCGTGAATCCGGCGGGCTTAATGCCGTCATCCTCGTTGCAGCGACATCGCGGTATCAAAGACGGTCGCGCAACCCGCTGACCCCGTCGTTTAGAGCGCAATGGTCGCAGCAGTAGAAGGTGCCGGCCTTTTCGAGGCCATGACCGACGATGCGCGTTCCACACTGCTTGCAGGTTGGTGCAAGGGCAAAAATGGCGCACTCAAAGCTATCGAAAGTGTGCGATTTGCCGTTCATCACGACCTGAAAAGCCTTGTCGTACGAATTTCCGCAGGTCTCGCAACTGGCCATCTCTCGCCTCCTTAAGCTGCACGTCGTTTACGGGTCTGTGCCGCCGTCTTCGCCGACCGGGAACGTTCCGCCGCCGGGCGTTTGGCGGCGGCCTTCCCGCCGAGCTTGCCGCCCTTGCGGGACGGGGCGTGGTCCACCTTCTTGCCTCGGCCGGACCCGCTCTTTTTGCCGCCATGGGTTTCAGCGTTCACGGTAGCCCAGGCCCGACGCTCGGCTTCGTCGTGGGAGACGCCGCGCTGCTCGTAGCCCTCCTCGATGTGCTCGGCCTGACGCTTTTGCTTGTCGGTATAGGCAGATTTGTCGCCGCGGGGCATGAATCCCTCCTTCGTTGGTTGATGCAAAAACACCATCGGTGCTGGAGAGTTCCTATCGATGCTTCCGTGCTTAATGCCTCTTGAAATACTGAACTTCGCGTTCATGTTTTTCAGCCGCGGCGCGGGACTTGAAGGTGCCGAGATTGCGTTTCTTCCCGGTCTTGGGATTGATCTTGCGGGAATAGAGCCGGTATTCGCCCGAAGCTAATTTACGGATCATGACGTTTCTCCGGAGCCCCCAAAGCACACTCGTGCGATGAACGCTTTGCGCGTACCGAAACAAACGGCCTCTCAATTGCCCTGGTTCCCCGCTCGATGTCCGCTTCCAGCCACAAAAAGAATCGGCAGGAACATAGGAACGACTTTTCTCCGGGCACGTTGATTGTTCGAGTGATACAACGAGGGAGAAATCCACCGGAAATATCATCTCAAAAGCCCCGTCAGTTACACGTGTAGCTGGCGGGGTTTTGGTTAGGAGGCCCGATGTATGCGCTATTTGAAGGCGACAAGCAGATCGGAAGTGCCTTCCCTACCGAGAAAGAGGTCTGGGAAGCAGCCCTGATAGAGGGGCTTGTGACGGACGTTCCGGTTGCGGATGAGGAAGGCGGCCAGGTGATTCCCAGCGGTTATCACGTCGCCAGGGTCGAAGAGCCCTGCGACCCGCGGCCCGATTGGAAACTTCCGCGCGATATCTCCTGACGCCGGCGCTTTGTGAAATCCGGCAGGCTCTACACAATCCAGTAGATTGCCATTCCAACAGCCACCAGGGCCATAACCCCAGCGGTCAGCATCCCGTAGTTCCGCTCTTTCTCGGTCGGCAGCGCTTCTCTCGCAGCGTCCTCATGAATCAGATCGTGTTTCATAACCCACCTCCAGGTTCAAACCGAAAGCACGAATCGTTCCGGCCCTCGAAGCGGGCTAACCAGAAACTCCCACCCACCCGATGGCTCAGGCGGTTCACGTCACCAGATCGACGAACACGTTGAGGAGCGACACGATCAGCCCGGCTGAAGCAACGGCCGTGCCGAGGTCAACAACCTCAATGAGAGCCTGCCGCTGTTCGTCGTCCAACAGTGAGAAGACTTTGCGCATGGTGTCCTCCACCCCATGTAAACTTTCTGAATGGCCGCCGGTTCCATTTGGGAGGCCTATGCCCGCGGACGGGCACAGCAGGCGCGACAAAACGACCCGACGGGCAAATCAGTTGCGATTATCAGAAATGATGTCAAGTCATTAATTTCTGAAAATCAAAAATATTCTCCTTTCCTTCGACCCAAATCAGGGGCACATCTAGGCCCATCCCGTCCCACTCAGAGGGCGTCGGCCGTCGTCACGGACGTTGGACGGGTTGCGGTGGACGCTGGTTTACGCCT
>NZ_JAFCMA010000040.1:0-58236 GCF_018130125.1 Bradyrhizobium sp. AUGA SZCCT0177 | reverse complement strand
GGGAATATCCCGCTGACAGCCACGCCCAAGCGGCTTCCGGCTTGGCGAGCCGATGATCCTGCGTCGTCCTCCCATGCCGCGCGCGCCGACGCTAGGTAAGCGACTTTAGTCAACGAAGGTACTGTCTCCTTCAAGATTTCCAAACGCTTACCGGTGATTTCGTTTCCCGCGTTGATGCTCACGCCCGTGAGGTTTCCGCCAGGGCGCGCAAGACTTCTGCCTGATCCTCCCCAGATCGACGTTCCCGCGATCGCGACGATCGGTATCTCCGAAGTGGCCTGTGTGAAGGCCATGACGAGAGCATGCAGATTGGTAACGATGACGTCGGGCTTGCGGCTCACAATTGTACCGGCAAGTGCGGTCAAATGGTCAGTTCGGCCCTCGGCTGAGTAGCGCTCGACGACAAGATTGTCTCCCTCCAGATCGCCCAACTTGCGCAGCGTCTCGTAGAACCGACGCACCCAGAACGGGCCAGCTGACTCGGTGAGTTGTTCCGCCGGGATACCGGAATGAACGAACGCGACACGGTTCTGCTTCCGCGACTGCTGTGCGCGGGCCGCAATTGGCCATGCGAACGACGCACCGCCAAGTGTTGCCATGAAATCGCGCCGTCTCATCCAGCCCATGCTCCAGCCATCGCTGACGCGGGACTATAGCACCTTGGGAGGCCGCGCGCCCGTACTGCGGTATAGCCGCCGAGGTGATGTCCGCTCTGGGTTCAGACTGAGAAGTCCGGGCGTTCAACCGGCAAGCCGCCTTTAGCCTCAACTCCGGACATCGCGCTGCACCGCATTAATCGACGCTATGTGCCATGAGCGGAAGTCGCACTCTCATCTAGCCGCCCCGTTCGGGGTAACCGAGACTGCGCAAGTCACTCGGGCAACCCGGCTCGCCGCAATGCTTCTCTGTATCGCGAGAGGTCTTCGGCATGCCGATAGGGGCTCAGCACGTCTTTGAGATTGGAAACACGTAGCGTGGGATTGAGTTGCCGCAGCCGAGCCATTGCGTTGTGTGCTTGCTCCGGCCGTCCGGCCATTGCGTTGCTTGCGGCGGCCTGGCGTAATCCAGGTTGATAGTCCGGATTATCCTGCAATGCCATCGCCGCCCACGATGCCGCTTCGTCATAGCGGCCCAGGAGGAAGTGGGCAAACGCGGTCCCGGCTCGCATTGCTGTCACCCGCGGATCAAGTGGGCTCAGGCGCATGGCACGTGCGAAGCGTCCGATCGCCGGTTCCGGCTCGCCAAGAAAGGTTTTTACCCAGCCACCGTAAAGCCATGCCTCGGCCGAATTGGAATTGAGCCCAAGCGCGCGATCGATTAAGGCGGCGCCTACCTCGAGATCGCGAACAACATACACTAACGCCCACCCGCTGGCGGTGAGCGCGATCGCGTCATCCTTGCCCAACTCAACCGCCCGCTGGGCGAGCCTCGTTACTTCGGCGATATCGTTCGGTGTAACTGAAATCCAGCCATTGACCTTGGCTTGGGTGTAGCAAGTGGCAGCACGACCATAGGCCGAAGCAAAATCCGGGTCGAGCTCGATCGCGCTGTTGAACAGGCGCAGTGCCTCGCCGTTTGCTTGCCGGTTACCAAACTGATAAAGGCTGGCCAAACCGCGTAAATAGAGGGCATAGGCGTCGAGACTTTCGGTCGGCTTGCGCTTGGCACGCTCGATCTCGGCTTTTTCCACCGCTGGCGCGATCGCCCCGACAACGCTCTCGGTCACCTGGTCCTGCAGATCGAAGACGTCGCCGAGCCCGCCGTCGAACCGTTCCGCCCAAAGATGTGCCCCAGTGGCGGTGTCGACGAGCTGTCCCGTGATGCGGACTCGATTTGCCGCTTTGCGAACGCTGCCTTCCAGAACATAACGCACCCCAAGGTCGCGCCCGACCTGCTTCACGTCGACGGCGCGCCCCTTGTAGGTGAAGCTCGAGTTGCGGGCGATGACGAACAGCGCCTTGAAATGAGACAGCGCCGTGATGATGTCATCGACCATTCCGTCCGCGAAATATTCCTGCTCCGGATCGGAGCTCAGGTTGGTGAATGGCAGAACAGCAATGGAGGGTTTATCGGGGAGCGTTAGGGCGGGGTCATCAACACGCAGACGGGTCGGCACAGCTGGCACGGCGCGATCGCGTGGGACGCGCCAGACCCGCATCGGTTCGGCGATATTCTTTAGGGATTGCGAACCCAAATCCTCAAACGCTACATCTACCTTGCCACGAATTTGCCGACGAGCGTCGTCCGAAATGCTGATACCGCCCGGCTCTGCGATCCCTTCGAGACGCACTGCAATATTGACCCCGTCACCAAAGATATCGTTCTCTTCGATAATGATATCACCGACGTGAATGCCGATGCGGAGTTCGATCCGCTTGTCCTGCGGCACGTCGATGTTTTGTTCGGCCATGCCGCGCTGAATTTCGTCGGCACATCGCACGGCGTCGACCACGCTGGCGAACTCAGCAATAGCGCCGTCCCCGGTATTCTTGACGATGCGTCCGTGATGCTCAGCGATTTTGGGATCGAAAAGTGTCTTTCTGAGAGCTTTCAGTTGCGCCAGCGTGCCTTCTTCGTCGATCCCTATTAAGCGGCAAGAGCCCGCGACATCCGCCGCCAGAATAGCCGCCAGTCGCCGCTCTACGTGCGCGCTGCTCAAGATCGACCCCCGGGCTCGGGGAAATTGAATGGTTATATAGCAGGATTGTGGGCCGATGTCCGGCTATGCTCACGTCCGAAACGGGTCAATCGCGTCGCTTTGGCCGCCCGCCGACCTTTTCCGATCTACCCCCATAAACAGACGTTACCGGGGTCGGTCGGCATGTCTCAAAGGTGCCAATAGGCGACATCATTCGATGATCTTGTCGTCCCTAGAGAGTGACATGCCCGGCACGTCGACTACGAGCGCTCGCGGTGGTGGCAGAAATACTGTTCGTTTCGCGGCTGCGAGCAATGCAGTAAGCCCGGACAAAGCGCTGCTTGGGCTGCGCAAACGCATACCTGAAATCCTCCTAACCAAGGTAGCATTATTGCATTCCGCGGTTCTGGAGTTGCGGAAATGCCGATCAAACCGCCCATTGTTACAGAGATGGACCTGATACGCGGTCGTCAGATTGTGCGCTCATTGATGCCCCTCAAACGGCTATCTTGCGACGATGCTCAGATCGTTGCGAGGGCAATTGCCGAAAGCTTCGCGGAGGGTCGCAAACAAGGTTTTGATATAGCGAACGACAACTTGCAAGCATACCCATGGTGTCCCAAGGAAGCCGCAGCGAAGGGGATGCCGCCTATTCCGGAGTTAAAGGAAGTCCTTCGGTTTCTGTCGGGAGACCATGGACAACCAAACCAGGAGTAGCTTGGTAAGACTTCAATTTCCGGGCCTTCCCGCCAAATTGGGAATTCAGAAACCGTTTCTAACTCGCGAAAGGCCGCAGAATGCGGGCTTGCTTCGCACTGTCTCCGGATACGCTCGAAAGCCTAAAAACGAATATCCCCAGGGCTTGAAGGGTGCAACGACAAACAACATGACGACAAGCGGCACGGTGAGAGCCGTCAGAAGAGGATCGGTCCATCGTTCGCGCAAGAGAGCCATGCCCCTTTGTCTTGGCGCAGTACTGGAATGACGCCTTCGAGACGTCCTCTCGCCGAGCACCGCCGCGGCGAAACAAACCGCAACAACCAAGAGCCGCTAAGGAGAACCCCATGGAAATGATCGATCTGAGCCGTGACCTGTTCCACCGCACGCAGACGCATCCCGCCCACCCTCCCGTGATCATCTCCGTGTGGTACGACCACGCCGAGAAGAAGCGCGCGGGAAACACAGACTTTTCCTCCAAGGCTTTGTCCATCGCCTTCAGCGATCATGCCGGAACACACGTGGATGCGCCGGTGCACTTCGATTCCCGTCCCGATGCCCTTTCAATCGACCAGATGCCGCTGGAGAAATTCTATACGTCCGGCATCTGTCTTGATCTGTCCCACGTACCGTTGCGCCATGCCGTGACGGTCCCGGAAATAGAAGCGGCCCTGGCGGCTTCCGGGCAGGAAATCCGCGCCGACGACACCGTGCTGCTGTACATGGCCACTAACGATCGCCTGCTGGGTAAGCCGGGCTACCTCCACGATTTCCCTGGCCTCGCGGTGGATAGCGTGCATTGGCTGGCCGACCGGGGCATCGGCATGTTTGGTGTGGAGGCGGTGAGCCCAGCCCCCGAAGGCGAACCCAACTTCCAGGCCCATCTCGCATGTGGCGAACGGGGGATCACACACATGGAATGCCTTGCCAATCTCGACAAGCTTGTGGGACGCGGTCGATTCCGCTTCATCGGCTTTCCACTCAAGATCCGCGCTGGCACCGCAAGCCCCATCCGCGCCGTCGCGATCTTCGAGTGAACTCGCCAAAATCTGCACGCGACTGCTCCCGCGACCCTTCTCCCGGACATTAACCCGCAACGAGGCAGAGGATCTTGAAGCTTCCGCAGCACGACCGATATGGGTGTCCGCTCTGGGTCAAACTCGGAAGTCGGGGCACCCAACTGGGAAGTCCGCTCGGCCCCCGTCAACGGACATCGTCAGCCCGGACTGTCAGGTCCGTGCCGATATTGTTGCAAAAGTCGAAAATCGAACAACCCTGAAAATCTCGCCAAAGTTGATCTTTGGGCTTCTCTGCTGCTGCGTCGCTTTTCAGCGCTACTACGGAGGTCCGTGATCGATTTTGGATGAAACGATTTGGTCCCTCACGTCGCCGCGCGTAAAACCCATCAGCGGGTCTAAGAATTTTCGTTCGCCATCCCGAAAAGACTTTTGCAACAATATCTGCCAATAGCGGACCCACGCATCGCAGCAAACAGAGAGCGGAACATCACATCGCGGGTCCAAGCGCTCAATCATTCTGGAAGCCCGGCGAGGCGCAAGCCATCGACGAAGGTCTCCAAGTCCTGCGCCCTTCGGAATGGAAGATAATCCGTGAGATTAGATATGCGGATCGTAGGGTTTTGCTCCAACATTTCGTCAACGAACTTGCGTGCTTCGTTCATGTTCCCAACAAGGGCACTAGCTGCCGCTAAAACTAAAATTCCCGACCCCCAACGCTGCTGATGGGCCAGAGATTTGATTGCCCATTCCAACGCCTCGCTATATCGTCCTTGGCATAGATGAGCGGCTGCTATGCCCGTTTTTGGTCGATATCCCTCAGGGTCTTTCGGATTCAGGCGCATAGCACGAGCAAACTCTTCCAAGGCTGGTTCATGTTGTCCGAGATAAAGGCTGGCGGACGCGCGGACTTGCCAGCCTGCCGCCAGGTTGTCGTTGATCGAGAGCGCCTGGTCGATCATCGCTGACCCGACTTCGAAATCTTTGCACACCCACAGCAAGGCATATCCTGCCGAGCAAAGGGCAAGCGCATCATCTTGGCCGATGGCGGCGATGCGCAATCCGAGGCGCCTAGTCTCCGCTTCTTCCCGGGGCTTGTCGACGATCCGGCCCTGTATCTTGCGAAACGCGTAACATCGTGCTGCCATTCCATATGGTGTGGCAAATTCAGGGTCTAATTCGATTGCGCGATAGAATAGCCGTAAAGCCTCATCCTGAGAATCTTTCGTCAGCATGTGGGAACAGGCCATGCCTCGCAGGAAACAGTCGTAGGCATCAAGGTTTTCGACGGGCTTGCGCTTCGCCCGCTCGCTCTCAGCTTGATCGACCCGGGGGGCGACTGCAGCAACGACGTTTGTCGTCACCTGATCCTGTAGCTCGAAAGCATCTATCAGCCCGCCGTCAAAGCGATCTGCCCACAGATGTGCTCCGGTCTCGCTGTCGATGAGCTGGCCTGTAATTCGAACTTTTCCTCCTGCCTTCCGAACACTTCCTTCCAACACGTAGCGGACGCCTAATTCACGTCCGACCTGCTTTATATCGACGGCCTTTTCCTTGTACGTAAACGACGAATTCCTCGCGATCACGAACAGTGACTTGAAACGCGAAAGCGCTGTAATGATGTCCTCGACCATCCCATCAGCGAAGTAGTCCTGCTCGGGGTCGCCGGACATATTCTGGAACGGCAGCACGGCGATGGATGGCTTGTCGGGAAGCGCGAGCGTCGGGGCCGGGACCATGAGGGAAGGCTGTTGGGCTGTCCCAGACTTATGATCACCAGGTTTGACCCGCCAAGCCCGCATCGGTTCCGCAATGTTTTTCAGGTTCTGTGGCCCAATGTCGGCACAAACAAGCTCGACCTTGCCTCGGATTTGTCGATACGCATCGTCGGACAAACACACTCCGCCCGGCTCAGCAATACCCTCTAGTCGAGCGGCAATGTTTACGCCGTCGCCAAATATATCGTTGTCGTCGAAGATAATGTCGCCGACATGAATGCCAATGCGGAACTCGATCCGGGTGTCCTGCGGCACGGTAGCGTTCTGCTCGGCCATGCCACGCTGGACTGCAACTGCGCTGCGCACGGCGTCGACGGCGCTGGCAAACTCGACGAGGATACCGTCACCGGTCGTTTTGACGATGCGGCCGCGATGGGAGGCTATAGCGGGATCAACGAGGGCTTTTCTGACCGCCTTGAGCCGGGCCAACGTGCCTTCCTCATTTGAACCCATGAGACGGCTATACCCGGCGACATCCGCCGCCAGCACCGCTGCCAGTCGTCGTTCTACCCGGTCGTCTGCCAATGGCGCCCCCAAAAGTGACCATACCCTTGAGCCTATCAAAGCATGACGGGTTGTTTGAGGGCTAGGGCCTAATGTCCGCTTTGGGTCCAAAATGAGACCTTGCGCCGCGTCTAGCCTAAGGTCCGTTCATCCTCCGACAGCGGACCTGTCGGACTCGCGGGAACAGGTCGGCTTCGTGCCATTAGCGGAAGTCGCACTCATTCGATCAACTCGTCGCGACAGGGCGACCAACTGGCCGTGATGTCATTCGGGCAGCCCGGCTCGCCGCAATCCTTCTTCATATCGCGAGAGATGTTCGGCCCGCCAAGGGCCCACCACGTTTTTGAGAGTGGAAACACGTAGCGTGGGATTGAGTTGCCGCAGCCGAGCCATTGCCTTCTGTGCTTGCTCTAACCGTCCGGCCATTGCATTGCTCGCGGCGGCGACACGTAATCCAGTTTGGTAGTCCGCACTGCCCTGCAATGCCATTGCCGCCCACGATGCTGCTTCGTCGTAGCGGCCCTGGAGGAAATGGGCATGCGCGGTCCCGGCTTGCATTGCTGTCACCCGCGGATCAAGTGGGCTCAGGCGCATGGCACGCGCGAAGCGCTCGAGCGCCGGTTCCGGCTCGCCCAGCCAGATTTTGGCCCAGCCGCCGCAATACCATGCCTCGGCCGAATTGGAATTGAGCCCCAGCGCGCGATCGATCAAGGCCGCGCCTAGCTCAAGATCGCGAACAATATGCGCTAATGCAAACCCGCCGGCGGCGAGCGCGAACACGTCATCCTTGCCCAACTCAACCGCCCGCTGAGCGAGCCTCGTCACTTCGGCAATCTCGTTCGGTGTGACTGAAATCCAGCCATTGATCTTGGCACGGACGTAGCATAAGGCGGCACGACCGTAGGCTGACGCAAAATCCGGGTCGAGCTCGATCGCGCTGTTGAACAGGCGCAATGCCTCGTCGTTCACTTTCCGGCTACCATACTGGTAAAACTTGGCCAAACCGCGCAAATAGAGGGCATAGGCATCGAGACTCTCGGTCGGCTTGCGCTTGGCACGCTCGATCTCGGCTTTTTCCACCACCGGCGCGATCGCCCCGACAACGCTCTCGGTCACCTGGTCCTGCAGATCGAAGATGTCGCCGAGCCCACCATCAAACCGGTCTGCCCAAAGATGTGCCCCGGTCGAGGTATCGACGAGCTGTCCCGTGATGCGCACCCGGTTGGCCGCTTTGCGAACGCTGCCTTCCAGCACGTAGCGCACCCCAAGCTCGTGCCCCACCTGCTTCACGTCGACGGCGCGCCCCTTGTAGGTGAAGCTCGAGTTGCGGGCGATGACGAACAGCGCCTTGAAATGAGACAGCGCCGTGATGATGTCATCGACCATTCCGTCGGCAAAATACTCCTGTTCCGGATCACCGCTCATGTTGGTGAATGGCAGAACAGCAATGGAGGGTTTGTCGGGTAGCGGGAGCGCCCGAGGTTGGCTCACAGCCGGACCTGATTGTACTGTGGAAGGGGTTTGACCAGTCAGGCGAACCCGCCACGCCCGCATAGGCTCAGCAATATTCTTGAGGGGCTGCGGTCCCATATCATCACAGGCAATCTCGACCTTGCCCCGGATCTGCCGGTAGGCATCATCGGAGATGCAGACGCCGCCCGGCTCAGCAATTCCCTCCAGCCGCACTGCGATATTGACGCCGTCTCCAAAGATATCATTTTCATCGATGATGATGTCGCCGACGTGGATGCCGATGCGAAATTCGATTTGCTTGCCCTGCGGTGCATCGATATTTTGTTCGGCCATGCCGCGCTGAATTTCGACGGCGCAGCGTACGGCATCTACGACGCTGCCGAACTCGACGAGAGCGCCGTCCCCGGTATTCTTGACGATGCGCCCGCGATGATCAGTGATTTTGGGATCAAAAAGCGTCTTTCTAAGAGCTTTCAGTTGCGCCAGCGTGCCTTCCTCGTCGATCCCTATCAAGCGGCAAGAGCCCGCGACATCCGCCGCCAGAATAGCCGCCAGTCGCCGATCTACGTGCTCGCTGCTCAAGATGCGCCCCCGGGGCTGGGGGAAAATTAAATGTTCATATAGCACAATTGTGGGTCGATGTCCGGACATGCCCACGTCCGAAACGGGTCATTCGCGTCGGTTTGACGGTCGGCCAGCCACTTCCGGTCTACCCCCGTCAACGGACATCGCCTGATTGGCTCCGCTCTTCCGACGTGCCGCAGGCGGACATCTACGATTCATTCAATCACCTCGTCGGCGCGCGCAAGGTAAGTTAGCGCCAGTTACGAGGAGCCTTAGCGTGGGTTAATCAGGAACACCGGCGCGGCGAAGTCCTTCGTAATAAGCATCGAATTTCTCGCGCAGGGCGAGCGGAAACCGGCGAACGTGCCGACTTATCGAGAATTGCGGGTCGAGCCCGAGTAGCGTTTCCGCGGCCACCTTCGCCTCCGCGTCTCTCCCCCGCCAGGCTGCGCTCGAAGCAAGAGCGGCCCACCCCGGCAGATAGTTCGGATTGTGCTGCACGGCCCGGTGCGCCCAGTCACTTGCCATTTCCAGGTTCCCGCCGACCTGGTGCGCCACCGCCAGCGCCTGAAAGATCGCGTAGCCACGGGAATCCCGCGGGCTGAGGCGGATCGCATGGTTGAGGTGCTTGATGGCAACTTCCGTATCGCCAGCCCGCGTTCTGACGACGCCGCTTTGCAGATAGGCGTGTGCATGGTTCGGGTTCACCGAGAGCGCCTCGTCGATGTAGGCGATGCCCTTCGCAAGGTCATGCGCGAACCAGGCAAAGCAATGACCGGCAGTGCCGAGCATGAGTGGGTCGAGGCGGTCTGCGCGAAGACCCCGGTCGACGAGATCGAGAACCTCCGCACGTTCTTTCGGTTCGTCAACAACCCAGCCCTGAGTATGCCTTTGTATGTAGGCGCGTGCCGCCAGGGCGTAGGCCGGAGCAAACGTTGGATCAAGTTCGATCGCCTGAAGGCAGTTGACCAGCATGGCCTGAGAAGAGTCACGCGTAAATGCATCGGTCAGCGCCTGGGCGCGCAGATAGTAGTCGTAGGCGCCCAGATTCTCGGGCCGCTTGCGCCGCGTGCGCTCGATCTCAGCAAGTTGGATCGTGGGTTCCAGAATGCCCACCACCGCCACGGTGATCCGGTCCTGCAAGTCGAACAGGTCTTCCGCTTCTCCGTCGTACTTTTCGCCCCAAACATAGTTGCCGGTGGCGGTATCGACGAGCTGCGCAGTGAAGCGGACACGGCTGCCGACCCGCCTGACGCTGCCTTCCAACACATACCTTACGCCAAGCTCGCGCCCGATCTGGCGCACATCCACGGTACGACCCTTGTATGTGAAGCTTGAGTTGCGCGCGATTACGAATAGCCAGCGATGCCGTGATAGCCCCGTCAATATGTCCTCGGCCATGCCGTCGGCGAAGTATTCCTGCTCCGGGTCGCCGCTCATGTTCTGAAACGGCAGTACCGCGATAGAGGGTTTATCGGGGAGCGGCAGGACTTTCGACGGTTCCACCGGCTTGTCGGCAATTGCCTCGCCCGTCGGCTCATGCGCTTCCAGCACCGGGCCGACAAAACGGAAGCCCTTGCGCGGCAGGGTCTTGATAAGGCGCTGTTCAGACCCGGTATCGCCGATCAGGCTCCGGGCGATATTTAGGCGGGTCGTCACTGCAGCATCGGATACGATACGCCCATTCCAGATGGCGCCGATGAGATCATCCTTGCTGACGACGCGCTCCCTGTTGCGGATCAGGTAATCGAGCAGGTCGAAGACCTGGGGCGCAACGGCGACGACGTCCGCCCCGCGACGCAGCTCGCGCCGGTCGGTATCTAATGCGAACTGCTCGAAAAGATAGCGCAAGCTGCCGTTCCCTCGGGACAACCCCCATCGCCGGTAGGGAGCTCTGGCACCGCTTAGAGCGCAAAGCGTAAGCCGCTGGTGAGGAAAATGTAAGCTCAATGTTAAGCGCGTCGTGCCCCGTTCTGGCATCCTCATCCGGGTAGAAACGATACCTTGAGGAGATACCGCTATGAACATGGCCCATAGTGCAGCCGAATTTGGAAATACGACCGACTCGGATTGGCGAGTCTTAAGCTCCCTCACGAGTTGTTGGGTTGCGTTTCAGCAATGGCGCAGACGTGGGAGGCTGCAAGCTGAATTGTGCGATCTGAGCGATCGGGGACTAATGGATATCGGTATTGCGCGCGGCGAGATCGAATACGCCACTTCGATCCAAGGTAGCGAGCCGCCGAGAGGCTTCTGACCCACCCTCGATGAATGTCTGTCATCCGGCACCGATCAATGACCGGACTTGGGGCACATGGTTTCCGTGGCTCGACTTCCGCTTTGGGTCATTCGCGTCGGTTTGGCCGGACCACGGCGACGTCTGGTCTACCCCGGTGAACGGACATTCTCAGGATAGGCAGGCATGTCTGAAAGGTGCCAATGGCGGTCATCTTAGGGTGCCGACATCAGACTTCCAACGGAGGGGATCGGGCGAGATGGAATGGTTCGAGGCGACGTAGTCGATCTCACCGCGCGTGATACCAATGTCCATAAGCTCGTTGTCCGTCAGGCGACACAACTCGGTTCGCTGCCTCTCGCGTTTGCGCCACTCCTGAAACGCATTCCAATATGTTTCGAGAGGACTGTAGACCTGTCGCTTTGCGGTTGTCAGTCCCAGCTCGGTGGTCCCTTGGATCGTGCTCATTGCGGTGTGTCCTGTCTGGACTATGTACCCGGGCAAATTGCCGCAAGATGCGGTGGCGCGCTTAACCGGTGGCTTACATTTCCCTTACCGGCAGCTTATTCTTTGTGCTCCAGGGGCTTCAGAGGGGACCCCGAGAGGGAATGGCAGCTTGCGCTATCTCTTCGAGGTTTACACATTTGATACCGAACGGCGCGAACTGCATCGGAGGGCGGATGCGGTGTCGATCACACCGCAGGTTTTTGACCTGCTCGAATACCTGATCCGAAACAGGGAACGCGTGGTAAGCAGAGACGACCTCATCAACGCCGTTTGGAACGGACGCATCGTCTCAGATGCCGCGCTGACGACCCGCCTAAATGCCGCTCGCAACGCAATTGGCGACAGCGGTGACAAGCAGCGCTTAATCAAAACATTGCCGCGCAAAGGCTTCCGTTTCGTTGGCGCAGTGCAGGAAGGGCAGACGCTCGCAACTGCGTCGGCTAGTTCGGCGCCGAACGATGGCGCAACGCAAAGGTCGTTTTCGCCGCCCCACCTTTCCATCGTAGTTTTACCTTTCTCCAACCTAAGCGGTGATCCCGAGCAAGACTATTTCGTCGATGGTGTGACCGAGAGCCTGACTACGGATTTGTCGCGCATCAGAGGCACGTTTGTCATTGGCCGACATACAGCATTCACTTACAAAGGCGCCGTCGATCTCAAACAGATCGGCCGAGACCTAAACGTGCGCTACGTGCTTGAGGGCTCGGTACGGCGGGGTCAAAATCGACTTCGCGTCAACGTTCAGCTTGTGGACGCAGAAACGCGCACACACCTTTGGACAGATCAGTTCGACAAGCCGGTTACCGATCTGTTCGAAATGCAGGATGAAGTCACCGCAAGAATTGCTCCCGCGCTTAACGCCCCGCTTATCGAAGCCGAAGCGCAACGTGGGCAACGTTCGCTGCATCCCGATGCATTAGATTTCTATTTCCAAGGGCAGCACTACTTAAACCAAGGGGTTACACCTAAGTACATCGCACTTGCTCGCCGCTTCTTCGAACAAGCGTTGGCGCTCGATCCGGAGAACATCGCCGCGTTAGTTGGCATCGCAAATGTCGAATTACAAGATGTCACAAACTTTATGGTTGATGATGACCGGGGTTCGCGCCTCGCTCAGGTCGAAGCGACGCTGATTAAGGTCTTGTCAGCGGCCCCACGTCACGCCTTCGCTCATCTCATACTGGCTGGATTGCAACTATTCACAAACCGCGCAACGCTGGCCGTTAGAGAATGCGAACAAGCACTGGAGCTTGATCGCAATTTGGCCTACGCGCACGCATTCCTCGGATTTGCAAAGGTCTTCATTGGTCGTGGGGCAGAAAGTGAGGCTCACATTCAGCAAGCGCTGCACCTTTCCCCACGCGACATCAACGCCCATCGTTGGATGTACTTGCTTGGCGTTGTGAAGTTGATCCTCGGCGTGGACACCGAAGCGGTTGAGTGGCTGCGCCGGTCGTTGGAAGCCAATCGAAACTATCCATTCGCGCACTTCCAGTTCGCTGCCGCATTGGCTCTCGTCGGTTCAGTGGAAGAAGCGCGGGCCGCTGCGCTCGCGGGATTCGCTTTGGATCCGGATTTTACCATTCGCCGGACGAGAGGGCTTTCCTTGAGTTCTGACCCGATCTTCCGTGCTGGCAGCAACCGCATCCGCCAGGGAATGCTAATGGCCGGAATACCAGATGAGTGATGCCAGAGCTGGGTTAATCGCGTCTTTTTGGTCGTCGGCCGCCTACTTCCCGGTCTTACCCTGGAAACGGACATCGTCAGGGTCGGGCGCCATGTCTCAAAGTGCCATGACCGGACTCTAACTTTTGGCGGCGCGTGTTTCACATCTCCTGATTACTCCGGCAACCCTGCCTTTCGTAAAGCCTCGACCCACTTGGCGAAATCCTCTTCTCGGCGCAGCGGGAGTAAATCCTTGAGATTGGAAATGCACAACGCTGGATCGAGCTCACGCATGCGCGCCATATGCTTGCGCGCTTCATCGAGGCGCCCGGCGAGCGCGTGACTGGCTGCGGCCCCGCGCACAGCAGTGAGCCAAGTGGGTCGCGCGCGCACCGCTTTTTCCGCCCAGGAACTCGCGTCGTCGTAATGACCAGCAAAAAAATGCGCGTAGGCGATGCCGCAATGCATCCGGAAAATAAGCGGATCGAGTGGGCTCAAGCGCATGGCCCGCGCCGCGTGTTCAATCGCGTCTTCCGGCTCGCCAGAATACACTTTCAACCAACCGCTCACGTACCAGGCAGCCGCTAGATTGGAGTTGAGAACAAGCGCACGATCAAGATAGGCGATCCCGTCGTCGAGTTCGTGGGCGATATAGGCAAGCGCGAAGCCGCCCCAACAGAGCGCTGCCGCGTCGTGATCGCCTAGCTCCACTGCTCGCCGACACAAACGCGTGGCTTCCGCAGTCTCTAGCGCGCGGTCGGCCATCCAGCCATTGCTCTTTCGAGTAACGAATATCCAAGCCGCCCAACCATAGCACACGGCAAAATCGGGATCGAGTTCGATGGCCCGGTAGAACAAGCGCAGTGCCTCGTTGTCGCCTTCTCTTGTGTACGGAATAGCGCTGGCCACCCCGCGCAGGTAATAGTCGTAGGCGTCGAGATTTTCGGTTGGCTTGCGCTTGGAGCGCTCGATCTCTGCCTGCTCCAGCGTTGGCGCGATAGCGCCCACGACGCTCACGGTCACCTGATCCTGAAGTTCGAAAATATCATCCAGCCCGCCGTCGAAGCGATCCGCCCATAAATGCGCACCTGTCATCGCGTCGACCAGCTGCCCGGTAATACGCACTCGGTTCGCCGCTTTTCGAACGCTACCTTCGAGTACGTAGCGCACGCCAAGTTCACGCCCAACCTGTTTGATATCAACAGCCGTTCCCTTGTAGGTGAAGCTCGAATTGCGTGCGATCACGAACAACGCCTTGAACCGCGACAGTGCCGTAGTGATGTCTTCGACCATGCCGTCGGCGAAATACTCCTGCTCTGGATCGCCGCTCATGTTCTCGAATGGCAAAACCGCGATGGAGGGTTTGTCGGGCAGCGAAAGGGGAGATTTGCCCGTATCGAGCACGCTCGAGATCGTTGCTTGTATGTTGCTTCGCGCAGCCACCTTCGGTTCACCTGCGCGTGCGGAGTACACGCGAACGGGACGCTCAATATTCTCTAGGTGCCGCTCGCCCATGTCATCAAATGTGAAAGATGTCTTGCTACGGATCTGCTCGAAGGCATTTCCGGAGAGATACACACCTCCAGGTTCGCATTCCGCTTCCACTCTTGCAGCTACATTCACGCCATCGCCATAAATATCGCCCTCGTCGATGATGATATCGCCCACGTTGATGCCGATACGGAATTTGATCCGATGATCTTCGGGGATGGCCGTGTTGCGTTCAGCCATAACGCGCTGGATTTGCATGGCGCAGCGCACTCCATCGACCGCGCTCGAAAATTCGACTAAGGCGCCGTCACCTGTAGTCTTGACAATTCGACCGCGATGCTCAGCAACCTTGGGGTCGATAAGCTCGCTTCGATGAGCCTTGAGCGCCGCAAGAGTACCTTCTTCATCAACGCCCATCAGGCGGCTATACCCGGCAACGTCGATTGCGAGGATGGCTGCTAACCTACGGTCCACCCGGTCTTCCGGCATGTAGTCGCTCCCGGGAAACCTGCCATTGTTGATAAGATAGCATGTAGGCAGCTCGAACGTCAGTAGGCGATCAACGTTGCGCGTGCGGCAAAACTGCTCGCCTTTCCCGACGGGGGTGATCGAGTAGCGGCTCGCGGCATGTCCGTTCAGGGTCATTCGCGTCACTTTGACAGCGCGCCGCGAACTTCCGCTCTGCCCCGATCAACGGACATCCCCGATCAGGGTGCGTCAGGTCCGAAAAGTGCCAACAGCGGACACACCGCTAGATGGACCGGTGCTGCGATTGTGATAAGGTCACTCTGATCAATTAACGTGGAGCGCAGGCTCATGCGTCGACCGATCGTCCGCCGCCGAATGCTGACGGCTTGTCTTGGTCTCTTAGTGGCCGGAGCGGCGAAGGCGGATCGTTCGCGGCAGTGGCGCGTGGTCTACGTCGGCTCTGGCAGAACCACAGTAGCCGTACCGATCTTACGGGAAGCGCTTCGGCAGCTTGGTTATGAAGAGGGTAAAAACCTCATCCTCGATGTCCGTGCTGCGAATGGGCAATACGCCATCCTACCCGATCTCCTGAAAGAGGTAGTTGGCCTAAGGCCAGATGTCATCGTTGCAGAGGCCACGCCAGCCGTCGCGGCCGCACAGAAGGCGACGTCGACCATTCCGATTGTGATGTCCCCGGCGAGCGATCCTGTTGGGTCCGGATTCGTCGAGAGCTTTGCTCGGCCTGGTGGAAATATCACTGGCGTGGCAAACATGTTCGGCGATGCCACGACGAAGACGCTGGACATAATCCGTCTGGTGCTTCCGAACGTAAAAATGATCGGGGTCTTGATCTCGAATAATCCAACCCATCCACGCCTGTTCGAGGTCGCCAAACAGGCCGCCGCCTCCATGGCCATTCCCGCAGAGCGCTTTGTCGCGCCAAATCCCGAGGACCTTGAACGGGCATTTGCGGGAATGAAGTCCGCTAATTGCGACGCTGTGTATGTTCTGGCAGACCCAGTTCGTCCAGCCATTCCCGGTATCGCGCTGAAATACGGATTGCCCGCGATTTATCAGGTGAATACCTACGT
Source organism: Bradyrhizobium sp. AUGA SZCCT0177 (assembly GCF_018130125.1). Lineage (NCBI taxonomy): Bacteria > Pseudomonadati > Pseudomonadota > Alphaproteobacteria > Hyphomicrobiales > Nitrobacteraceae > Bradyrhizobium > Bradyrhizobium sp. AUGA SZCCT0177. The sequence continues at coordinate 42,091 of NZ_JAFCMA010000040.1, read as the reverse complement.
AACGGAGGGCGGCCTAATGAGCTACGGCCCTGATGTCCCAGGTTTCTTCAGTTTAGCCGCCCGATACGTCGACCGCATTCTGAAGGGCGGGAAGCCAGCCGAGATACCCGTCGAACAGCCTACAAAATTTCTGTTCGCCGTTAACCTCCGCACAGCCAAGGAGCTTGGATTGACCATCCCGGAGTCGGTGCTGCTCATGGCGGACAAGGTGATTGAGTAGCTCTGACCAATCGACGTCGCTCCGCCTACAACTGCAGACATCGGATTTGCGGGCTGTGCGCCGCGCCGCCCGTGCCTCGGGGAAGCCTATATCGACAGAATTGCCGGGGAAGGTCCGTTGTGTGCCACAAGCGACTATTCAGCAAGGTCAGAACTATTCTATCACCTTGTCGGCGCCGGCAAGAAGATGTGCTGGGATTTCGAGACCCAATGTTTTTGCAGTCTTGAGGTTGATGTAGATTTCGTATCTATCTGGTTGTTCGACAGGAAGATCGGCGGGCTTTGCGCCTTTGATAATCTTATCAACATAAACCGCACCCTGCCTTGCTATCGCAAGAAGATCAGGCCCCAAGCTAATCAAACCTCCTGCTACGACCGTTTCCCGAAACCCATGGCAACTTGGTAGACGATGAGCGAGAGAGAGCTCGGCGATCATTTTTGCGTTTATGGCGGTGAGAATGCCCGCGATTACGAGCAACCCGCTGACGCGACTTCGTTCTATCTGATCGAATGCGGTAGGTAGGTCATCGGCTGTCTCGACATAAACCGTGGTCAATGCGACACTCATCGCAGAGGCAGCCTTCTCAATCGACTTCAGGGCGAACTCAACATTCGGATCACCCTTCGCGGCTAATACGGCGATCCGGGCGAAGGTCGGTACGACCTCCTTCAGCATCTGTAATCGCTTCGCATACGTTTCTGTCGCCGCTTCAAACGTAACCCCGGTCATGTTCCCGCCGGGGCGGGACAGGCTCTGAACTAATCCAATGTCGACGGGAGCGCCGACTGACAGAAAGACGGTGGGAAGACTGGAATTTACGCGCTTTGCTACTGCTCCACCAAGCGTTCCCCATACCACCAGAATGTCGCTGTCAGGGAGCAGCCTCGTGATGGCGAGTTCGATTGTCTTTGCCTCCGGCAGCACATTCACGCGGCTTACGACAACGCTCTTTCCCTGGAGATAACCGAGAGTTTCCAGTTTTTCCGTGAAGGCCTGTAGCAGTTGATCGCCTATTCCAGCCGTGCCGACGTAGCCAAGCCGCCAACGTTTGCCGGATTGCTGCGCGCGCGCCGCAAACGGCCAAATGATCACACCACCGATAAGCGCGATGAACTGCCGCCGTCTCATGAGGTTTCACCCCCAAAGGTGCCGTCCCGCAATCAGCAGACTATATAGCAGCCTCGAACCGCCCGCGAGAGACAAGTGACACGCGCTAGTCTCACCGGCGGATCGGCCTGACTTCCGAAATGGGTCATTCGCGTCGGTTTGGCCGGACCACGGAGACTTCCGGTCTACCCCCGTCAACGGACATTCTCAGGATAGGTAGGCATGTCTCAAAGGTGCCAACTCCGGACCCATGGACCGCAGAAGAGTGCCGCGATTCGATCACCTCGTGGACATTGGAGAGCTACTCGGTCAATCCCGCTTTCCGAAAACCCTCAATCATCAGCTTCGCAGTTTTTGATAGCTGGCTCCGGGCGATCCACGCCGATATTGTGAAAGCGGGATCGATCTCAAGCATACGAGCCGCGGCCTCACGGGCCTCAGCGTCGCGTCCGAGATGGGCGAAAGCGGACGCGAGGCAGCGGTATGGTCCTGGATAGCACGGGTTTACACGCTGGGCTTTCTTCGCTGCAATGATGGCCTCGTCAAAGCGACGAAGCTCGATAAGGGCAAATCCAATCCCGGTCAGCGCTGTGAATGTTTGCGGGTCTACCGGGCTCATTCGCATGGCACGTTCAAAGCTCCGGATCGCTTCCTCGGGCTGCCCCGCAATCTTATGGACCCAGCCTCTGCAGAGCCACGTGTGATATGAATTCGGGTTGAGCTTAACCGCCCGGTCGGCCATCTCGATCTCGGTCTCACAATCGCCGACCAAAAGTGCCGAGGTCAGGGCAGCCCTTGCTAGTGTGTTTGGATCACCATCGTCGAGGCTCAATGCCAAGCGCATGAGCCGAACGGCTTCCTTGCGTTCGAATTGAGGATCGATGGCATAGTTCCTAACCACGTTTTCCAGGTGACAGGCACCTGCCAGAGCGGCGGCACCAGCAAACCCGGGGTCAAGCTCCAGGGCGCGCTGGACCAGTCGGAGTCCCTCGGCCAACCCTTCGCGGGTCGATGGGCCAATCTGCTGCATAGCCCGGAGACAAAGAACATATGCGGTGAGGTCTTCAGGCCGCCGCCGCGACGCCAGTGCAATTTCTGCTTGAAATATCTTTGGTTGAATAGCTGAGACAACGGCGAGCGTGACTTCATCCTGCAACGCGAAAATATCTGTCATGTCACGCTCGAACTTGTCCGCCCAAATGTGTGCGCCCGTAGCCGCTTCAATCAACTGGCCCGTGATGCGAACTTTCTCCGACGCCTTGCGCACCGCCCCCTGAAGGACATAGCGCACGCCAAGCTTGCGCCCGACTTCCTTGATATCGACGGCTTTGCCCTTAAAGGTGAAACTCGAATTGCGAGCGATCACGAACAACCATCTGAATCGCGAAAGTGCGGTAGTGATCTCCTCAACCATCCCGTCCGCGAAGTACTCCTGCTCGGGATCGCCAGACATGTTCGCGAACGGCAGCACGGCGATGGAGGGCTTGTCGGGAAGTGCAGGAACGCTCTCGGGCGCATCGCCAGGGTTTAGACCTGCAACCTTTCGCGCCTCCCGTACCTGTCCGACGAAGCGGAAGCCCTTGCGCGGTAGTGTTTTGATGAAGCGTTGTTCCTCGCCGGAATCGCCGATTGCATCCCGGGCGGCATTCAGGCGGGTCGTCAGCGCCGCGTCAGATACGCTGCGCCCATTCCAAATGGCTTTGATGAGGTCGTCCTTGCTGACAACCCGCTCCCTGTTGCGGATCAGGTATTCGAGCAGGTCAAAAACCTGCGGTGTGATCGACACCGCATCGGTCCCCCGATGCAGCTCGCGCAGGTTGGTGTCGAATGCGTATTCCTCGAAAAGATAGCGCAAGCTGCCATTCCTTCCCGGGGTTGCCTCTGTACTAGCGCACGAAGAGTAAGCCGCCGGTAAGAGAAATGTAAGCCACCAGTTAAGCGCGCCCGCGCATCTTGCGGCATTGCCTAGTGGACAGTCCAGACAGGACACATCCTAATGAGCACGATCCGCGAGACCACTGAGCTGGGGCCGGTAACCGCAAGGCGGCAGGTCTACAGTCCTCTCGAAACATATTGGAATGCATTTCAGGAGTGGTGCAAACGCCAGAGATTGGCCAACTTGTGCGACCTAAGTGACAGGGAGCTAATGGATATCGGTATTACCCGCAGCGAAATCGACTACGTCGCCTCGAACCGAGGTATCGACCCGCGAGGCATCCGATCCACCTGTGGCACGTTCCTTATTGTGATGGTCTGCACCGCGTGCGTCCTCCCATTCTCGAGCGAAGCCAGAGCTCAATGCACCGCGCGCGATGTCCTGCAGAACCAACTGAGGCTCAAGAAAATCCCCTCAGTCAGTAAGCCGCAAATTCTAGTTAGATCCGCCGTCGATGTTCCGGCGTGGAAGACGATTAGGGTACCCAACTCTGACATAGGTGGAGTTCGTCATCCGCCTCAAATGTGAACATGTTCACACCAGTGCATCCCGGGGCAGGGCAAAATCGAGCGTAAAAGCGCACTACCCTCCAGCCTACGGAGTGCTCAGTGACTGACGAACGTTGGCCGTACTTCGCCGCTATTGCATCGATCATCTTAGTGATATCCGTTGTGTACTTGGTTGAGCAGAAGTGCCAAAGAGAGCTTGCATTTCAGCGTTTCTTTCCATCCGCGCTGTCCGAGCTAATTGTAGGAAGTGAGCCGATTCGGTGTTGGTTCAGTAATTAACGTATGTGGAGGCCGACTTCCGCTCTGGGTCAATCAGCGTCGGTTTGACGGTCGGCCAGCCACTTCCGGTCTACCCCCGTCAACGGACGTCGCCAGATCGGCCGGGCTCTTCCGCTTCGTGCCAAAAGCCGACATCATATCCGCGCTAGGCCCGCCTTACGGGCGGCCAGCCACTCCCATTTGGATAGTCACATCCAGCGCAACACGCTTTTTGTGTGGAGCGTCAGGATTCCAACCAACAATGGTAAACATCACGAAGAAACCAACAATATACGCTACAGCGACAAACCAGCCGTGCCGCAGCCACCGGCCCACCGACTTGGCCTCAGGGTACATATTGGCGATCGCGACGCCCGCAGACGAGCCGAACCAGATCATCGATCCGCCGAAGCCCACGGAATATGCAAGAAAACCCCAGTCATAGCCGCCCTGCTTGAGTGCAAGTGCCGTCAGCGGGATGTTGTCGAACACGGAAGACAGGAAGCCGAGCCCCAGAACCGTTTGCCACGAGGCCCCCGGCAATTCCTCGACCGGCATAAAGGACGCATTGGTGACAAGGGCCAGAAGGAAGACCGTGCCCTTGAACGTTTCCGGCATGATCGCCCAATCCGGCCGACGCAGCGGCGCGGCCGCGAGAATGACGATCCACACCGCAAGTCCGATCACGGGGACGGCATCGAGCACCGCCGGAAATTTCAGGTTGGCGATGACGTTGGCCACAATGGCGATGGTCAGGATTGCAGCGACAATTCCCACATAGGTCCAATCGATGTGCCGGCCGCGCTGCGCATCCTTCTCTATTGGAGAATGGCGGTGTTGGATCAATGAGGCTGGTATCCCGTAGATCAGGAAGCCGGCGACGGCGGCGACGTAGGCCTCGACGACACGAAGCGGGCTGATGCCGTCGATCCACATCATGGTGGTGGTGGTATCGCCGACGACGCTGCCAGCGCCGCCAGCATTGGCGGCCGCAACGATGGCGGCAAGGTAACCGATATGTACTTTGCCCTTGAACAAGTGCCGCGCCATCGTGCCGCCGATCAGGGCCGCGGCAATATTGTCGAGGAAGACCGACATCACGAAAACAATGGCAAGCAGAACCAGACTGCCGCTCCAGCCGTTTGGCAGGAACGCGGGCATCGCGTCGGGGATTCGGCTGTTCTCGAAATGCCGCGACAGGACGGCGAAACCCATCAGCAGAAAAAACAGGTTGGCGAGGATCACCCATTCGTGGTGAAGCTGGAGCATCATGCCGATCAGGCCCGTGCCTTGTCGGAAGCCAGTAAATACGAGCTTGTAAAGTGTAACGGCCACGAGCCCGGTCAACGCCACCTCCAGCGTCTTGTGGTGGAATACCGCTACACCCAGCAGCGTCAGGCCGAACAGAATGAAATCAACCGGAATGCCGAACAGGAAGACCGGCTGAGCAGAATACGGGCCAGTTGTGGATGCTGCCGCGGCTGGATTTGCGAACAGGACGGCTGCCAGGGCCACCCCGGCTACAAGGAGAAGCAGGGGCACATTCAAGGGCCGCCCGGTGAGGGATTCGGCACGAAGGATTTCATCGTCTGACGGTCGACGGTTCATTGGGCGCGCGCTTTCCGCGTGGCGGCCCGACCATCGCTTGACCTGTCACTGCCACATGCAGCGAGCACCCGACCACCGTTCTACACGCCAACCGAAAGAAAGCAATGTGTGCCAGAGGCTGATGTCCGCTTCGGGTCATTCGCGTCGTTTTGACCTTGCCCGTTCACTTTCGGTCTTCCCCGACAAGCGGACATTCTCCTGGTCGGTCGGCATGTCTCAAAGGTGCCAACACCGGACCTGTGCATACTCACTCAATTACCTTATCGGCACTCGCGACGAGCGCAGGAGGTACGGAAAGCCCCAGCTGCTTGGCTGCCTTGAGGTTGATGGACAACTCAAATTTGGTTACTTGGTAGATCGGGATGTCACCGGGCTTTGCTCCTCGGAGAATCGCGTCGATGTTGTTGGCGACGCGCTTATACAATTCGATCAGGTCGAAGGAATAGGCCATTAAGCCCCCGGCCTCGACGGGGGCAGGATGCGTAAAAATCGCCGGAAGCTTCGCGTCGCCGACCAACTTAGCGACCAAAGTGCTGTTTTGATCGACCTCAGGCGAATCGAGGACCATGACCGCATTTGCACCGTCGCGGGAGATACTCTCGATCGCCGCCCGATAGTCTGCTTCGCTGGCACCAATTTCCAGTAAAGACACCGCGAGAGGGAGGCCTGCCGTATCGGCCGCTGCGCGGATTCCGGGACCGGTGACTGGCCCATGCCATTGCTGTCGAAGACCGAGACAGCCAAGTTTTGACATCGTCGGAACCATCTCGCGCAACAGTGCAATCCGTTTTCCGTGAATGGATGGACCGGCGTCGATGCTGGCTCCCGTGAAATTGCCGCCCGGGTGAGCCAGACTTTCGGCGAGCCCTTGCCTAACAGGGTCGCCAGTTATCACTACGATCGGAATACGCGATGTTAGCTTTTTGAAAAAGACTCCGCCAGGACCAACGACAAGGATGACATCCGGGTTACTTCGAACGATTTCCGTCGCCAGCGCTTCGGGGCCGGACGTGTTTTGCTCTCGGCCGTAACTTTCGACCTTGAGGTTTTGTCCCTCGATCTGCCCCAACCGCCGAAGTTCAGCGAATAGAGCTGGGGAAACTTTGCTTTCGCTATGCTCATGCAAGTCCGCGCTTGGCTGTGATGGGCTGAAGATAGCAAGACGCTTGCGATTGGTGCTCTGCTGTGCCGCCGCAGCGAGCGGCCATACGACCGCCGCACCGCCAAGAAGACTGATGAAATCGCGCCGTCTCATGCTGCCCTCCAAGGAGGCTCAGGACCACGCTAAATCCAGGTCGAAGCATACCACATCGCGGCATGGGAGTCCGGGAGTTGGAGGCGCAAGATGTCGAGCGCGGCAACCCGCTATTCTGCGTTGCGCCATGACCGCTAAGGGTCATCAACGGACCTGACGGTTCAGCAATGGGACTTCCGCTATGCCCCGGAAAGCGGACATTGCGACGGGGATATTCGTTGTCCCACAAGCACGCCGAGACCGGGTTTCGGTCAATCTCGCCAAAAGTCCTTGAAGCGCCCCGGCGACAGTTCGGTATATCGCACGGTGTGTTGAATGTTCTTGTGGCCGAGGTAGGCTTGAAGCGCCCGCGTGTCGTGGCCCTTGGATGCCAACGCGAAACCACAGGCATGCCGCAGCATGTGCGGATGCGCCTTGAAGCCGAACCCAGCTTCCACCCCTGCCCGCTCGATCATGCGCGCAAAGCCGGCCGTGGTGAACGGTGAACCACGTTCCGAGGTGAACACGAAGGGAGACTTTGGCTCCTGTTCCCGCTGGAGCCGCCGCAGGGAGCGCAACTCATCGCCGAGGATCGGATGGGTGCTCGGGCTGCCCTGCTTGACCCTTCGGACATGCAGGGTGGCCGTCCCGAAGTCCACCTGATCCCAGCGCAGGTCCGCTGCCTCGCTTGCCCGCAGGCCGTGCCGGTAGGCCACCAAAATCATTGTGGCGTCCCGGTGCGCCCAACGGTTTCCCTTGGTGGCTTTCAGCAACCGCTCGACCTCGGCTTCCGTCAGGTATTCGCGGGTTCGTAGGTCGGCGTTGGGCCGTCGCCTGGGGGTAACTGTTCGTTTTTCGGTGATTGGCTTCACCAGCTTGAGATTCGATTTGGCCATTGTTTGACGTCTTCCCGCTCAATTACTGTTCGTATAATACTCCAAATACGAACAGTTTGCAAGTGGCTCCCGGCAACTTGCGGTCTCTGCTTAGTGGCCGGAACGAATTTGCAGGCGAAGGATTCATCCACAGGAGCTTTTAATGCGGATGACGTCGCTACGCGGATGGGCGATCGCGGTACTGGATGACGCGCAGCCATCCGGGAGTGCGAGGACCACGGCTGGATGAGGGAGCGCGCCGATCCGCATGCGCGCGAGAGAGCCAGCACCCTTGCTCGGCAAGATCCTCCACCTGGCGGGCGAACACTGGGGCCGACATTTCCTCGAATGATGCGCGGGGGGACGTTGCATCCATTCGGTCGTCAGGAATTGTTCCACTCCCTTTAACGACCCTCCCCGTCATGTCGATTGCGTCCCGTCACCCAGCGCATTTTGGAAATGAACCCCGCCCCCAGCCAGCCAGCTTGGGCGGGGTTTTTCATGGCTGCTCATTTCGACATTCCTGCGAGAGATAGAGATAACGTCTCGGTGAACGAAACCGATTGCCTTCCCCCACGCAGTCGTCCGGAAACGAAGCCGGAGCAGTCTCATCGTCACAGACAACAGGGGATTTCAAAATGATTGCTCTCACAGTCACCGCCCTTTTGGCCGTCTGCGCCGGGACATTGATCGCGCTGGCATCGAGCGAATTGGGCCCCGAATTAGTCCTCGCCGTTGTCAGCATCGTATAACGCTCCGTTTGCGCGGGCAAAGAAAATCCCGCCGGTAACTGCCCCCAGCGGGTTTCCTTACGCATAACTCTCGCGGGGGGCTTTGAGGGCTGTTCCGCGATTGCATTCATGATGAGCGTCGATGGTTAAACAATCGAGATGTGAAGCTGGGGCCGTTTCCTTAATCACGGCCCTCGACGATTAATTGCCCCGCAAGGAACGGGACAAGCTTTACTTAGTTGGCACTGTATCACCGCCCTGCCAGTGGCTTTTATCGGTGATGTGAACGCCGGTTGCGCTCTCGCCTCCCCAGGATGGAGAAGCCCGCGTCTCATGAAGGATTACCAAGCATCTATCGAAAAGTTACGAAAGGACGCCGCAGAAGCAGCGCTGGTCCGCGATCTGACTACGGACAAGGTCAAGCGCGACGTGTACAGCCGCCTGCACGATCACCTTAGCCGGCTTGCCGATGAAGTCGAACGCGCAATGAGCGCCGCTAAAACGGCTTAAAAAATGCCGCCTGACGGGCTCCTTTTAGTAGTCAAGACTGCCAAGGGACGGCTCGGCGGGATCGCTGTCCTCGTCTTCGGCGTTCTCCGGGCCGTCCAGTTCGTCGTCACCCTGCGGGTTGTCGTCGATCGAGTCCTTCAACTCGCGCGAAACGTAGTCATTAGTTTTATCGAGGAAGCCGATCAGGCGATCAATCTCGTCGCGGGGCCAAGCTGCGAGATGAAGAAGGGTTCGCCGCAATCCAATGTAAATTTTATCACAGTTCCTATCGCGTTCGGAAGGAAGACGTCGACAGCTTCATCTCAGCTTCAGGCAAGCCGCCATTTAAGCGTCGAGTCGTCATCGACAGCACTGAAAAGTCTTGGAGCGAAAACGCCGAAACCATGATTCGGGGACAGGCGATCCCGGTCCTGCGGATCGGCCTCGCCGAAATACAAGAAAGCCCGATCCGTTGGGAGACCTTTGCCAACCAGGGCAAGGTGGTGTTGGCGGAAAAGAAGAGGCCGCGTCCCCACCAAAAAGATGCGCTAACGGCTGTCCGCAGCGGGCTGGCCGAGGCGAATCGTGGCAAGTTCATCATGAGCCTGCGGCACCGGCAAGACTTTCACAAGCCTCAAGATCGCAGAAGACCTCGCCGGCGCAGGCATGAGCGTCCTGTTTCTCGTGCCTTCGCTCGCCCTAATGTCGCAGACTGTGCGCGAATGGACGGCTGACACCGACATCCCACTGCGGTCCTTTGCTTTGTGCTCGGACACCCAGGTCGGAAAGCGCCGCCAGAGCAACGACGACGTGGCCGAGATTGACGTCCTGGACCTCGCCTTCCCCGCAACTACAAGTGCAGTCTGGCTCGCGCGGAGCGCAAGCGTGATAGTCCCGTCCAAGATGAGCGTCGTTTTCGCGACGTATCAATCCATACAGGAACGCCTCCGCCGCCGCCCATCGGACCGCGGACGATCTCCAGGATCGCGAACATCGTTTGCCACCCAGCACGTCAGAAGTGGGATCCAGCTCCCTTAGAGAGAGGCAATCGGTAGGCCGCCTCGATTTCACGGAACGAACAAGAAATCGGACTGAGTCATGCTCGCCAGCGTGGTGCCAACCAGCCTGATCGTGTCCGTAGCATCGAGGGTGATCAGGACATCAGCGCCTGAGGCGCTCATGGCATTCTGGACCGCGGTCCAATCGGCGAACACCGCGGTCGAGAACACGATTGTATCGTCGCCCGCGTCGTCGAAGTCGGTGATCCGATCCATCCCGAAGTCCGGCCTGAAAGCGAAACTCTCGTTGCCGCCACGGCCGGTCATCAGATCATTGCCGCCGCCGCCCGTTAGGACATTGCCGACCTCGTTGCCGCTGATCTGGTCGGCGCCGGCGCTCCCAATGACGTTCTCGATCGAGATCAGCTTGTCCTCGCCTGCCTGGATACCGAAGCCGGAACCCGGCCCCCCGTTCTGCCCGAGCGTGACGGTGATGCCCGCTGTCAGTGCGGAGTAGTCGACAGTGTCACTGCCGTTGCCGCCGTTGTAGACATCTTTGCCATCGTTGACTGTCGCCTTGATTATGTCGTTACCGTCACCAGCGAGCACCGTGTCCTGCCCATCGCCCGGCGTGATGGTGTCCGATCCGGCGGTGCCATTGAGCACGGCAGCAACATTGGTATCAATGATCTCAACCGCGTCGGTCACGGTGGCGGTAATCGCCTGGGTGTCGGTGGCGAAGCTCGTGTCCGTGACGGTCACAACGAGGTCGTAGACGTTGTCGCCACCGATCGGAGCTTCGAAGTCGGGTGCGGTGCGGAACGTAAGGTCGCCGTTAGTGGCGATCTGGAACAATGCCGCATCGGCGCCGGATAGCCCGAAGGTCAGCGGATCGCCGTCGGAATCGGTGGCTACCACGTGAGTGACAAAGTACGTGTTCTCGGCCACCGAAACCGCCAGATCGTTGCCGCCGTTCGAGGTGATGATGGGCGCCGCGTTTTCAAGTTCCGCCGCCGTGAATGTGCCGTCAAGAAAGACGAACGTCTCCACATTCAATACTCGATCCGTTCCCAATCCCGCCGACGTGCGATCGGCAATCGTCAGATCGGTGGCCGTGCCAAGGATGACGAAATCCGCCTTATTGCCGGCAAAATTCGCCGTATCGCTGTCGCTACTGCCGTCGAGGTAGTCGCTGTCCATGCCGCCGGCCAAAGAATCATCGCCGCCGCCACCGAGCAGCGTGTCCTGACCGGCGTTGCCGCGCAGGACGTTGCCGGCGACATTTCCGGTGATGTTGTCGTTGCCGGAGCCGCCGCTAGCGTTCTCGATGATGACACCGTGCTCAGTGCCGACATCGCCGAGCACATTGCGGATGTCGCCCGCAATGGTGAAGCCCGCGGACGTCCGGCCGTCCGCGAAGGTGAAGTAGGACAGATAGCCGCCGCTTCCCGCGGTGCCGTCGAGCGTTGCTGCTCGCAGATCAATGGTGGCTGCATTCGTTCCAAGATAGATGATCTCGTCGGTCCCGCCCGTGTCCCAGATGCTCGTCCATTGGAAGGCAGCCGCCGGCGTCGCGAGATCGTAGGTCGTGTTGCCGGAGTTGAACGTGGTGTTGGCACCGTAGAGCAGCTGGATGGCCGCAATGTCGTACGCCATCGGCGTCGCCATCGTGTTGAGCCTGTTGCCGCCTGCACCATCCGGAACGACCTGGAGATTGTACGACATCAAAGTGTAGAGGTCCTGGTTCAGCGAGTTCGTGCCGAGGTCGGATACGACGGTCACCCCCGGCCATAGCAGCGGGTTGCCAGTACTCCCGTTGTGAGGGTGCTTGAGCCCCAGGGCATGGCCGATCTCATGCAAGATCAACTCGAAGCCGCCCCCTGTGATGTTCCCAGCAGCGTCGAATATGTTCATGTTAGTGCCGTTGAATCCAATGAAGCCGCCGGGATCGATGTGAATGTTGATCTGCCCGGTCTGAGAGACAACCACGGCTCCGTCCGTGAAGGTCTGGTTGGCGGTGGTCGGCACGTCGGCAGGAATGCCGGAGTAGCCGCCGAATCCGTTCGTATTGTTGTCGCGGATCAGAATGATCTCGGCGTCGTTCTGGGTCGTTGTCTGCTGGAACGTGATGCCGGTTACGGTGCCCCAGGTGTCGAAAATAGTGTCGAGGGTCGCGATCTGGGCTGCGGTCCAGGTTGCACCGGCGAACCACTCTACGACCGTGTAGTTCCAGGCTACCGAGCCGGCCAATAGTGAACGCACATTCTCGGTTGTTGTCGCCGTTGCATTGATGAGCGCGCCGATGTTGATCGTGGTCGTCGCCGTCGTGTCATTGAATGACATGGAGTTGTCTCCTGAATCCTACAACCGCAAGGATGCGCACGCCATCGTGTGAAGGATGGCGATGCCTTTCAGTTTCTGGCAGTCTATGGAAAGGAAATGGGCGTAACGGGAGCTTGTCTCTACTCCGCGTTCGCCCCAGTTGCGCTACCGGGTGGGCCGGTCTCGAGGAGAAGCTCCGATCGATGAGCTATGGACAGCATGTACTCCCCCTATACGCTGCGTACGCCACTGGAGAAGCAAACCGATAAATTCGGTCGCCGACATAAAACGACTGCAAACCACTATCGCAACTTCGCCCGACGTGACCATTCGGGAGTAATGTAAAGAGTAAGGACGCCAAATTGTCCTTCTTTGATACGTGGGTAAACCGGAAAAAGTGGTATAGCGACGAGTTGTCTCAGCGTACGTATTCGTAACGGCAGCAAGCGCTGTCGGATCGGTCGAAAGCCACGGTTGATCCGAGTCGCAGAGTTCAGGACGGGTTGGGGGTCATGCGGCGCACATGGTACGGTAAACATCGACTGGCGTCTGATATTCGCCCCCAAGCGGGTGCTTGAATATGTCGTCGTTCACGAGCTTGCACATCTCCGATACCGATCCCACGGCAAGACGTTTTGGGAATACCTCGGGCAAATATTCCCAACTTACGTAGCGTCGAAAGCATGGCTGGACGCTCATCAAGCCGGCCTCGACGGAGACTTTTTTAAAACGGTGATTGTACTGGTCGACGAGCACGTTGAGACCTTTTACGCGAAGGCTCGCCAGGTTCGCGTCTTACCCGAGGACTCGCCCGGGGGAACGCCGATACCGACACGCTGAAATTTCGCGTCGCACGAACCATGATGCTGCCGGTAGCTACAATAGGAGAGACGTGTGAGAGATATAACCCCTATGGCCCAATATCTCATTTGGGCAATGGAAACTCGTCCACCTATGACAAATCCCGAAATCTATAAAGCCACTCAAGAAGTTTGCGCGCGGCATGGGCGACGGCTACCAGAAAATTGGGAAGCTGAAATCCGTCAAACCTTGCAATCTCATTGCGCTTCCAGCCCGCAGTACAATGGTCAAGATGATTTCTTCGTCCATCACGACCGCGGGGTTTGGTCCTGCAAAGTGACGTCCCCTATGCGGTTCAAAGCGAGCCAACACTTAAAGATGGCCGCCCTGCTAGATAAGCAGGCGGAGCTGTCCCGCGAAAGGGCGCAAAAGCAAGCGTCGATGGCGGAAGTGTTTCGGATGCTCGCGCGCAGGGCGACAGCGAAAGAAGCGGAAATCGAACCGCGGCTGGCGCTGCCTGCGCCTCCGGGACCGCACGAGCCCATTGAAGTATGGGAGAATTTTCTGACTGAAGTGACGGCCATGTCGGAAGCAGCGCAGAAGCCGCGAACAATACTGTACGCCGAACACATGATTGCCCTCAAAAAGGAAGAACTCGTTCCGACCCCGAGCAACTTGCCGTTCCTGGTGGCAATGATCGACGAGCCGGGACCTTTCGGCGACAACTTATCCGAATGGCGGCAGCTTCTGTCCGACGTGGAGCAATTGCCCGACTCGGTCCAAAAGCGGCACACCGTCAACAGAGCCAAGCAAATGATCGCCACGAAGCTGTGGGAGAATAAGACGGGCTCGTCACTTTAACGACGCTTGTGCAATTCCTAGCAAATGAGTGGCCTCCCGCAACCACAGGCGGGTGGCCGCTACGTCTTTGGAGTATTTGCCGTGCTTGTAGTTCCCGTCCTCTCTCCTTGCGGAGCGCGACTACCGGGAGCGCCACCATGCATCCGGCACCGATGGCGCCCTTTTACGGGTGCAGATTTGCAGGGGTTCACCGGATCTCGTTCGAGCACTGCAACGTGAGACAGTTGGCGTTGACCTGCCCTGCCGATCTCCTCCAGTTGAAGCTAGAGTCCGGCCTTCTGAAGGACGGACAAATGAAGCGAGCCAGGTTTACGGAAGAGCAGATTATTGGGGTGCTGCGTGAGCATGACGCGGGAGCAAAGGCCGCCGATCTTGCGCGCAAGCACGGCGTCTTCGGAGCGACGCTGTATAACTGGAAGGCCAAATACGGCGGCATGGACGTTCCCGAGGCCAAGCGGCTGAGGCAGCTTGAAGACGAGCACGGCAAGCTGAAGAAGCTTTTGGCGGAGCAGATGCTGGATGCGGCCGCCCACCTCACGGCAACATGCGATCGGCTGCGCAACCCCGACCAGCTCCGCGGATCGCATGTTGCTCCACCTGCGCCAGCCGGCGTAAAACCCGCCGAGACTCTAATCGCAACTGGATGAAACTTCAGAGGCAGATCATATGGCGACGATACGACGGTCGACCTGGTGAAGAACGATCTTGGTACGATTAGGCGCCATCTGGTGCGAGACCGACGCCGAAGCCGCCAACGACCTGATGTCGGGCCAGTACAAGGATCCGCTACGGGTTGTCGCCTTCAACACCGTCGAGCGCTGGTCGGAAGATGTATCGGAATACATCGCCCGCGAGATACGGAGACGCTTCGATCTTCAGCTTTTCGGTATAGGCCCAACCGCCAATAGCGATTTTGTCGACGGGCAAGGATCACTGGCCGACAGCGATACGGAAAGGTTAGTTGAGCATGGACCGATCCGTGAGACGATCTCCATGTCGACGTCTCACCCCGTTGATAGGCAGACATCGCGAACCAAGCCGAATTTCCGCGCGGCGGCGATCCACAGGCTTTCCTATAAGGATCTAGCTCATCATGACTCGCAAATTGAAGCGGAAGGCCGGGCGTCAAACATTGTTTGTACCTGAGAGTGTTTCGCACGAGCAGGCACTCCAAATCGTGCGAGAGACGGCCGTGAAGAACACCAGCGACGAGTTCGATACAGCGTTTTTGGAAGAAAGACTTAATCAGATCCTCGACATTTACGCCGTTGAGCGAGCAACGCCAACAAAAAAGCAATCCTCCGCGGCGGTATTGGCGGTACGCCTTGCACTCAGGGCGCTGGTCAACGAGCTGCCCGAACCCGGCACTGTTGCATTTCGCGCGATCGTTGCCGCAGGCGATGAATTTGCCCGACGTCATGGAGAGCACTCGGGGCTAAGTCCAATCCATCACCCCGCCAGCCGCTCCATTCCTGCTCCAGCATCAGCAAATCGGCGAATGGTGCCTACCCCTCCCGCAACTACGGATTACCGAACAGCGGAAAGACTTGGCGATACCTTCGCTTACGTAAAAGCTCTGTCAGAGTGGCTCCATAATCTTCCAATTGTCCCTGGGCGTACTCGTCGTACCTCTCCAATCGTTTGGCTTATCGGGGGCGGCTTACCCACGGTGTTTGAAGACACTTTCAATAAGAAATTTGGTAACGGTCGCATCGGGCCAGGTGCCCGCTTTGTAAAAGCTGTGCTCTCGATTAGCGGCAGACGGTCGCCCATTTCGGAGGAGACGATCAAGACATATCGGACCGAATGGCTGAAAGCCAAAAATAGGGTGTAAACAGGCGAAAAATTTTAACTCCTTAGCCCCTGCCCTAGTCGTTAGTTCAAGCTCAGATTTGATCAAGAGTGAACATGAGTACTCAGATCATATCTGACGGACAAATGCCTTGGCAGAACAAGCCCCAAAAAAACAGGATGAGTTTGACAAAGTTAGGCTAATTACGCGCAAAGAGTTGCAGCAGTTGATGCCGCTTAGTGGCATGACTATCTCGCGCATGGAGAAGAACGGAGTTCTTCCCAAGCACATCCTTATCGGCCGCAAAGCCTTTTGGCGGCAAGCCGACATACTCGAATTTCTAGACAACATTGCCAACGCGGGTGACACATGACCCGCCCGGCTCCTCAGAGCAAGCTGCCATGGATGAAGTTTTACCCGGCGGATTGGCGTGCCGACCCCGCCCTTCGCATGTGCTCGCTCGCCGCACGGGGTTTATGGCTGGAGATGCTATTTATAATGCACGAAGCCGTTCCGCGCGGCTCGCTTCTCATCAATGGGAAAAACATAAGGGAAAAGCAACTCGCTGGCCTGTGCGGCGCAAGAAGCGTTCGCGAATCGACCGCCTTGTTGACCGAACTGGAGGCGGCCGGCGTTTTCAGCCGGGACCAAAACGGGATCATATTTTCTCGACGCATGAAACGCGACGAAGTAAAGGCCGAACGGGATAAGGCTAACGGTAAGACCGGAGGTAACCCTCGGCTTAACGCAGGGGTTAACCCCCAGGATAAAGCCCAGAGACCAGAAGCTAGAAGCCAGAATCCAGAAGCCAAAAGCCAAAAAGAACAAACGGGAAGAACGCGCGCAAGCGCGCTGGCGGCTCCTTGGACAGAGGCTGATCGCGAACGATTTTGGGCAGCATATCCGAACAAGATCGGCAAAGCCGCCGCAATGAAAGCCTTCGACCAAGCCTCAAGAAAGGTCATGCCGGAGGTGCTATTTCCCGCCTTAGACCGCTACGCGAACAAATCCGACGACCGACCATTCTGCAACCCTTCAACATGGCTTCACCAGGAGCGTTGGCTGGACCAGCCAGCGGCGCAAAACCATGGCCAAAGACCTTACAACTCCCCCGGCAAACGTGCTGGCAATGATTTCCTCGCCGGAATGTGTGACTTGGCAGCGGATATCGCTGGGAACAATCAAGCACGAGGGCCAGCCGACACGGACATACCTGTCGGGAGGATCAACATTGACGGCTGAAGAGCGCTTATCCATTCGCCGGGGAGTCGCAGAGTTGCGCGCCGCAATTGAGCCCGACGACGGGCCCGAGAATCGCATGGCTCGCCTTCAATTGATTACAAGTCTCCTTCTGGCTTATCCGATCACGAATGCAGCCCCGGGGGCTGCACGCGCGCAGGGGGAGGCTTATCTGGCGGCGCTTGACGACATTCCGCCGAAGATCGTCGAGGAAGTGATTAGGCGCTGGCATCGCGGCGAATACGGACCAAGTCACAACTATCGTTGGCGTCCGTTGCCTGCGGAAATGCGTCAGCTTTGTCAGGAGCACTTGCGCCCCGGAAGGGAGACTATTGCCCGTTTGAACACTTTGCTGAATGCGTTGTCCTTTGAACGAGCAATGGACCCCAAGCCGATTGATCCCGTCGTCGAATCCGACAGTGCTCATGTGGTGCATGTCAAGACTCGGCGGGCATGAGCATCCGGGGGTATCGAAGATTTTTGAGGTCGACCCTATGAGCCATTGTCCTTCTAAGTCTGATACTCCCATGAATGACGCACCGCGCTGCGGAGCCCGTACCCGCGCTGGATCGCCTTGCGGGTGCCTTGCCATGCCCAACGGGAAATGCCGGGTTCACGGCGGCGCCAGCCCCGGCGGGCCCCTTGGGGCTGCCAATGGGAGGTTCCAGGACGGACATTGGACGCGCGAGGCCATCGAGGAACGCAAGTTCATTCGATTGCTGATCAACGGCACCTTGTGGGACAAGCCATGAGCAAATCTGAAAACCTACCAGCGACGTCGCGCCGGTACCGCCAGATGCCGCCCGCGACAATCAGGATCAAAGGCATCCAAGGCAACGTCGTCTCGTTTGGCTCGCCGGGTCCATCCCACTTGGTGTGGCGCAACCAACTAAAGACGGCATTTGGCACGGTTTCCGACGAATTTGTCGATATGGCCCTCCATCATCTGGAGCGCGCCGCCCGAATGCCCGGCGACGGCGCCTCGGACCTGGCAATCAACGGCGCCATTGCGATGATTGTCGCCTTCGCCCCGAAAAACGAGATGGAAGCCGCATTGGCGCTCCAAGCGGCCTGCACACACATGGTGGCGATGGCTGTGATGTCGAGGATCGGAGGCGCCGGGGGGGGCCCTCAGCGGTTGCCCGGCTTAGCATCGGCAACAGCCAAACTGTTGCGGGCCTATTGCACCCAGGTCGAGACCTACCGGCGCCAGCGCGGTGGTGGCGATCAAAACATCCGCGTCGAGCACGTCCATGTCTACGAGGGCGGCCAGGCCATCGTCGGCGCTATCAATAGGAGCAGCGAGGTGGAAAGCTAAAATTGAGCCGTGCCGTTCCCTTCACCAAGGCCCAGGTTCGTCGGGCTGTGAAAGCAGCCGAGAGCGCCGGCCTGCGTGTGGTTGGGGTGACTGTCCGGCAGGATGGAACCATCCGCATCGAGACGGGGGATAAAGCCGGCGCGGCCGTTGACGCCCCGCAGAAGACCCTCGCAGCATCGTGGGACGACGCATGAGGCGGGGCATGGCAAAGATCAAGCTGAAGTACGTCAACGAATACATTGACCACACGGGCAAGCTGCGCCGGTACTTCCGCAAGCGCGGCAAGCAACTCGGAACGCTGCCCGGTGAGGTCGGTTCCGAGGAGTTCATGACGGCCTATGCCGCCTTCCTTGCCGCGGAGCCCGCGATCGCAAAGCGCCCGGTCCATGAGGACTCGCTGGCGAAGCTGATAATCGACTTCTATGGCTCCCGTCTGTTCACCGACCGCAAGCCATCGACGCGCCAGCTCTACCGCTACGCGCTCGACCCGATATCCAAAGAGCACGGGCACCGCTCGGCAACCCTGATGACTGCGGAGAACGCGGAAAAGATCATCAACAAGATCGGCGCGACCAAACCGGGGATGGGCAACCTTACGCGCGCCGTGATGCGCCGGGTGTTTTATTTCGCCGTCAAGACGAAGCGTCGAAAGGACAACCCCGTGCTCGGCATCGACGCCTTCAAGGTCGGCGAGCACCACACATGGACGGACGCAGAACTGCGCCAGTACGAAGCCAAATGGCGGCTGGGAACGCGCCAACGGCTTGCCTATGCGTTTTTGCTCTACACGGGCCAGCGCGTCGGGGACGTGGCTAAAATGAACAGGGCCGACGTTGCGGACGGGCTGATCCATGTTGTGCAACAAAAGACGGGAGCCGAGCTATGGGTGCCAATTCATCCCGAGTTGGCGAGGGCTATGAAATCCTATTCAGCGCAGGGTTTGTCACTGATTGGCGACGGATCGGGGCGGCCACTCAAGCGCGCTGCCCTCTCCTCTTTGATGAGGCTGGCAATTAAACAAGCCGGCTTGCCTTCTCGCTGCGTATCACACGGCCTACGCAAGGCGGCGATGCGTCGGATGGCCGAAAATGACGCCACGGCCAACCAGATCGCGTCTATCTCCGGCCACAAGACGCTGAAGGAAGTCGAACGTTACACCAAGGCGGCCGATCAGAAGAAGATGGCCCGCGTGGCGATGGGCAAGGTGCCTAATGAAAAATCGTGAATTGCCTAATCCGCCGAAAACGTGAGAGAAATCAAAGCCTATTTCTGGTAGAATCTATAAGACGCGTAAAGGTTAAGCGCGGCTGTGCCGTACAATTGCGAGGGCCGACGTCCCGGGCGCAGGAATCCGTCAAAATATCGGCGCCATTTGCCGGATCAAGGGCCCTGGCGCGATCGCAACCTTTCGCTAACCATAATGCGCCGGCAACCGCGGACCGCAGGGGCAGTCCATTCAATCGATCAACTCGCTCGGTCAGTTCACTGCGCCTGTACGCCGATGCCGGCGGATTTGATGATCGGCCACCATTTGTCGATCTCGGCCTTCTGGAATGCGGCCAGTCCTTCCGGCGTCTGCTGTGCGCGCGGGGCGACGTCGAGCCCCAGCTCGGTAAAGCGTTTCTGGATCGCCGGATCGGCAAGCGCCTCGACGGTTGCCGCGTTGAGCTTGGCAATGATGTCCTTTGGCGTTCCCTTCGGCGCCCAGAAGCCGAACCAGCCCGACATATAAAGTCCGGGCACGCCGGTCTCGTCCGCCGTCGGGATATCAGGCATCGAGGCGGAGCGCGCCACCGACAGATTGGCCAGCGCCTTGATCGCGCCGGCGCGGATTTGCGGCAGCGCCACCGCACCCTGCACAACCAGAAGATCCACCGTACCCGCGACGAGATCGGTCATCGCCGGTCCTGCGCCGCGATAGGGAATGAACTGCACCTTCTGCCGGGTCAGCTTCTCAAACATGACGCCGGTGACATTGGCGGCCGCGTTCTGGTTGACGAAATTGATCTTGTCGGGATTGGCCTTCATCCAGGTCACGAGTTCGCCAAGCGTGTTCGCCGGCAGATCTTTCTTGGCGACCATCAGCTGGGGGTTGTTGGAGATCAGCGCGATCGGCTCGAAATCCTTTTCCAGATCATAGTCGAGCTTGTAGATGATGCTGCCGACATGGGTGTCCCATTGACCGATGTCGAAGGTGTAACCATCCGGTGCCGCGCGGGCGACACGACCGACGCCGATGCTGCCGCCGGCACCGCCGACATTTTCGATCACGATCGACTGCCCGAGCGTTGCGCGCATCCGCTCGGCCATGATCCGGGCGGCGGCGTCGGTGGATCCGCCCGGCGGAAAGGGAACGACGAGCGTGATGGGCCGCGACGGATAGGTTTGCGCCTCGACCTCCGCGACGCCGGCAATGACAAGCAATGACAGCGCCGCCCAAAAGGCTCTCATGACGTTTCCCTCGCTTGTTGATGACCCCGGCTTTTTGCCGGTGGCTTGTTGTCGCTAGAGCGTTTTCAAGCGAAGTGGACACCGGTTCGCATCAAGAAAACGCGTCAAAACAAAAGGCTAGAGCCCGGTTCTGATTCAATCAGAACCGAACCGGCTCTAGTGAATCTCGGCCGACCGCTTCAAAGCCTCTTTCAGTTTCTCGAGCGTGAAGTCCGGGCTGCGCGCAATATCGAGGATTGGCGTCTCCCGGCGGCCGCAGAGTTCGGCGGCGTCCGGAATCTTGGCGGCGATATCGATCGGAATCACGATCGCCCCATGCTGGTCGGCATGGATCAGATCATCGGAATGCACCGTCATGCCGGCGACGCGCACTTCGCCGCCAAAACTCTCGGCATGCACCCAGGCGTGCGACGGACCAATCGATCCGGCCAGCGCCTGGAAGCCCGGCGCCCATTGCGGGATGTCCCTGATAGAACCATCGGTGATGACGCCGAGGCAGCCGAGCGCCTTGTGCACGTTGCTCTGCACTTCGCCCCAGAACGCACCATAGCCGACGTCGGCGCCGTCGATATCCTGGATCACGGTGATGCGCGGGCCAAAGCCGGTGCCGACATATTCATAATAGGCGATGCGGCGCCTTGCCTGCTCATCGGCCGGAAGGTCGGACTTGAGCACCGAGCGGATCGACACGGTACGGGCATAGCCGACCATCGGCGGCAGATTGGGAAACGGGCAGACCAGCGGCTTGGTGGTATAGCCGATCAGCCGGCGCTCAGGCGCCACGATCTCCATCGCATTGCAGATCGTCGGCGTGTCGTAGCGGGCCAACGCTTCAAGCACGGAAGCCGGTAGCGGGGCGGAAGCGGACTGGGTCACTGCGTTTCTCTCCTGATTTTTGGGCCGGAATTCTGGACAGCCGGACATCGTAAGCCCTATAGCCGAGATTGGGGTCGAACCCAACTCGGCCAGCGCTCATGGCAGATATAACGGAAGGCTCGTATCCGGAGGTCTTGCAGGCGGCTCAGTTCAGCCGCGCCGGCCGGTCGTCATGCTCGGCGTCGGCCGGAGCCGCCGGGAATACGGTTGCCGGACCGGCGGGTGCCGCGGCATCGGTGGTCGCGGCCGCCAGCGCGGCAGCGGCGTTTCGCTCGTGATCGCGATAGGTTTTCCAGCCCCACGGCAGGCTCAACAGATACAGCACCGTCCCGACCGAGAGAATGTACCAGGGATAGCTCACGAGCAGCGCGATGAAGAACACCACCGAAACGAAAACCGGCAGCACCATTTCCGGCGGCACGCGCATGCGCACGGTCTTGCCGGAAAGCACCGGCAGCCGCGACACCATCAGGAATCCGATCAGCAGCGTATAGAACGCGGTCAGTATGGCCGGCGGCTGCGGGACGCCCAAAAAGACCAGATAGATCGGCAGCATCACGGTCAGCGCACCGAGTGGCGCCGGAACGCCGGTGAAATAATTTGCCGCGAACGCGGGCTTGTTCGGATCGTCGATGCTGGCGTTGAACCGCGCCAGCCGCAGGCCGCCTGAGATCGCATACACCATGGCCGCGATCCAGCCGCCATTGCCGAGTTCATGCAACTGCCAGAAATACAGCATCAGGCCGGGCGTGACACCGAAATTGACGAAGTCCGCGAGGCTGTCGAGTTCGGCACCGAATTTCGACTGGCCCTTGATCATGCGCGCGACGCGGCCATCGACCCCGTCCAGCACCGCCGCGAAAACGATCGCGGCAACTGCGAGCTCCATGCGGCCTTCGATCGACAGCCGGATCGCCGTCAGCCCGGCGCAGATCGCCAGCAACGTGATGAAGTTCGGCACCAGCATCCGGATCGGAATCGGACGAAACCGGCGGCGGCGCATTTCCGGAGATTTGGGATCGGGTATCATCATGGCTCGCCAATATATAGCAAGCGCCAGCCTGCACCGCCATTGTGGCGGCCGGCAGGCGCCTCAGCCATTCGGATGGTTAATCGGCGCGGAAGGTCCGCCCCTGCTCGCTGGCGCCGCCGAGATCGGCCAGCACGGTCTCGCCGGCGACCGCGGTTTGGCCCTCGGAAACCAGCGATTTGCCGCCTTCGGGCAAATAGACGTCGAGCCGCGAGCCGAACCGGATCAGGCCGAACCGCTCGCCGGCGCCGATCGTCTGCCCCTCGCGCACGAACGAGACAATACGTCGCGCCACCAGGCCTGCGATCTGGACCACGCCGATGCGGCCATGGCTGGCGGTCGAGATCACCAGCGAGTTGCGCTCATTGTCTTCGCTGGCCTTGTCGAGCTCGGCATTGATGAAGGTGCCGGGCCGGTAGGCAATACGGTCGATCCGGCCTGCCACCGGACTGCGATTCACGTGGCAGTTGAACACGCTCATGAAGATCGAGATGCGCAGCAGCGGCCGGTCGCCGAGACCAAGCTCGGCCGGCGGCAACACCTGAGAGATCATCGAGACCCGTCCGTCGGCCGGCGACACCACAACGCCTTCGCGTACCGGGGTGACGCGCACGGGGTCGCGGAAGAACAGCGCGCACCATACCGTCAGGATCGTGCCGATCCAGCCGAGCGGCGTCCAGATCCAGAACAGGACCAGGCTTGCAAGCGCAAAGCCGCCGATGAAGGGATAGCCCTCGGGATGGATCGGCGGGATTTGCGCGCGGATGGAATTGGCAATCGACATCAAGGCTCACTATTGGCTGGCCCGGTCCCGTTCTTTCGGGATCGAGCTGTATTTCAATTATTCCGCAGCGGTGACCAGAGGATCCTGGACCGGCGGCGGGGTGCGGTTGGGCGCCTCGTTGTCGTCGTCGATCTGCGCGAGCTTCTCCCGCGCCTCCTCGGCTTCGCGCTGCCTGTTCCACATACTGGCATAAAGTCCGCCGGAAGCCAAAAGCCGGGCATGCGTGCCGCGCTCGGCAATGCGGCCCTGATCCAGCACGATAATTTCGTCGGCGCCGACGATGGTCGAGAGCCGATGCGCGATCACCAGCGAGGTGCGGCCGCGCGAGACGCGCTCGAGCGATTCCTGGATTTCATGCTCGGTATGACTATCGAGCGCCGAGGTCGCCTCATCG
This sequence comes from Bradyrhizobium sp. AUGA SZCCT0177, assembly GCF_018130125.1. Classification (NCBI taxonomy): domain Bacteria; kingdom Pseudomonadati; phylum Pseudomonadota; class Alphaproteobacteria; order Hyphomicrobiales; family Nitrobacteraceae; genus Bradyrhizobium; species Bradyrhizobium sp. AUGA SZCCT0177. The sequence continues at coordinate 18,258 of NZ_JAFCMA010000040.1, read as the reverse complement.
AGCACCAGGATCGGCGGCGCCTTCAACACGGTGCGCGCGATCGCGACGCGCTGTTTCTCGCCGCCGGACAATTTCAGTCCGCGTTCGCCGACCTGGGTCTCATATCCCAGCGGAGACATCCGGATGAAGCTGTCGATCTGCGCCAGTTGCGCGGCCGCCTCCACCTCCGCATCGCTGGCGTCCCAGCGGCCGTAGCGGATGTTGTAGCGGATGGTGTCGTTGAACAGCACGGTATCCTGCGGCACCATGCCGATCGAGGCGCGCAGCGACGCCTGGGTGACGTTCCTGATGTCCTGGCCGTCGATCAGGATCTGACCGCCGGAAACGTCGTAAAGGCGGAACAGCAGCCGCGAGATCGTCGACTTGCCCGCCCCCGAGGGCCCGACGATCGCAACCGTCTTGCCCGCCGGCACCTCGAAGCTGAGGCCTTTCAGGATCGGACGCTCGGGGTCATAGGCAAACCGCACGTCTTCGAAACGCACATTGCCCGAACCGACCACCAGCGGCACGGCGCCCGGGATATCCTTGATTTCAGGGTTGCGCGACAACACGCTGAACATCTTCTCGATGTCGATCACCGCCTGCTTGATCTCGCGATAGACCATGCCCATGAAATTGAGCGGCTGGTACAACTGGATCATCATGGCGTTGACCATGACGAAGTCACCGACGGTGTTGGTACCGTTGCGCACGCCGATCGCGCACATCAGCATGGTCGCGGTGAGACCGAGCGTGAAGATGACCGCCTGCCCGGTGTTGAGCACCGCGAGCGACGTGTAGGTCTTCACGCTGTTGTGCTCGTAGCGCTCCATCGAGCGGTCGTAGCGCGCGGCCTCGCGCTGCTCGGCGCTGAAATATTTTACGGTCTCGTAGTTGAGCAGCGAGTCGATCGCCTTGGTGTTCGCCTCGGTGTCGGAATCGTTCATCTTGCGGCGGATCTCGATCCGCCATTCGGTCGCGATGTAGGTGTAGTACATATAGATCACGACCGTGACCGCGGTGACCAGCACGTAGCGCCAGTCGAACTGCCACAGCAGCACCGCCATCAACAGCGACACCTCGACGATGGTCGGGATCAGTTGCAGGATCACCATCCGCACGATCACTTCGATGCCGGTGCGGCCGCGCTCCAGCACGCGGGTCAGTCCCCCGGTCTTGCGCTCGAGGTGGAAGCGCAGCGACAGCTCGTGCATGTGTACGAAGGTGATGTTGGCGAGCTTGCGTACCGCATGCATCGCAACGCGCGCGAAGATGCCGTCGCGCCACTGCGTCAGCACCGCCATCAGCACCCGCACCGCGCCGTAGCTTGCGGTCATCAGCAAGGGTGACGCGATCAACCACAGCGTCCAGTTCGACGGTTCCACCGGCGCACTGCCGTGGCCGTTGAGCGCGTCGATCGCCCATTTGAAGGTGAAGGGCACCGTCAGCGTCGCGAGCTTCGCGACCAGCAGCAGCACCATCGACCAGACCACGCGCATTTTCAGGTCGGCGCGGTCGCCGGGCCAGATATAGGGCCACAGATGCGCCAGCGTCCCGATCAGGGTCGCCTTTTCGAGGGAGGAGCTATCGGGCAGTGGCGCTTCGTCGGCTCGCGAATCAGTGTCGGCCATGGATCAAGCGCCCAAAAGTCTGATGGCGCGCCCGTTCGCCGTTACATGGTTTCCATTGATCGTCATTCTGCTCGTCATATAGAGCGTTTAAACGCCGCGTACAGCCTTGAAAGGCAAAACTTTCTCCGGTTTGCCCGCATTTCGGGTTCAAAACCACTGTGGCAGTATAATCTCGGACTTGAGCTTTCTACGCTGCAGTGCCACATAAATTACATGAACCAAATCAAAACCGTCTGCGTCTATTGCGGCTCCGGCTCCGGCTCGAACCCCCGTTTCGTGGAAGCTGCGATCGCGCTGGGCAAGGTGTTCGCCGAGAACAGTATCCGCCTCGTCTATGGCGGCGGATCGGTGGGCCTGATGGGCGCGGTTGCCAAATCCGTGCTGGATCACGGTGGCACCGTTACCGGGATCATTCCGGATTTTCTCGCCAACCGCGAGCGCATGAATCCGAACCTTACCGAACTGGTCGTCACGCCTGACATGCACGAGCGCAAGCGGCTGATGTTCGAACGCTCCGACGCATTCGTCGCCCTTCCCGGCGGCGTCGGCACGTTGGAGGAACTGGTCGAGCAGATGACCTGGCAACAGCTCGGCCGGCACACCAAACCGGTGTTGCTCGCCAACATCGACGATTTCTGGGAGCCGCTGATCGCGTTGCTGACGCATATGCGCGCCAATCAGTTCATCCGCCCTGCCCTGGACGTCGAGGTCCTGAAGGCCGAACGCGTCGAGGACGTCCTGCCTCGCCTGCGCGCCGCCGCAGCCCTTGCGCCCGCGGGCACCCAGGAGATGGCGCCGGACGTCGCGCGACGGCTGTAAGTAGGTAGAAGGATTCCGGGCATGAGCACGCTGGAGCACCCTCGCCCGCAAGGACTGCTGCACAATGCGGCCTTCTCGCAAGTCGTCGCAGCCACCGGGACGCGCACGATCTACACGGCGGGACAGGTGTCGATCGATGAGCGCGGCGAACTGGTCGGCGCCGGGGATCTGGCCGCGCAAACCGAACAGGTGATGCGCAATGTCGGGCTCGCCCTTGCCGCGGCCGGCGCCGACTTCGGCGACGTCGTGAAGATCACCACCTATGTCGTGAACTACAAACCCGAGCATCGGGCCATCGTCGGCAAAGCGCGGGCACCGTTCTTCGCGAAAGGTACGCCACCGGCGAGCACGCTCGTCGGGGTATCCGCGCTCGCACTGCCCGAGTGGCTGGTCGAGATCGAGGCCGTCGCAGTCGTCGACTGAGCTGACGGAGCTTCGTCGCTATCGCTGCCTGGCTTCCGATCATTGCTACAAATCGGGAAACGTCACCGCCTCGATGCGGTTGCCGTCGGGATCGATCACAAACGCCGCATAGTATTTCACGCGGTCGTGCGGACGCAAGCCCGGCGCGCCGTCGGAGCGGCCGCCTGCGCTGAGCGCCGCGGCGTGAAACGCATCGACCGCATCAGTTGACCGCGCGCGAAGGCAGATGTGGACGCCGCTCTCCGGCGCGACCGGCGGCATGCCGGCACGCAGGTTGATCCAGAATTCGGGATAGGTTTTGCCGAAGCCGATTGTTGCCGGGCGCGTCACCAGCCGTGACAGGCCGAGCGCGGCCAGTGTCGGTTCATAGAAGCGCGCCGCGCGTTCGAGATCGGCAACGCCGACGGAGACGTGATCGAGCATGCGGCACCTTCTATCGATCGCCCGTAGCCCGGATGAGCGCAGCGACATCCGGGATCAACAATAAACGTCAGTCCCGGATTTCGCTGCGCTCATCCGGGCTACATTCTTGGCCTCACACCGGCGCGCCTGATTTCACCAGCTTGTAGACCACCGAATCCATCAGCGCCTGGAACGATGCGTCGATGATGTTGGGCGAGACGCCGACCGTGATCCAGCTATCACCGTTTTCATCCTCGCTCTCGATCAGCACCCGCGTCACCGCCTCCGTACCACCATTGAGGATACGGACGCGGTAGTCGATCAGTCTCAGGCCTTCGATGTATTTCTGGTATTTGCCGAGGTCCTTGCGCAGCGCGACGTCGAGCGCGTTGACGGGGCCGTTGCCCTCCGCGGCCGATATCAGCCGCTCGCCGGCGACATCGACCTTTACCACCGCGAGCGCCACCGTGACGCGCTGGCCGTTGGAATTGTAGCGCTGCTCGACATTGACGTCGAACTGCTCGACCCGGAAATATTCCGGCACCCGCCCAAGCGTACGCCGCGCCAACAGATCGAACGACGCATTGGCGGATTCGTAGGCGTAACCGGCCGCCTCGCGCTCCTTCAGCTCCTCGACCAGCCGCGCCAGCTTCGGATCGCTCTTCTCGTAAGGGATGCCGGCACGATCCAGTTCAGCCATCACATTGGAACGGCCGGCCTGATCGGACACCAGCACCTTGCGATGGTTGCCGACCAGTTCGGGCAGCACGTGCTCATAGGTGTGCGGGTCCTTCATGACAGCGGAGGCGTGGATGCCGGTCTTGGTCACGAAGGCGCTTTCGCCGACATAGGCGGCGTGGCGGTTCGGCGCGCGGTTCAGCATGTCGTCGAGCGTCCGCGACACCTTCATCAAGGTTGCCATCTTTTCATCGGTGACGCCGATCTCGAAGGCGTCCGAAAATTCGTTCTTCAGGCGCAAGGTCGGGATCAGCGAACAGAGATTGGCATTGCCGCAGCGCTCGCCGAGCCCGTTCAGCGTGCCCTGGATCTGCCGCACCCCGGCGCGCACCGCCGCGAGCGAGTTGGCGACCGCCTGCTCGGTGTCGTTATGGGCGTGGATGCCGACATTACCGCCGGGAATGAGCTTGATCACGTCGCCGACGATGGTCTCGACTTCATGCGGCATGGTACCGCCATTGGTGTCGCACAGCACGACCCAGCGCGCGCCGGACTCATAAGCCGCCTTGGCGCAGGCCAGCGCGAACTCGGAATTCTCCTTGTAGCCATCGAAGAAGTGCTCGCAATCCACCATCACCTCGCGGCCGGCGGCCTTGGCGGCACTCACGCTGTCGCGGATCGAGGCGAGGTTCTCTTCGTTCGTGGTTTCGAGCGCGACGCGCACCTGGTAGGCGGAGGCTTTCGCGACAAAGCAGATCGCATCCGCCTTGGCCTCGATCAGTGCCGCCAGCCCCGGATCGTTCGAAGCCGAGCGGCCCGGACGCCGCGTCATGCCGAACGCGGTAAAGCGCGCATGGTCGAGCTTCGGCTTGGTGGCAAAGAACTCGGTATCGGTCGGATTGGCGCCGGGATAGCCGCCTTCGACATAATCGATGCCAAGCTCGTCGAGCATGCCGGCGATGATCTGCTTGTCATGCAGCGTGAAGTCGACGCCGTTGGTCTGCGCGCCATCTCGCAGCGTGGTGTCGAACAGATAAAGGCGTTCGCGGCTCATTGTGGCGCTCCCGGCGCGGCCTCGGCCAGCGTCTTCTGCATCGTGGTATTGGCGAGCCATTCACCGTTGATGGTGACGGTGTTGCGCTGCATGGCGACGTAACCGCGCTTCAGGAAGAATTCCTGCGCGTTGTCGCTGACGTCAACGGTAAGAATCCTGGCGCCGCGCGCACCGGCAAGCTTTTCCAGCGCATCGCACAGCATGGCGCCGACGCCCTGCCCCACCGCGCTGGGGTGCACGAAGAGCATCTCGATGTGATCGGCGCCCTTCAGGGAGGCAAACCCGACCGGCGAATTCTGCAGCGTCGCGATCAGGGTCAATTCACCGGCCCGCTTCTTGCCGAATTGTTCCTCATCATCGGCCGCCGACGCCCAGGCCTCCTGCTGCGCCTCGCTGTAATCGTCGCCGGTCAATTCCTGGATCGCGGCAACGAAGATCGCCGCCACAACAGGGGTATCCGCCGCAAGAAACGGCCGTAGTGCGGGTTTGGGCAACGACTGTCCCATCGCGTCAAAATACTCCGAACAATCTCAGCACGAGCACGACCGCCGCAACGATGACAGCCCATTTGATGAAGATGTAGTAGCGCCAGTGCTTTGGGAAAGGCGTGTCGGGCTTGTCCATCACGCGATCTCCCAGGTGGTCACAGGTTTGCCATCGGCGTCCTTGCCGTCCTTGATGACAACGCCCATCGCGGCGAGCTCGTCGCGGATCCGATCGGACTCCTTGAAGTCCTTTCGCGCCCGCGCGGCGGCGCGGTCAACGATCAGCCGATCGACCTGCGCTGCATCGATGCCGCTCGCCTGCTGCTTCCGACCTTTCCAGTCTGCCGCACTCACGGACAGGAAACCGAGCAGCCGAAGGGACGCGGCGAACTCGCTTCGTTCGCGATCGCCACCGGACGCCGCTGCGTTGCGCAGGCCGTGCAAAACCGCCATGGCCTGCGCCGTGTTGAGGTCATCATAGAGGGCTTCGGTCAGGGCCGGCGACGGCTCACCGGCGTCGGCGTCGGCTGCGACGGCGTACCAATCATCCAGCGTCCTGGCACTTTCTTCCGCCCCTTTGGTGGTCCAGTCGAGCGGCGACCGGTAATGCGTCTTGAGCATGCTCAAGCGCAGCACCTCGCCCGGCCAATCGGCCAGCATCTCGCGGATCGTGAAGAAGTTGCCGAGCGACTTCGACATCTTCTCGCTCTCGAGCTGCAGGAATCCGTTGTGCATCCAGACCTCAGCCATGCGGTCGGAATGAAAGGCGCAGCAGGTCTGCGCCAGTTCATTCTCATGGTGCGGAAACACCAGGTCGATGCCGCCGCCATGGATGTCGAATTTCTCGCCGAGATGTTTCCAGGCCATCGCCGAGCACTCGATGTGCCAGCCCGGGCGACCTTCCACGGTGATACCGGCCGGCGACGGCCACGACGGCTCGCCCGGTTTGGACGGCTTCCACAGCACGAAGTCGGTGTTGTCGCGCTTGTAGGGCGCGACGTCGACGCGGGCGCCCGCGATCATCTCGTCGAGCGAGCGCCTCGACAATGCGCCATAGCGCGGCATCACCGAATTTGCGGCATTCATGGCCTGCGGCGAGAACAGCACGTGGTCTTCGGCGGCATAGGCAAAGCCGCCGGCAACCAGCTTCTCGATGATCGCCCGCATCTCCGGGATATGCTCGGTCGCACGCGGCTGCACGGTCGGGGCCAAGCAGCCGAGTGCCGTGACGTCGTCCTGATACTGCTGATAGGTGGTTTCCGTGACCTTGCGGATCGCCTCGTTCAGCGGCACGCCGGGATAGTCGCGCGCGGCGCGCACGTTGATCTTGTCGTCGACGTCGGTGATGTTGCGTACATAGGTCACATGATCAGCGCCATAGCGATGGCGCAACACGCGAAACAGCACGTCGAACACGATCGCGGCGCGACCGTTGCCGATATGGGCGAAGTCATAGACCGTCGGTCCACAGGCATACATGCGGACGTTATTGGAATCGAGCGGCGTGAACGGCCGCTTCTCCTTGGTCAACGTATCGTAGAGTCGTAATTGCATGGGTATCCCGTACCTTACGGCCGGGCGTCCAGTGATCTCATTTGAGAAAAGACGGCCTCAGCCAGCGAATCGCTAGCTAATAATCTCGCGGCAAATGCTGCAGATGGCGAGGAAACCGTTCATGGTTCCACCATGTCCCAGCCCGGGGGATGACGTCAAGGCCCGCCTGCGCCCGTTTTTGAGCCAAATTCGCCGCTAAACGCCCGGCAACCGGCTCATGGTTAATCATTGTTAAGACTTTGGGCTTATCTGAGAGGGGCGATCCCTTTTCCTTATTGGGTGCCCCCATGCGAATTTCAGCAGCATTTTTTACCAACGCATTCCTGCTCGCCGCCTCGGCCGCTTATGCCGATAGCCGCGTTTTCATCATTGCCAATCAGGCCGACAGCTACGGCATCGACCAGTGCCTCGCCAAAGGTGACAAATGCGGCGCCCATGCCGCCCGCTCCTATTGCCAGTCACGCGAATTTGCTTCTGCCACCGCCTACCGCCGCGTCGATCCCGATGAAATCACCGGATCGGTTCCGAGGGGCGGAAACGACAGGTGTAGCGGCAGCGGCTGCGACGAATACGTCGCCATTACCTGCCAGCGCTGACCCGGATCGCCACAACGGGCCGTTGCTGCATTGCCACACCGGCGCCGCGGAAACGACGTGACGCTGCCCCGAGAAGCAGCTATGGGATGCGGCCTCGGCCGCACCATGCCGCCCTGGCCGCGCCTTTTCGGCTATAAAGCCGCGCGGATTCGTTTCTGATGGCTGGACATGCCCCTGACGCTGACTACTCCCTTCTCCCGGTGGATTTTGACCTGCGCCGTGCTGCTTGCTGGCATCGCCGCGACGAATTCGGCTGCGACCGCACAAGCCGATCCCGCGCAATCCAATATGGACGCGCTCGCACAAATGCCCCCCGGAGCAGCGCCGCCTCCGCAGCAACAGGGCGCGCAAGCCAACCCGATCTGCATCCGGCTTGAAGGACAATTGGCAGCCGTCGACCGCGGTGCCAGCGGCGGCGATCCCGCCAAGGAAGAACAAATCCGCCGCTATCAGGAAGCGGCAACCAAACAGCAGGCCGAGCTCGACCGCGTCACGATGCAAGCAAAGCGAATGGGCTGCGAAAGTTCCGGCTTCTTCTCGCTGTTCAACGGCCAGTCCGCACAATGCGGACCGGTCAATAACCAGATTCAGCAGATGCGCGGCAATCTCGAGCAGATGACGACCAGCCTCGAGCGGTTGCGCTCAGGCGGCATCGGCGGCGCCGACCGCGAAAACCAGCGCCGTTCGGTGCTGACGGCGCTCGCGCAGAACAATTGCGGCCCGCAATACGCCGCCGCCGCGCGCAGCGGGGGCAGCTTCATCGACAATCTGTTCGGCAACAACACCATCCCTCCGCCGAGCGCCGATCTTGGTGCGCCGTCCGGCACGTTCCGCACGGTGTGCGTGCGCACCTGCGACGGCGCCTATTTCCCGGTCTCGTTCGCCACCTACCAGGCGCGCTTCCAGGACGATGAGAAGACCTGCAAGGCGCTGTGCCCGGCAACGGAAGCATCGCTGTTCACCTTTCGTAATCCCGGCGAAGACATCAACCAGGCGGTCTCGGTCAGCGGCCAGCCCTACTCGTCGCTGCCCAACGCGTTCAAATTCCGCACCGAGTTCAATCCGTCCTGCGCCTGCAAGGCCGCGGGCCAGACCTGGTCGGATGCGCTGAAATCGATCGACGAGAAAGCCGCCGCCGAACAGCAGGGCGACATCATCGTCACCGAAGAGAGCGCGAAGAGGATGCAGCAGCGCGCGATGCCTCAGCAGAAGACGGCCCCCGTCGCCAAGAAAGGCACGGCACCGGCAGGCACGACGGCCGCCGCGCCCGCTCCTGCAACTCCGGCGCCTGCCGCCGAGTCAACCGGCGCGACGGACGAGAAGAAGCCGATCCGCACCGTCGGGCCGACCTTCATCCCGCCGAAACAGTAATTGCAGCGTAATCCTGTCCCGCACCGGGATCACGGGATGATGCCGGTGCGCAACCTTACACGTCACGAACCGGACAAGATGATGTCGGCGGCTTTCTCGGCGATCATGATCGTCGGCGCGTTGGTATTTCCCGACGTGACCTGAGGCATGATCGAGGCATCAGCAACCCGCAGACCCGCAATGCCGTGAACCTTCAGACATGGATCCACCACCGATAGGGCGTCCCTCCCCATTTTGCAGGTGCCGACCTGATGGTGATAGGTGGTCACGGCGCTGCGTGCGTAGTCGGCCAGTTCTTCATCGGTCTGCTTGTCCGGACCGGGATAGATCTCGCGGGCGGTCCATTCGGCCAGCGCCGGCTGCTTTACGATTTCGCGATTGATCCGCATGTTCTTGACCAGAGCCGCGACATCGTAATCCGTCGCGAGAAGGTTGGGATCGAGCATCAGCGGAGCCTGTGGATCCGCACTGGTCAGACGCAATTCACCTCGGCTGGTGGGGCGAATGCCGGCGGCGTTCAACGTGTAGGCATTCGGCGTCACCGCCTCCTGCTCGGGCAAATAGGTGGGCACGTGGAAAAACAGCGGTTGCAGATCTGGGCCCGGCAGCGCCGCGTCCGTTTTCATGAACGCGTGGGCGTGCAGCGGCTGAATGGCCAAGTTGGTCGGCGGCGGAATCTCCTTCGAGCCCTCGAAGATCATGGCGCATAGCGTGTGGTCGTGCAGGTTCTTGCCGACGCCCGGCAGTTCCTTGATCACGGGAATGCCAAATTCCTCGAGTTGTGCGCGCTCGCCGATGCCCGACAGCATGAGCAAGCGGGGCGATTCCAGCGCTCCCGCCGACAAGACGACCTCACGGTTGGCTCTTACCGAATGCAACGCGCCATCCAGCATGTAGGTCACGCCGACCGCCCTAAGGCCATCGATCTCGATCCTTTGCACCAGCGCGCCCGTGACCACGCTGAGATTGTTGCGCCCAAGCGCCGGACGCAGGAAGGCCGCAGCGGTGGAATGGCGCAGGCCGTCCTTTGTTGTGAGATGCGTGTAGCCGACGCCCATGATGTCGGCGCCGTTGCAATCGTCGTTGGCGGGATGGCCGGCCTCGACCGCGGCAGTGACAAAGGCTTTCGTCAGCGGATGCGGCTCGAAGTCCGCCGTGACGTGCAGCGGCCCGCCGACGCCGTGAAAGCTGTGCTCTCCGCGCTGGTAGTCTTCGGACTTCCTGAAATAGGGCAGCACGCTGACGTAGTCCCATCCGGGATTGCCGGCATAAGCCCATGCGTCGTAGTCGCTGGCGTGGCCTCGGACATAAATCATGCCGTTCAGCGATGACGAACCACCAAGCGTTTTGCCGCGTGGCCAATAGATCCGGCGCTGGTGGCAGTGCCTCTGCGGCGCGGTAGTGTAGCCCCAGTCGTATTCCGTCTGCCACAACTCGATCAGGCGCAGCGGCGTCGAAATCATGTCGGAATTATCCGGACGTCCGGCCTCGATCAGCAGCACGCTGGCGCCATCGGCGGTCAGCCGGTTGGCGAGCACGCAGCCGGCCGAGCCGGCGCCGCAAATCACATAGTCGAATGTGCCGTCGAGTGCATGATTACCGTTCGGTTTGTTGGTCATCGGCGTGTGCTTCCTCAAGCGAAACGAGAGCTGGTGAATGGCGATCGGCGGCGAGAACTCAACTGAATACAACCTGGATATCGGTGTATTGCTGCAGGCCTTCCTCGCCAAACTCGACGCCCAGACCCGATTTCTTGACCCCGCCAAATGGCGCGTTGGGTTGAATCATGCCGTGCTTGTTGATCCAGACCGAACCGCATTCCATGCGCCTGGCAATCTCGCGCGCCCTGTCGATGTCGGCGGACCAGACCGAGCCGCCAAGTCCGTTTTCGGAGGCGTTGGCCTGTGCGATCGCGTCTTCGACGTCGCGGTATTTGATGATCGGCAACGCAGGGCCGAACTGCTCCTCGTCGACCAGCGCATCGCCGTTGGTCAGGCCGGCGATGATGGTCGGGTTGAAAAACAACCCGTCGGCCGGCGCGCCGCCGAGGAGGACGCGTCCCCTGCCCCTGGCGTCCTCGACCAGACGGCTGACCTTGTCGAATTGCATCTTGTTTGCGACCGGTCCGAGAATGCTGCTCTCGTCCATGCCGTCGCCCATTGGGATCTTCCTGGTGTATTCGACCAGGGCCTCGCAGACGGCGTCGTGCACGTCCTCATGCACGTAAAGCCGCTTCATCGCGGCGCAGGTCTGGCCCATATTGATGAAGGCGCCCCAGAACAGGCCTTCGGCGATGGCCTCTGGATCGACGTCCGGCAACACGATGCCCGCATCGTTGCCGCCCATCTCGAGCGTCAGACGCTTCATGGTTTCCGCCGCCGACATCATCACCTTCGAGCCGGTGGCGCATGAGCCGGTGAAGACGATCTTGCGGATGCCGGGATGCGACGCCATCGCGCCGCCCAGATTGTTGGTCGCATCGTCGCAGGAAACCACGTTGACCACGCCCGGCGGCAGGACCTCATTGATCAATTCGACCATGCGCAGGGTCGACAGCGGCGTGTAAGGCGAGGGTTTGGCGACGACGGTGTTGCCGGTGCGGACGGCGGGCAGGATGTGCCAGGTGGCGATCAAGGCAGGCCAGTTCCAGGGCGTGATCGAGCCCACCACGCCGAGCGGCTTGCGGTACATCTCGACCCGCCCCTCATTGTTGTCCTGGAGAAGCTGCATCGGCAGGGACAATGAGGCGGTATAGCCGGCCCACGCCTGCACCCCGCCCATTTCGAAGCGCGAACCGACGCCGTTCAGCGGCTTGCCCTGTTCCTGGGTAACCAGGGCGGCGAGTTCTTCGGCATGCTCGCCGATCTTCCGGGCGATCGCCACGCAGGCCGCTGCACGCTCGGAATCCGGGCTTGCCGACCAGCCCGGAAAGGCGCGCTCGGCGGCCGCGACCGCCTTGTCCAGATCGGCCGCAGTGCCGTTAGGTGCAAGGCCCACGATCTTGCTCGTCGCAGGGTTGGACACCGGGAAACTTGAGGCGGCGGCGACGGCCTTGCCGTCGATGACCATCGAATAGGTTGTTGCAGTCTCGGACATCCCGTCGTTTCCCCCGTGGCCCGCCGGCGGTTCGCCGGCATGACGCACATTGGAAAACGGCTTGCGGGACTGTCTTGGAGCTACGCGACAGCGCGATATGGACGGAAACGTCAATCCGCGGCGCTGACCCCCGGGCGCGCGGCACAGCCGGGCGCGACGCCGTAGCGCTTGCGAAACTCGCGATAGAAATATGAGAGATCGTTGAAACCCTGCTCATACGCGATCTCGCTTACCGTCCGCGGTCCGGCCGCGGGCGATCGCCGCCGCAACGCCTCATGGGCGCGCGCCAGCCGCGTCGACATCAGCTTCCGGCCCGGCGTTTCCTCGATCTGCCTGAATTCACGCTGCAGCTTGCGCAGCGACACGCCAAGATGACCGGCAAGTTGCTTGGGGCCGAATTCCGGGTCGCTGGCGTACAAGTCGATGGCACGCACCGCCGCGGCAATCAGGCTTCGATCATCTGCGATTTGCGGACGCGCGCCATTGCGGCGTTCGAACAGAAACGCGCCGAACACGCTAAAGAATGCTTCGGCGAGACGATTGCTGCCGCCCGACTGGCCATCGAGCATGCGCTCGAGGACCGAGCGCATCGCAAGGCTCAGCGCATCTTCGCGTCTGAGATCGATCCCGCCATGGACGCTGTCTCCGAAGCGGCTGATGACTTCGTCGCGCGGCAGATGCAACGATATCTGTTCGCCGTAGCGGCCCTGAAACTCGAAGCTCGCCGGCTCAGCCGAATCCACCAGGAACATGTCGCCCTCGCGCAGCAGCGCGCGATAGCCGCCCTGGCGCATCAAAACCCTGCCCCTGGACTGAATGATCAGGAAGAAATAGTCCGCGTCATCGGTCCTGATATCGCGCTGGTCGCGCACCACGCGATCCGCATCGAGACCGATGGAGGCGATCTCGACGCCGCAAAACCGGTCCAGTGCGATCCGCCCCTTCATCTGCCCGCTTCGGCTTGCCGGGCTGACGTTGAAATGACCGCAAACGCTGGTGATGTCGGCCTGGAAAGAGTCGACATCCAAATAGGAGCGTGACGTAAACGGCGGCATCATCAGCCAAGGCCTTCTTCGTGCAGGACGGCCACAACCTTCCGGCAAGCAAAAGGCGTACCATCCTAGGCAAGATGAAGACGAGGAGTCAAAGCCTTAGCCGTCGAACACGTCCGCCGAGGCGCGCCCCGCGCGGGCGACCAGTTTCTCGTCAGGCGCCGGCAATGCCTTGCCGTTGTCGCGAAAACGGTTGGTGATGGGATAGCGGCGGTCGCGGCCGAAATTCTTTTCCGTGACCTTGACGCCCGGCGCCGCCTGACGGCGCTTGTATTCGGCGATGTTGAGCAGCCGGTCGATCCGCGTCACCACATCGGCCGGGAAACCCGCCGCGATGATGGAAGCCAGCGGCTCCTCGCGTTCGACCAGCCGTTCCAGGATGCCGTCGAGTATCTCGTAGGGTGGCAGCGAATCCTGGTCGGTCTGGTTCTCGCGCAATTCCGCGGTCGGCGGGCGGACGATGATGTTGACCGGAATGACCTCGCCCGACGGGCCCAGCGCGCCGTCCGGCTTCCATTCGTTGCGCAGGCTCGACAGCCGGAACACTTCGGTCTTGTAGATGTCCTTGATCGGATTGAAGCCGCCGTTCATGTCGCCATAGAGTGTGGCGTAGCCGACCGACATTTCCGATTTGTTGCCCGTCGTGACCACCATCGCGCCGGTCTTGTTCGAAATCGCCATCAGCAGCGTGCCGCGGGTGCGCGCCTGCAGATTTTCTTCGGTGATGTCGCGCGGCAGGCCGGCGAAGGTGCCGGACAGAATCTTCTCGAACCCGTTCACGGCGTCCGCGATCGGCAACACCTCGTAGCGGAAGCCCAATGCAGCCGCGAGCTTTGCCGCGTCGTCCAGCGACACCTGCGCGGTGAAGCGGAACGGCAGCATCACGCCGCGAACACGCTCCGCGCCGAGCGCATCGACCGCGATCGCCGCACACAAGGCCGAGTCGATGCCACCGGAGACGCCGAGCAGCACACCGGGAAAGCCGTTCTTGCGGACGTAATCGCGCAGGCCGAGCACGCAGGCCGCGTAATCGCCCTTGTCGCCGTCGATCAGCGGCACTACCGGTCCATTGCAGCGCCAGCCGTCCGGGCTCTTGGTCCAGATCAACGTCGTGATGTTTTCCTCGAACGCCGGCATCTGCGTCGCGACCGAAAGGTCGGCGTTGAGCGCGAACGATGCGCCGTCGAACACCAGTTCGTCCTGCCCGCCGATCTGGTTCAGATACACCAGCGGCAAACCGCTCTCGGTGACGCGGGCGACCGCGATCGACAGCCGCAGATCGTTCTTGTCGCGGGCGTATGGCGAGCCGTTCGGCACCACCAGAATTTCTGCGCCGGTCTCGGCGAGGCACTCGACGACATTTTCGTATTCTTCTGATTCTTCGAGCCAGATGTCCTCGCAGATGGGGACGCCGACCCGGACTCCCTTCACCGTCACCGGCCCTGCGGCGGGCCCGCGTGCGAACAGGCGCTTTTCGTCGAACACGCCGTAGTTCGGCAGATTGGCCTTGAAGCGCAGAGCCGTAATGCGGCCCTCATCGAGCAGCGCGCAGGCGTTATAGAGCTTGCCGTCCTCGACCCAGGGCGTGCCGATCAGGACAGCCGGACCACCACCCGCGGTCTCGCGCGCCAGTTCCTCGATCGCGGAGCGGCAAGCCGCCTGGAACGCCGGTTTCAGCACCAGGTCTTCCGGCGGATAGCCGGTGATGAACAATTCCGGCAGCACGAGCAGATCAGCGCCATCGGCTTTCGCCTGCTCACGCGCGGCGCGCGCTTTCGCGGCGTTGCCCGGGACATCGCCTACGGTCGGGTTCAACTGCGCCAGCGTAATTGTGAATTTCGGTTCGCTCATACGCCAATGGTGCCCTGCACACGCCGAAACTTCAATCGCTGCCTTTAGAACGCGCCTATGCGTTCGGCGATGGCAAACAGCCAGAACGCGCCGGACATCAACAGCGCCACGCCGACCGCGGCCGATCCCATGTCCTTGACCCGCCCGATCTGCGGATCATGGTCGGTGGTGAGCCGGTCGGCGAGCTTTTCGATCGCGGTGTTGAGGATCTCGACGACAAGGACGAACGCCACCGCCGCGACCAGTTCCACCCGGCGCATCACGGTGGCGCCGATCAGCCAGGCCAGCGGCACCGACAGCGCCAGCGCAAACAGTTCCTCGCGGACGGCCTGCTCCGACCGGATCGCAAAAGCGAGGCCGTTACGCGTATTGATCGTGGCGCGCCAGAGTCGCAGCAAGTCAGAAACCCGCTGCAGCCGGTATCGGTTTGACCTTGCCGGCGCGTTCCTGCTTGAGCAGTTCGGCGATCAGGAAGGCCATGTCGATCGATTGTTCGGCGTTCAAACGGGGATCGCAGACCGTGTGATAGCGGTCGTTGAGATCCTCGTCGGTGATGGCGCGGGCGCCGCCGATGCACTCGGTGACGTCCTGCCCGGTCATTTCCAGGTGAATGCCGCCGGCATGGGTGCCTTCCGCCTGATGGATGGCGAAGAACGACTTCACTTCCGACAATATCCGGTCGAACGGGCGGGTCTTGTAGCCTGAATTGGAGCTGATGGTGTTGCCGTGCATCGGATCGCACGACCAGACCACGACGCGGCCTTCCCGCTGCACCGCGCGGATCAAGGGCGCCAGATGATCGCCGACCTTGTCGGAGCCAAAGCGGTTGATCAGCGTGAGCCGGCCCGGCTCGTTGTCGGGATTGAGGATGTCGATCAGCTTCAGGAGTTCATCGGGCTTGAGCGACGGGCCGCATTTGAGGCCGATCGGGTTCTTGATGCCGCGGAAATATTCGACATGGCCGTGGTCGAGCTGGCGGGTGCGGTCGCCGATCCAGATGAAGTGGCCCGAGGTGGCGTACCAGTCGCCGGTGGTGGAATCGACCCGGGTAAAGGCCTGCTCGTAGCCCAGCAGCAGCGCCTCGTGGCTGGTGTAGAAATCGGTGGCGCGAAGCTCGGGGTGGCTTTCGAGGTCGAGGCCGCAGGCGCGCATGAAGTTCAGCGCGTCCGAAATACGGTCGGCCAGTTCCTTGTAGCGGCGTGACTGCGGCGAGTCCTTCAGGAAGCCCAGCATCCACTGATGCACGCTGCCGAGATTGGCAAAACCGCCGGTCGCGAACGCACGCAGCAGGTTGAGGGTCGCCGCCGACTGCCGATAGGCCATCAACTGGCGCTGCGGATCGGGGATGCGCGCCTCGGGCGTGAACGCGATGTCGTTGATGATGTCGCCGCGATAGCTCGGCAGCTCGACGCCATTGATCTTCTCGGTGTTCGACGAGCGCGGCTTTGCGAACTGCCCGGCGATGCGGCCGACCTTCACCACCGGCAGCGCGCCGGCATAGGTGAGCACGACGGCCATCTGCAGCAGCACGCGGAAGAAGTCGCGGATGTTGTTGGCGCCGTGCTCGGCAAAGCTCTCGGCGCAATCGCCGCCCTGCAACAGGAAGGCTTCGCCGGCGGCGACGCGCGCGAGCGATTTCTTCAGATTGCGGGCCTCGCCGGCGAACACCAGCGGCGGAAAGGTAGCCAACTGCGCCTCGACATCAGCCAATACCTTGGCATCGGGATAATCGGGCACCTGCAGCACCGGTTTGGCGCGCCAGCTATCGGGTGTCCACCGCTCGGACATGACGTTAACTCCTGAGCAAAAACCGCGACTTACCCGCAGTTACGAAGGGCCGGGTTATACACAGGGCGATGGCCAACCGCCATGAGATTTCCACCTGCCCCGTCAAGCCCTTGCGGGTGTCCCCGTCAAGCCTTGCGGGTCTCCCCGTCAAGCCCTTGCAGCAAAAGCCGAATTCGCATTTGTTAGGGCCAAATCGCGAAAAGCGAGGAAGGAAATCGCGGGTGGCCGAGCTGGGGCTGGACGACGTATTCATCGACGATATCACGCTTCCCGCGGCGGATGGCTATCCGCTGGGAGCTACGCTGTTCTTGCCGCGCGGGGCCAAGCGCCACGCCGTGCTGATCAATTCGGCGACCGCGGTCCACCGCAAGGTCTATCGCGGCTTTGCCGGCTACCTCGCCAAGCGCGGCTGCGCGGTGCTGACCTATGACTACCGCGGCACCGGCGACTCGCGGCAGAAGTCGATGACCGGCTACAACCAGCCGAAATCGCTGGTCGGCTTCAACGCCTCGATGTCGGACTGGGCCGCGCAGGATGTAACCTCCGCGGTGGCCTGGATGCGCGAGCGCTACAAGGCGCTGCCGTTTGCCTATGTCGGGCATTCCTTTGGCGGCCAGGCGCTGGGTCTGCTGCCGAACAACACCGAGATTTCGCGCGCGCTGTTTATCGCCGCCCAAGCCGGCACCTGGAAACTGATCGCGGTGCCCGAGCGCTATCGCGTCTATGCGATGCTCAATGCCGCGGTCCCCCTCACCCGCGCGTTCGGCTACACGCCGGGCTGGCTCGGGCTCGGCATGGACATGCCGAAGGACGTATTCCTGCAATGGGTCTCCTGGGTGATGAGCCCGCGCTACATGTTCGACGACAAGAATCTGGCGGCCTTGCAAAATTTTCCGAACTACAAAGGCGCGTTGCGCGCGCTGTGCATGTCTGATGATCCCTGGGCGACGCGGCCGGCGGTGGAGTTGCTGTGCTCGGGATTTACGGCCGCAAAACCCGAGATCATCACGGTGACACCCAAGGACACCGGCGCCAGCCGGATCGGCCATTTTGGTTTCTTCCGCCCTGAGCATCGCGACACGTTGTGGCGTGGGGCGGCGGAATGGATCGAGGCGGCGGAGTAGTTGTTGATGTCGTCCCACTCGTCGTCCCGGCGAAGGCCGGGACCCATACCGCGTGATCTCTCAATAGAAGCTCGGTAGCAGAGACCTTTCGCAAAACGTCTCCCTGTGGTTATGGGTCCCGGCCTTCGCCGGGACGACGTGGATATAGTTTCGCATTCTCGCGACGCGTTGCGCCCGAGCTTTGCCAGAAACTTCCCGCCCTCTTCAAACAGAGGGCGCAGGGAAGACCGGGTGCGCGCTGCACCCGCGGTCTCGTGTGCGGTTTGCACAGAAAAGTGTGCACACGAGCATACAGGGCAGCGGAGAACACCCGGCCTTCCCTGCGCAATGGCTTTACGGCTTATGCCGTGATCTC